>CALDJX010000072.1 GCA_937899075.1 uncultured Planctomyces sp. | reverse complement strand
TCCGTGAGAGCGATCGTCTGCTCGGCGGTTGGTCGCCGTCCGGTTGTGAGCTGAAACGCTCGTGCGATCTGTTCTGCTGGCGTGTCCGATTCCGCTTGCAGTCGATCGCTGAAATGCTCAGCCATCCGCAGCATGAACTTATTGTTGAGCAGCGACAGCGCCTGCAAAGCGGTCGTTGTCTCGTCGCGTCTGGGCACGCTCTGCGATGAGTCCGCGCAGTCAAGCGTCGTCATGAACGGGTCAGGCTGGCTTCGACCGATGAATCGGTAAACGCTGCGCCGATGCGAAGCCGGGTCGTCGGGATCGTGTTTGTGATACTCGTAGTGCGGCGAATGCTGGGGATGCTCCAGCACGAACAATTGAAAACCAGGTCCGTACATTTTCCGATCCATCTTCCCGCTGGCCGATAGAACGGCATCGCGAACTTCCTCGGCCGTCAGGCGTCGGCGATTCATCCGCCACAGGTAGGCGTTCCCGCTGTCGATCCGGCTATTTGGCTCGTTGTGTGCTGACGCCTGCCGATAGACCGAACTGGTCACGATCAGCCGGTGCAAATTTTTGAGCGACTGCCCGCCATCGCGAAACTCGACGGCCAGCCAGTCGAGCAATTCCGGATGCGTCGGCAGTCGCCCCATGCGGCCCAGGTCGTTGGGGGAATCGACAATGCCTCGCCCAAAGTGATACTGCCAGACGCGATTCACGATTGATCGCCAGGTCAGCGGGTTGTCTCGACGTACGATCCACTCGGCTAAACCAACTCGCCGATCTCCTTCAGTGTCGGATTCGGCCAACTGAAATTTCCAGTCGGTGCCCGCAATGACGGGGATCGTTCCCGGTCCGACCACGTCGCGTGGTTGCTGAACGTTGCCGCGATGCAGGACGCTGATGACTCGCGGCTTGCCACCGTTGCCGCCTGTTCCAACGAAGTTGCCTTTTCCGTGGTGGATCATTCCTGCGTAGACCTTGCTCTGGGCAGGTAAACTCTTAATCGAGGCGTCTGTCGCCACCATCGCGGCGTCGTTGTCCGCGATCTGCGACTTCAACTCTTCGCTGAGAGCGCTGGCGAGAATCTCAGCTCGCTCATCCATTAATTTCGCGACTCGAATCTGAATGTCCGGAGCCGCGGTTACTCCGAAGTAGTACCCATCGACGACGTTCTTACGCTGCCAGCGGACCGGTGCCTGAATCGAATCGAGCGACGTCACGCGTTTGTTCGCGGCGGCGTTACTGCCGTCTGGAGTTAAAACACTGAGTTCCGCCAACGCAAAGATGAAATCGTTTTGTCGAGGTGCCAGTCTTGTCGCCGTCATTCGGACAAAGCGAGCCTTCAGTTCAGGCGGCGCGGTCAGTGATTGAGGATTCGTACCCGGATTCGGGACGTCGACCTTTGTGTGATCAGCGAGCGTCGTGACGCCGATTTTGAAGGACTCGTCATCGGATGCTTCGATCCGATACCGGACGGGGAAACCGAAGCCGTGCCCGATCCCGTTGAATGGATCGTGGCAGCCGACATACAGAACCGAGGCGATTGGCGTCGGCTGCCCAAGGTCGACCTGAACCCATTTGATCGTGTCCTGTTTTTTATCAATGTTGCTGTGGTAACCGAATTCCGGCTTCGCACCTCCAGCAGCTTCCTTTTGCTTTTGCAGTTCGACCAGCCTGGCGTCAACCGGGGCCAGCTTTTCGCCAGCTCGCTCAGCGACGACGACGTCCAGTCGAGTCTTCTCCTTAACCAGAGATTCTTTGCGAGCGATCAGTTCCCGACGACGGGCCGCCGTCTGAGGATCGGCGTCGTACATCCGATCGGCTCGGTCGAGTGCGGCGAAGACTGATTGCAGACTGTAGTAGTGCTCCTGGGTGATCGGATCGAATTTGTGGTTGTGGCATCTCGCACACTGCACGGTCACGCTGCAGAACGTGTTCATCGTCGACGTGACCATGTCGTCGCGATCCATGTTGCGAGCGACTTTTCCATCGATCTTCGATTCGGGAACTTCGGCATGGCCAATAAAATCCCACGGTCCGGCCGCGATGAATCCAGTGGCCGTGATGCCGTCAACCGTCTCCGGCCAAAGCACGTCGCCGGCAATCTGTTCGCGAACGAACCGCTCGTAAGGCTTATCGTCATTCAAAGAGCGAATCACGTAGTCACGATACGGCCAGGCATTCGGCCGCAGTTTATCTTTGTCGTACCCGTGAGTGTCGGCGTAATGGGCGACATCGAGCCAGTGTCGCGCCCAGCGTTCTCCGTATCCGGGTGAATCGAGTAGCCGATCGACGAGCAGCTCATACGCCTTGGGCGAGGCGTCGTTAACGAATGCTGCGATCTCTTCGGGAGTCGGCGGCAGACCGACCAGGTCAAAGTACAACCGCCGGATGAGCGTTGCTCGATCCGTTTCTGGCGAGGCCGTTAGCCCCTTGGTCGTAAGCCTGTCCTGAATAAAGGCGTCGATCTCGGTTCTAAGCCGCAACTGGCTTGGTTGTTTTGTTGACGCGGTGGCGGCGTGTTCCGTTCGAGCGTTCCAAATGCCAGGCAGTGCCGGACGTTTCAGCGGACGCAGCGACCACCAGTCCAGATCAGCGACTCGACTTTCTGTTAGCGTGAAATCAGTTGGCCACTTGGCGCCTGCGTCGATCCAGTTCCGAATGGCAGCAATTTCGGCCGGCGAAAGCGGATCGGAATTCTTCGGCATCTGTGCCTTGCCGTCGACAGGAGTGATCAGCTCGACCAGATGACTCGCCGCAGCGTCGCCAGCCTCCAGGTAACCATCCTTGAAGGCGACAACTGAAGTTTGCAGTGAAAAGTCGCCTTTGTGCTCGGCGTCGTTGTGGCAGCTCAGGCATCGCTGTTGGAAAATCGGAGCGACATGGTCGAGAAACAGAGAATCGTCACCGTGAGATTCGCGCAGCTCAAATCCGAGCAGAACGGATGCAAAGACACCGAATAAAATGACAGACGTTTTCATAGCACCCTTTCGGCACCAGGCGGTTTTCGTCACGCCTCGTTCAACGGGAGCGAGGTTCAATGCCCATCAGATGTCTGACGAAGAAATCACGGCGGCGGCGTTTTCCGTAGGCGGACTCGCCGATGCCATGACCGCCGCCGGGAACGACGAGTAAGTCGAAATCTTTGTCCGATTTGATCAAGGCGTCAACGACCTGCATGGTTGAAGCCGGATCGACGTTGCGGTCTAACTCGCCGACGGTGAGAAACAACTTTCCAATCAGTCGATGTGCGTTGGTGACGTTCGACTGTTCGCCATAGTGAGGGCCGATAGGCCAGCCCATCCAGAGTTCGTTCCACCAGATCTTGTCCATCCGGTTGTCATGACAGCCGCAGTCAGAAACAGCGACGGTGTAAAAGTCTCCGAAAGCCAGCACGGCTCGGGTTGAACTCTGCCCGCCGGCCGAACCACCGTAGATACCGACTCCGCGACTCAGGTCCATGAACGAGTACTTCTCCGCAGCGGACTTGATCCATTTGATCCGGTCGGGAAAACCTGAGTCTCCAAGATTCTTTGCACAGACATCATGAAAAGCCTTCGAGCGGTTGGACGTGCCCATGCCGTCAATCTGAACGACGATGAAACCGAGTTCGGCAACAGCCTGCGCCGAGAAATATTCCGAGAACGACTTCGGCACGAATGAATCATGAGGCCCCGCATAGATTTTCTCGATCACCGGGTACTTCTTCGAGTCGTCAAAGTTGGACGGTCGATAAATGACGCCGTAAACGTCGGTCGTATCGTCCCGCCCTTTCGCGACGAAGCGTTCCGGAATCCGCCACTTTGTTTTGAGAAGCTGCGACCAGTCAGCGCGTTCAAGCTCGCAGATCAGCGTGCCAGTGTCGGCGTTGCGAAGTTCCGTGATCGGCGGCTGATCGACTCGCGAATACGTGTCGACCAGAAAGTTTCGATCGGGCGACCAGGAAACCGAGTGCGTACCGTCGCCGTCGGTCAGCAACGTGAGGCCGGAACCGTCGAAGTTCACGCGGCAGTGGTGAATGTAGTACGGATCCTGATCTTCGTAGATGCCGCTGGCCTGAAACCAGACTTGGCGTTTCTCAACATCGACTCGCTCGACTTTGCGAACAACCCAGTCACCTTTCGTGATCTGGTTCTTAACTTCACCGGTCGAAAGATCGTACAGGTAAAGATGGTTCCAGCCGTCACGCTCGGACATCCAGATCAGCTCATCCGTGTCGTGCAGAATTCGCAGATACTGCTTGTAGGCATAATCGATGAACGTCTTACTTTGCTCGTCGATGATAGCTTTTGATTCGCCGGACGCTGCGTCGACCGAGATGACTCGCAAAACCTGATGGCCTCGTTGGTTGTAGGTAAAGAAGAAGCGGCTTGAGTCAGGTGACCACTCAACGTGCGGAGCCGACATCCACGGATTGGCGAACAGCTTATTGTTGACCGTGATCTCTTGCTTCGACTCAACATCGAACAGGTGCGGGATGGATTGCGGGATTCGGTCGCCCGGCTTCAGGTACTGATGCGTGTGCAGCTTCGGTTGAAGCTGATCCTTCGGTGACGACTCGACGAAACTGACGTCGTGCTGCTGCCCCTGCCTGGTTCGCAACGCGACAACCATCTTCGAATCCGGTGACCAGGAAATGTGGCGGTCGCTGTACCAGTCTTCGTCCGGCCCGGCTTTGCCCAGTTCCAGCACTTCCGCTTCTTCCGAATCTGTCGACTTCACATACAGATCATGATCCTTTTCAAAAGCGAGCCATTTTCCATCGGGCGATTTGGGGCCTTTCTGCGATGCTCGATTTTCACGACTGCTGTCTCGTTGCCGTCCCGCATCTTTCTTGTCGCGTTTCGGATTTAGTGGCTCAGCGTCACGAAGTCGCGACAGCTCGTTGGTGCTGCGGTCGTACTTCCAGATTCCAGAGAGGGCTGAAAACTCAACGGCGTTGTCCTTGTCGATGATCGTCAATCGTTGAAAGGGCAAACGCCCGGCATCAACAGTCTTCTTCGATGCCTCGGCCAGTTTCTTCGCGAGCTCGGCGCTGTCGAATGCAAGCTCGCGCGTGCCTGCATCAGCGTCGGCAATCACGAATTCAAATTCGCTAGGAGCCACTTCGATCCGATACCAGAGTCGTTTCCCATCGGCCGCCCAGTTCGGCTCGACCTTGCGCCGGAACACAGTGTTGCGAGTCGATTCTCGCAGCGAGTTCGCTCGATCGTAGTCGGCCTGCGTGCCCTGTGCGGACGCGATCGCCGGAAGAATTGTCAGCAGAAAAAGAGAGATGACCCGTATCGGACGGTGCATGGCCGGAAATCTTCCGTAAATGTGAAGTCAGCTGGAACAACGCCGTAAGGTAATGATTCGTCGATCCGTCTGGATAACGGAGATGATGGCTCGGTTCTAACCAGTTGGAGCCGCCGTTCACATCGACCATCGCGGTGTTTCGTTGATTTGTTTGATCGGCAACGGGAAGCAACAGACGGGCAGGCTCGTTGACGGTCAAATTGGGCACTCATAGAATCTCGCGGCATCGAATCAGATGTTTGGTAAGGCTGTTCACAGAAGAATGTTGACCAGCGAACAATGCTTTCAGAATCGGTGCTCCAGCGATGGCCGGAGCTTTCTCTTTCAAATTCGCTGTAGTTACGGAGTGACTCACGTGACAGCTATCTCGGCAAAGATTGCCTCCGATTCCACAAGTTCTGATGCACCGCTCAATGTTGAAGAGGCGGTTCGAGACAGATACAGCGCGGCTGCTCAGGAAAAAGAAGCGGCACTCTGCTGCCCGGTCGAATACGACCGCAAGTACCTCGAAGCCATTCCCGAAGAGATCATCGAACGAGACTACGGCTGCGGCGACCCGTCTCAGTACGTGAACCCTGGCGACACGGTCCTGGACCTGGGAGCCGGCGGGGGCAAAATCTGCTACATCGCCGCGCAGGTGGTTGGTGCGGAAGGCAAGGTCATCGGCGTCGACTGCAACGATGACATGCTTGGCCTCGCTCGACAGTATCAGCCTGAGATGTCCGAGAAGCTCGGATATGACAATGTCGATTTCCGCAAAGGAAAGATTCAGGATCTGAAACTGAACCTTGAGCTGTTGGACGAACAGCTTGTCGACCGACCGGTTCAGACCAGCACCGACTGGCTGGAGATGGAAACTCGCGCTCAGAACCTGCGAGACACCAGGCCACTCGTCGAGTCCGACAGTGTCGACGTGATCGTGTCGAACTGCGTGTTGAACCTGGTCCGTGAAGACGACCGTCGTCAGTTGTTCGCGGAAATGTTCCGCACGCTGCGGCGAGGCGGACGAGCGGTCATCAGTGACATCGTGTCAGACGAAGACGTTCCGGATGCTTTGCGTAACGACGCCCGTCTCTGGAGCGGCTGCATGAGCGGTGCGTTTCGCGAAGACCTCTTCCTCAAGGCTTTCGAAGACGCCGGCTTCTTCGGAGTGGAAATCGTCAAACGCCAGGAAGAACCGTGGGCCGTCGTCGACGGAATCGAATTCCGCAGCATGACCGTCCGCGCGTGGAAGGGAAAAGAAGGCCCGTGCCTCGATGGCAAACAAGCTGTCGTTTACAACGGCCCTTGGAAGGCCGTCATTGACGACGACGGACATCGACTCAATCGAGGCGAACGCATGGCCGTCTGCGATAAAACCTTTCACATCTATTCCCGTGAGCCCTATGGAAGTCAGATCACCGCACTTCCGCCTGCTGTAGCCGTCCCGCTGGAAGGAGCCGCCAGCTTCGATTGCAAACGCATTGCAATCCGCGACCCTAAGGATACGAAGGGGGGAATTGCTGGACTCACGATGCTCCCGTCAGAAGACTGCTGCAGCCCGAGTGGCGACTGCTGCTGATCGCAGGCTGCGGTAACCGCTCGAACGACTCATCGAGGTCTGTTAAATGTTCCGATCA
>CALDJX010000071.1 GCA_937899075.1 uncultured Planctomyces sp. | reverse complement strand
CATTGCGTGACGACATCGCATTGCGTGACGACATCGCATTGCGTGACGACATCGCATTGCGTGACGACATCGCCATGACCGGCCCTGTGATCACATTCACCTTTCCCGCGTCCAACTTCAGGATTGCCTGCCATGAAGATCATTTATGCCGTTGATGGTTCTCCTCACGCGGAAGCCGCCGCCGAACTTCTGAAGAAGATTCCCTTCCCAGCAGACTCTGAAGTAATTGCCGCCAGCGTTCTGGAAGAAATTCCACTTTCGGCTCGTGCCGCTGAGCACGTCGCGCCGCATGTTCGAGAGAAGATTCATCAGGAAAGAACAGAAAATGCCAACACCATCGTGGCGACGGTGTGTGACCAATTGAGCGACCAGTTCGCCTCTGTCCGCAAGGCGATTCTTAGCGGCAACCCTGCTGACCAACTTACGACTCTTGCCGAATCAGAAGGTGCCGACGTGGTCGTGATCGGTGCACGCGGTTTGAACGTTCTTGAGCGTTTCCTGTTAGGCAGCACCTCAGAAAAAGTTCTGCGTCACGCGCCATGCTCCGTACTTGTGGCTCATCTCGCCGACGCGTCCCGCGAAACGACTCGCGCGCCGGGTCGGTTCCGAATACTGGTGGCGTATGACGGATCGCCTGCTTCGGATGAAGCTGTCGACTCTTTGACTCGACTTCCGTTGGCGGCTTCGACCGAGATTCTTCTGCTTCGCGTTCACACTATGGTTACGGCGTTCCGACAGGACATTAAGCAGTGTCTGTCGGAATCATGGCGACAGGAAGAATTGCTCGCGCGTGGGGCTTTAGAAACCGCGGCGAAGCGTCTTGAGGCGGCTGGAATTCATCAAGTCACTACCCGGATGGATGATGCTGGTGATGCAACGTCCCGAATTCTGAGCGTGGCCGAAGAGTGGCAGGCCGACCTGATCCTTGCTGGAAATACTGGCAAGAGCGGACTGGATCGCTTCCTGTTGGGAAGCGTTTGCAAGCGACTTACGCGTCACGCTCCCTGCAGTGTGTGGGTGGCACGAACGAAGCAGATAGCAGGAGCTTGAATGTGTCTGCCGAGTCAACAGCTTCACTGAATCATCATCGACAATGAGAACCGAGCGAACGCACCGGACGAAGAGTAAGACGGCGTTCCGTTTGCTTCGGTCGTATTCCGCTGACACCGGTCCGTCACAGCAGGCAGGGCACATGACGTCTGATTCTCACAAACTGATCATGGCATTGCAGGACCCAACGGTCTGGCCGGACTGCCCAGAGCGGGTGGAACTGGTGGAGACGCATATTTCGTGGGTATTCCTGACTCGCGACTTTGCGTGGAAGATCAAGAAGCCGGTGGAGTTCGACTTTCTCGACTTCTCAACACTGGAGCGGCGGAAGCAATTCTGCGACGAGGAACTGCAACTCAATCGTCGGACGGCTCCGGAGCTGTACCTCGGCGTCGTTCCCCTCTGCGGCACAGTCGAAGCACCGAAGATCGACGGGACGGGTGAGCCCTTCGAATTCGCCGTCAAGATGCGACGGTTCGACGACTTCGGCCTGCTATCGCGAATGGCGATGGAAAAACGGCTGACGCCAACGCTGATCGATAACCTTGCCGAAACGATTGCCGAGTTTCACGCAACAATCCGGCAGACCGACACCGAGTCGAAATACGGGTGTCCTAAGGACATCCAGCAGGACGCACTCGACAACTTTGTCGCGATTCAGCAACTCGCCAACGGGGATGAGATGCATGAAGCGGCTGTTCGAAATCTGAAGGCGTGGACAATCGCGGAAGGCCGGCATCTCTCGGCGACTCTGACACAACGACGCGAAGACGGTTTCGTACGTGAGTGTCATGGTGATCTTCATCTTCGAAACATCGTCGAGATCGATGGTCGACCTTGCCTGTTTGACTGCGTCGAGTTCAATGCCCGGTTCCGCTGGGTCGATGTGATCAGTGAAGTCGCGTTCCTGGTAATGGACCTCGAAGAACATGGCGAGGAACGGTTTGCTCGCCGACTTCTGAATCGGTACCTGGAACGCACAGGTGACTACGGTGGTCTCGAAGTGCTTCGGTTCTACCTGGTGTATCGGGCAATGGTACGAGCCAAGATCGACATGATCCGACTGCATGATCGGACTCAGTCGGCAGCACAGAAGCGAGTTTTATTGAACGAGTTCGGCGAGTATGTCTCGATCGCAAAACACGACGCCGATCACGACACACAGCGAACGCAGCCGTCGCTGTTGATCATGCATGGCCTGTCCGGAAGCGGAAAAACGGCTGTGTCACATCGGATCGTCGAGGAAAGTCAGACCATCCGCATTCGTTCGGATATCGAAAGAAAACGACTGCATGGAATCGCGGAGACCGATCGCGTCTCTGGCGCAGCGGTCGATCGCCTGTACTCGCCACATGCGACGCGACGGACCTATTCGCACCTGGCGTCCCTCGCGACAACCGTGATCGAAGCCGGTTTTCCCGTCATCGTCGACGCGACGTTTCTTCAAGCCGAAGAACGCGTTCAATTCCGTAAGCTGGCTCGAAAGCTCGAAGTACCGTTTCGAATCATCGCGTGTACGGCGTCGGAAGATGAACTACTGGCAAGAGTGTCTGCCCGCGCAGCCAACGATCACGATGCATCGGATGCCGGATTGGCCGTCCTGCGAAATCAGTTGCTGATCAAAACAGACCTCGAGCAGGAACCAATGGACGAGCTGATCATCGTCGACACATCAAACAAAACTTCGGTCAACGAAGCTCTCAAAAGCGTGCTGGCTCCGTAGAAATTACCGGACTCAATCCCCGTAAATACGGGGATCAATTCGAAAGTAGCCTACAGAACGGGCACTGACTGACGCGGCGGTCACACGTCGTCGTCACGACGCAGTGCCTCGTCGATCTGCTGGAGAACCATCTGTTCGGCTTTCGACACGGAATGAACACCAAAGACGCCGCCAGCGGCCTCAGCCACTTCGCGTGCCCGGTTGTGAAGCTCCTGACGAAGCAACATCAGACGCTTCTCGCCAGCGGACTCGACCGTACCACGGGCGTAGTCTTTCCAGGCCTTGAGGACCTCAGCGCACGGTTTGTGATTCAGCCATGACTCCAGCAGGTGCCAGGCGGGGCTGTCTTCCGAGTATCCATGCTTACAAAGCGCCTTGAGCACGGCCTCGCGCTCGGCTGGTTGAACTTGACCATCCGCCCACGCGACTTGAGTCAGTGGAACAAGCCAGAGCGCCAGCAGATTCTGTGGCGTGAATCCCAGATCCAGCAGTTCTTTGAGTACTTCCTCATCGTGGATTCCGGTATCGGCGGCAAGCCGCTCCAGCTCCTGAGTCGTGGTGAGCCGGCGTCGCAGGTTGTCCAGCAGCTTCGCATCCACTGTGCGGAAGAATGCTTCTTCGAGTGCACGTTCCCGTGCCGCCAATGGGTTACTCATTGATCGAGCCATCACTTGTCCTCCGGAACTGTCGAATTTGAATTGCAACGTCTTTGACGTCCCCGCAAGTCGCGTGCCGACCGTTGTGACCCATACTATGAAAATGTGCAAACTGCGTTGGACAAACAAACATCACAATGTACAGTCCGAGACAGCGGTGCCTCGCGGGTGAACCGTACTCTCGTGCAGCCTCGCACTTCTCATCTACTTTCGTCGAGGAAAACACAATGTTCGCAAGTCTGAAACTGACACCGCGCCAAATCATCGCCACGGTCACGGCAGTCGTCACACTGCTCGTTGCAAACGCCAGCTCCTGCATCGCACAGGATGAGGAGTTGGCTCAACTCTCTCCTGAGCAGCAGCAGATGATTGCACTTTATGCATCAATTGACTGGCAGGCTGGCCCCGCAACTGTGGACATCGGCAGCAATGCTCAAATCACAATTCCGGAAGGGTTTCAGTTTACCGGACGACAGGGATCGATCGCCTGGAATACGCTGACGCAGAACCCGCCTGACGGCACGCTCGGAATTCTGATGCCCACCGCAGACGATCAGGACTGGTTCCTGGCATTCCAGTTTGACGACGTTGGCTACGTCA
>CALDJX010000070.1 GCA_937899075.1 uncultured Planctomyces sp. | reverse complement strand
CACCGGCCAATAACAGATAAAGCATACGACGCAACCCAGTCACCGATTGTGTCGTTGTCATCACGCTGGATTGATGCACGTCGAGTCGCCGTGATGAGTACCAATGCGATCGCTCAACGTTTCGCTGTTTTGTCTGGACGGTCTTCATCAGCCACGGGGTTTCAATTTAAGGGTTTCGTCACAACGTGCGTGGATATCTCGAAACTCCTGAATCGAAGAAGGAGACAACAGGTCCAGCTTATAAGTCGGAAACATGCTGCCAAGCGTTTTGGCGGATTCGGGGTGCTCAAGAACGTTGGGAAGACAGTCCTGAATCACTTGAAGCATCAATGCGACGGACACGGAGGCGCCGGGGGAAGCGCCGAGGAGCGCGGCAATGGTCTTTTCTTTGTTCGTGACGATCTCCGTACCGTAATGAACGATCCCGGCCTCACCGTCCGTACGCTTTATCGCCTGAACGCGAATTCCTGCATCCATCAATCGCCAGTCTTTCCGGTCGGCTTCGGGATAGAATGTGCGGAGTAATTGCATCCGGCTTTCCATGCTCTGAAGCCCCTGCTGAATCAGGTATTTCACCAGCGGCAGGTTATAGGCTCCGACCTTCAACAGTGACGCAATGTTGTCAGGACGGACTGAAAACGGCAGATCGGTCAGGCGTCCCGTTTTTTTCAGGAAGCGAGTCGTCCACGCAGCAAATGGGCCGAATAGCAGAGCCTTTGTGCCGTCGATCACCCGCGTGTCCAGATGAGGTACCGCCATCGTCGGCGCTTCGCCCTGCGCCTGGCCATACACCTTGGCCTGATGCTGAGCCACGATTTTCGGATTGTCGCAAACCAACCACTGGCCACCGATCGGAAATCCACCGAATCCTTTGCTTTCAGGAATCCCCGATTTCTGCAGCAACGGCAGACTTCCGCCACCGGCACCGATGAAAACGAAGTCTGCCGAGGTCTCTAGAACTTCATTCCGGCGAAGGTCCTTCACTTGAACCGTCCAACCGTTTGCTTTCTTTTGGATTCCGATGACTCGATGACTTACGGCGACTGCACAATTGGGCTGATCGGCGAGCCAGTTCATAAGTTTCCGCGACACAGATCCAAAGTTCACATCCGTGCCGTCGCCCATGCGCGTCGCAGCGATCGGTTCATCGTCTCGCCCATTAATCAGCAGAGGCGCCCAGTTTTGCACTTCTGCCCGATCTGTCGAGAATTGCATTCTGTCAAAGAAGTGATGAGCCGACATGGCGGCGTGTCGGTCTCGCAGGAATTCGACCGGTGGTTGGCCTCGAACGAAACTCAAGTGCGGAACTGGGCGTATGAAATCCTGCGGGGAATCGATCATTCCTTCCGAAACAGCGAAAGCCCAGAATTGTCGCGACTTTTCAAACTGGTCATAAATGGCTATCGCGTTAGACACGTCGATATCGCCGTTCTCGTCTCGGTCCGGCGTGTAGCTAAGTTCGCAGATGCCGGCATGACCGGTCCCGGCGTTGTTCCATGCGTTCGAGCTCTCCTGTGCAAGCTCTTCAGAAACCTCGTAAACCTGAAGCTTCAGTTCAGGCCGCAGGCATTTCAGCATCGCGCCCAGATTGGCCGACATGATGCCGCTACCGATCAGAATGATGTCGGTTCTATTGCTGCGCATGGACTACTGCCTTTCCTGAACGGGCCCTATCAACGAAGGTCGCGAGTCTTCAAATGAAGGAAATTCTCCGACGGCCCTTTATAGACCGCTCATCGCGGTTTTAAAGCCGTGCCAAATTCGTTGCGAACCGCACAAACATCGATCGGGGCGACTGGCGCATTCCACAAATACGAACCGTGAAGAGTGGCGATTGCGTTTTGCAATGCTAAGCAAGGGCTGGCTGCTGCTTCCGCCGAACCTGTTGTGCTAACGAGACATAGTCGGGCCGGTCGCTCGCGTGATCGTGCCTGAAGCCTCCCAGAATCTGCCCACGGTGGTAAAGGTAGACGCCCGGCATCTGAAAACTGTTTCCACTCACAGCACCTCGACCATGGCCATTTAAGACACCAGCGATGAATCCGCGAATCCAGACTCGCAGACCGAACAATTGCGAGAAACCTCCAAGATCAAGTCCGAACTGCCTGTACAACCGACCTTCCGGATCTGAAAACCGAGGCACATCCTGCAGGCCGTATTGTTTGAAAAATCTGTCGTCTTCTTCAGATGCTCCGCCCAGGTGTACAATGACAATTCCAGTTCCTGTCTCTTCAATCTGCTTGCGCTGTTTTGAAATGTCAGACAGAGCTTCTCGACAGAATGTACATCCGGCGTGACGCAAAAACAGTACGAGTTGTGGTGATTCATTCGCCAGATCATTTAGATATTGGCTCGTGTTTGCTTCGATGTCACGCAACGGATCGTCAGCTTCCGGCATTACGTAAGCCGACCCGGCGGCGTGATAAGAAAGCACAGCCCGCCAGAGGATGATTCCGAACGGAATGCACCAGATCAGGTCGTTTGTTAAAACGATCCACCCCATCCGTGCCGGCAAGGAACCTTCCACGAACGCGACAAGAAACCCAGCGGCGACGGCTGCTTTTCCCAGCAGGCCGACAACTGTGATTGCCCAGTGACGGTACGGATCATAAGACGCGATGACGTATCCCACACCGTAAACGCCAACCGCAATTCCGATGCACTGCCAAAGCTGTGAAGCAACAGGTGTCGTTGTAATATCAGCGAAGGTCAGCAAAGAGCCCGGCGAAAGCACGCACAGAAGTCCCCACAACAGGTTATACACACCGGCCGCGAAGAGCGTCCTCTTCATCCATGGCTGAGCATCGTAATAATTATTCATTGGTGAACCTCGAACACGCAGTTGAAAACTACGTTGCAAAAATGGATTCGAACGGCTGCGCGACTTCCGCCAGTTTCTCAAGGGCGGACAATTGCAATTGGCGGACCCGTTCCTTGCTCAATCCCAGCTGGGCAGCAAGTTCCCTCAGCGTGCTGGTTTGTTCCGATTCGTTTAAGCCGAATCGGGAGCGAATGATGATTCGTTCGCGTTCGTCCAGCACATCATCCAGTCGCTCCATCACGGCTTCAGCAGCTATCAGGACGTCGGCAGCCGACGGACCGGTGTTAGCTGACGAATCAGCCGCAATCGCATCAACAGAGTCGCTCGCCAGCCTTTCGCGCGCCCGTCGTCTTGATGCCCGTTCAATGAAACGGTACAGGTGCCGTTGTACGGCGTGGGTGGCATAAGTGCTGAAGCGATAGCCTCTCGCAAAGTCGAATTTGTCGATGGCATTCAGCAGAATTCCATTGGCTTCGCTGACGTACTCATCAAAGTCATCTGTTCCTGAGGAAAACTTTCGAGCGATCGACATCACAAGTCGCATGTTTGCACGAGCGATGTCTTCGCGTGTTTCCTGCGCTCCCTGCAGCAGACGCTCAATTTCCTTAATCACTTTTCGGGGGCGTTTCCCTGCAAGAGTAGACTGCAGAGCGTTTGCTCGAAAGCGAAGGAAGTTGAGCCGTTTAAACAGGAACTGCTCTCCTTCGAAAGTCAGTATTCGACTTTCTTCGATGGCCTGTATGAACGTTGTCGCGGCTTCACTTCTGTCAACCGGCCCGGACCGCCCCTCTTCGGCAGCATAAAGTTCGATATCCATTGCTTCGAAGTCAAGTTCCGTGGTGGAGTCGAAAGCTTCGTTCGGGATAAACTTGATTTCTGGTTCATTCAAGCAACTTTGCCTTCCACAAACATCCGGGGCTGTAGTTTTTCAGGTCGTGGACCGACGAGAATAAGCGACATCCAAAGAAACCTTATGCAGTATAGCAGAACACGAGAATCAAATTTGAACGGCAGGTTCGGCATTATTCGATAAACACAAATTCTTCAGTATTACGCTGCGATGCCCTGCCGTTGCACGATGAAGGGTTGCTTTTTGCGGCGAACGCCGTTCATGGAGGGCAATTGATTGTGCGGCACGTGTGGCCATCTGCCAGCCGTGGTCTAGAAAAGCACAACTTGATACGATGCTCCAGCGCCGCTGCGGATGCTCTGTTGACGAACTCATATGTCTCTAGAATGAAGCTGTTATGGGTGCAAACAAAATGGCATATGTTCTTGCGGCTGGCGGGTTAGCGATCCTTTTGTATCTCGGCTGGTCACTAACGTCCAGAAACGCTTACGAGACAGCTGCTTATGACGTGATCATGTCCGACGGGGCGTTCGAAGTGCGCGAGTATCCGGATCTGATGATGGCCACGACGATAATGAAATCTTCAAATGGTAACGACGGTAGTTTAAACCGATTGTTCTCCTACATAAGCGGGGCCAATGAGAACAATCAAAAAGTCTCGATGACAACGCCTGTCTTTATGGATGCGGAATCGGAAGATCATCCGGGCCAGATGGGATTCGTCGTACCTGCGTCCGTTGTTGCTGACGGAGCACCGATGCCGTCTGACGTAAATGTTGAATTGCGGAGTCGGGAAGCCGGGCGGTTTGCTGTGATTCGTTTCAGTGGTCGGCTCGATGTTTCGACCAGACGCTAGGCTGAACAACGTTTGAAGCAATGGATGTCAGAGCACGAATTTACTTCTTCCGGCGAGGCCGAGTCCGCTGGCTACGATCCTCCGTGGACTCCGGGTCCTTTTCGCCGTAACGAAGTACTTGTGCGACTTCAATGACTGATCATCGAGACCGCAGCGAGCGCGGGCAATTGCGGAAGTTTCGGGCAAGCGAATTGCGGCTGACTAGAAATCGACGATTCTCTTTGCCCATGGAGCATGTCTAGTTCCCGATCTGAATCGCACAGGATCCAACACTGCTACATCCGCCGTGACTCTAGCCCGGATATCTCACGGCTCGAATTCACAAAACCGCCTTGCTTTGCGTAAGTCATTTGGACGAATCACTTAC
>CALDJX010000069.1 GCA_937899075.1 uncultured Planctomyces sp. | reverse complement strand
GAAGCGCGAGCGAGTGAATTTGGAGTATTCACTCGCTGGCGCTTCGTGCTGGTATGAAATCGGGAAGTTATTCTGGACACGATCCTTATTCTTCTCTGTCGACATCAGGACTGTCAGTCAGGCCGTTGATTCGTCGATTAAGCAAGACCGCTCCGACGACGGCTGTCGTTTGAAACATGGCTCCGACGATGGGGATCAGCATCAGTCCCGCGACAATTGTGCCGAGCCCGAGTGTGGAAGGGAGCCATTGCCTGGCAAACTGTTGCCGGTCCTTCCAGCGGATTCCTCGTAGTTCCTGCGGGTAGCCCAGAAAATCGGCTCCCAGAACCCACGCATGCATGTATCCGCCGATGACGACCGCCGCGACAGTGCCGATGATTGGGACGATATTCAAAAGCAGAATTCCTGCATCGACAAGCAGCAGCTTCCCAGCTGAACGCAGGGCGTCGAGGATTTGTCCGCTGTACGAAATCTCGGACAGTTCGTCCGGCGTGGCTCCCAGAAAAATTTCGACGCGATACGCCAGTTTGCTGAACGACCACGAGCAGAAAACGCTTTGCAACAGGATGTAACAGGCAAGGCCAACGCCAAAGGCCAGCATGAGGATCGCAATCAGTCCGATCCATTCGACGATCGATACCCACCAGGCGATCGGCAATTCTGCGGCAAAGGACTTCCACGCCGTGGTGCCAACCCAGAATGTCACCAGTAGAGATGCAAACGCGACGGCGATGTTCGTCACCACTGCCCAAACGCCATACTGCCAGAGGGAAGGATATCGACAGAGAAAACGAAACCCGTCGGCCGCTGTCGAGATGCCTTCAACATAGTCGGCCACAAGTCGACGTTTCTGCCGCGGCTCCAGTAGATGTGAGTCGTCCATCAGTGAAGTCACTTTTGTTTGAGGCTGATTGTTGCTTGTGTCAGATCGACCGGCAGAGGCGACGGCGATGTGATGAGAATCGTCGAGGCGTCCAGTTTGTTCAACGATTGGACAACACAATCAATTCCCGCGGGATCAAGGTCAGCAAGCGGTTCATCAAGCAGCAGAAGTTTCGGTTCAAGCACGCAGGCTCGTGCGAGTGCTGTTCGGCGTTTTTCGCCCCCCGAAAGTGATTCAACGGAACGAAGCGCCAGGTGAGCGATGCCGAATCTTTCGAGCCAGAGTGCGGCGTGTTCATGCCGGACGGACCTGGAAGTGGATCGAGCCTTGAGCCCGTATTCGACATTGCTGAGCACCGTCCCACTGAAAAGGTACGGTGATTGATGGACGAAAACGCGATCTTTCACCGAGGCGTCAACGTCACATTTACCGCCGAAAGAAATTTCGATTCCGGCGAGAACTCTGAGCAGTGTGGTCTTTCCGCTTCCGTTCGGGCCGGTGACTCCGACCGTGCTGCCATGAGCGACAGTTGCGTTTGCAACCTGGCAAATTGTCTGTCCGCCTTTCGTGACGGTCAGGTCGGTAATGTCGATCATCGATCGGGATGTGGGTTGAGCTGGAGACGTCATAAGACGGGCTCCACGGATTCTCGACTCAGCAAGGCGATTGCCAGAGTGACCAGCATGGCAATGCTCAGCAGAATGAGGCTCATGGCAACTCCAGAAGCGAATTCGCCGCGAGCTGTTTCCAGCGCCGTTGCTGTGGTCAACGTCCGCGTACGTCCCGTGATGTTTCCTCCAACCATCATCGCGATGCCGAGTTCGGTGAAGCAGCGCGAGAACGCGGTCAGTACCGCCAGCATGATGGCGAGGCGTGCTTCACGCAGGTAAGTCATTGCTCGCTGGATCGTTCCCGCTCCGAGCGTGCGAGCTGTCTCGAAGACTCGTTGATCGAGGCGGCTGACCGCTCCGTGGGTTAAGGTGGCGACAATCGGGAGTGCCAGAAAAAACTCACCGAGAACGATCGCGGTCGGCGTGTAGAGAAGTTCGAGTTCGCCCAGAGACCCTCGCCGAGACAGCAGACCGTAGCAAAGCAGACCGATCAACACTGTAGGCACAGACATTCCGACTCGGAACAGCAAGACCAGAACCGATCGTCCGGGGAATTGTTTTCGAGCAAGAAGCAATCCGACAGCGATGCCGACGACCGTCGCTGTAACGACGGCCACAACGGAGATCCACAGGCTGCGTGTTGCCGCGTCGATGACGGAAGCGTCAAGCCGAAGCAGTAGTCGCAGCGCTTCAAGGATTCCTTCGCGGATCACTCAGGCGTTTCCTGCTGCAGACGGTCGGGGTGAAATAATCGTTGGCCGTTGATTTCGTAGTTTGCAATCAGTTGTTGAACACGTTCGGAAATCAGGAAGTCCGCGAATCTGTTGGCGAGGTCAACGCTGATCGCGTGCGACTTTTCAGGATTGACAACCATCACCGCGTAAGGGTTTTTCAGATCGTCGGCGCCTTTGACTAGCGGTACGAGTTGAAACTTTTCGCTTTGCTTGAACCACGTGCCTTCATCGGTCAAGACGTAAGCATTCATTTCGTCGGCCATGATCAGAGTGGGACCCATGCCCTGGCCGCTCTCGATGTAGTTGTTCCAGTCGGGGCGACTTTCAATCTTCTGCCAGAGCGACTGCTCACGTTTGTGAGTGCCGCTGTCATCGCCGCGTGAAACGAATCGGTGTTTGCCGGCGGCGATTTTCCGGAGTGCAGAAACGGCGTCCGTCCCTTTTGCCATTGCCGGATCTGTTGCCGGACCGGCGATGATGAAAAAGTTGTGCATAATCGGCTCATGCCGAATTCCGTGGCCCGCATTCATAAACTTGTCTTCCGCAGACCGTGCATGAACCAGCACGGCGTCGACATCGCCAGCTTCTCCGAGTTTCAGTGCGGCCCCCGTCCCGACGGCAATCAGATCGACTCGGCAGTTGTTCGCTTTTTCGAATTCAGGCAGCAGAACGTCGAGCAGGCCGGAATCCCGGGTGCTTGTGGTCGATGCCACTTTCAGAACGGATTCTTCGCCCGAAGAGTCAGTTGTTGATGCGGTCGTTGCCTCGCTGGACTGCGACCCTTGATCGGTGGGCTGATGGTCGCTGCACCCGACGGCAAGCATGCCGAGCGATAAAAGCAGAACGGTGTGCGTCATCCATAAACTGAATAGGCTTTCCCTGGGCATGGCCGCTTTGATTTCTCCGTGGGTTGCGTATCTGGCGAGACGGCAGGGGCGTTCTGTTCGTGCAAATGGTCTGAGTATTCGGTCAGGCGACAACTGGCGCGAAGGTTAGGGGGTTGGTTCTTCGGTTTATAGCGCGCGGACTGTCGTTTAATGACGCCAGAGTTGAGTATGAATTTAATTTCGTAGGCCCGCGTGCAGGCGGTGTCCGTGAAGTTTTTCTCCCGACGACTCAGTAAACGCTACAGATTCTGCAGCACGGCGTCGGTGATTTCCGTCGTTGTGGCCGAGCCGCCGAGGTCTGGTGTTCTCAACTCACCAGCGATAAGTACCGCCTGGACCGCCGTCTCAATTTTCTGAGCGACGGTAATCGCCTTTGCGTTGTCGTGCCGCTCACCGAGCCAGTCGAACATCATGGCGGCGGACAGAATTGTGGCGAGCGGGTTGGCGATGTTTTTTCCGGCGATCTGCGGTGCTGTTCCGTGAGACGGTTGGAACAACGCGTGGTCCTCGCCGATCTCGGCTGAAGGTGCCATGCCCAGTCCGCCAACGATGCCAGCTCCCAGGTCCGAGAGGATGTCGCCAAACTGATTCTCCATCACCATCACGTCGTACGCGGACGGATTCTGCACCATGTAGAGACTCATGGCGTCGACATAGGTGGCTTCTGCTTCGATTTCAGAATGCTCTGCCGCGACCTCGAAAAACACTTCGCGGAAGAAGGCCATGCTTCGAAAGATGTTGGCTTTGTCGACGCAGGTGACAAGCCGCTTCCCGTCAGACGGTCGTCCTTTTCGTCGAGCAGCAAGTTTGAAGGCGTATTCGCAGACTTTCCGAGTGCCTTCTCGCGTGATGATCATCGTATCGGTAGCGACCAGATCACCGACTCGACAACCTCCTCCGAACGATGCGAACAGCCCTTCCAGATTTTCTCGAAGAATGACAAAGTCGATGCCTTGTTCGCCGGTTTTGAGGCAGCTTTCGACGCCGGGATAAAGTTTGACGGGACGCACGGCCGAGTGCAGTCCCATTGCCCGCCGCAGGCCGACCATCATGTCCGGCTGGACTTCGGTTCCGTCTGGTTTGCGAACATCCGGCAGGCCAATGGCGGATAGCAGAACCGCGTCGGCAGCCAGGCAATCACTCAGCACATTGTCCGGCAACGCGACGCCCGTTTCGCGGTACAGGGTGGCGCCCGCCTGGCGTTCCTGAAGTTCAATCTGCAAGCCGCACGCTTCTGTTGCGGCATTCATCACGCGAGTCGTTTCGCGCATGACTTCAGGTCCGATGCCGTCTCCGGGCAATGTGACAATTTTATAGGACTGACTCATTCGAAGGTTTCCTCAATAGCGATGGCTCGAACGGAACTTCCGTCGCCGTCCATGATGCGTAGGCTTTCAGAGTCGGGAGCTTTGGGATCAGTTGCTCTGAGGTGACGCCGTTCTTCGTCGGCGTCTTTTACTTTGAGGTCGCCTTCGGAGTGTTCCGCTTACGAGCGGCGGGCACCGGCGGTTTCGATGGGCGTTCTCCGGTAATATCGAAGAATCGCATGTTCTTGCCGACGCGATCAAAGTCACCGAGGTCTTCGCGCATCGACTCGGCCAGGGTCAGTAGCCTGTTGACGACTTCGGGATTCCTGGCGGCGACATCGGTCGTTTCGCCGATGTCGTTTTCAAGATCAACCAGGAATGGCTTCGTGAATCCGACACGATCTTCCGGACCAATATGAGTATTCCTGCTGAAGGGAGCGGCTTCAACCGGCTCCTTGTCGCGAGGCAGGTGAAGCTTCCACTGACCTTGCCGGACGGCCTGCAGTTGAACTCTGAGGTAATAGTAAAATGCTTTCGACGCATTCGCTTTGTCGAACTGTCCGCGGAAGAGATGGCTGATGTCTTCGCCGTCGATCACTCGATCGTTGGGCGGACTCGTTCCAGCGAGAGCGGCGAATGTTGGCAGGATATCCAGTGTGCTGGCCAGTTTGTCGCAGGTGACTCCGGCTGGAACTCGATCAGGGCCCCACACGATGGTCGGGACTCGTACGCCGCCTTCGAATGTTGAAACCTTTCCGCTGCGCAACGGCCCGGCGGATCCTCCATGATCGGATGGAAGTCGGCCGTCGGCGTGGTTCCGGTTTTTGATCAGCCACGGACCGTTATCGCTGGTAAAGACGACGTAGGTGTTCTTTGCGACGCCGAGTTCTTTGACAGTGTCGAGAATGCGTCCAACGTTGAAGTCGATTTCCTCAATCACATCGCCGTACAAGCCTCGCTTGCTCTTGCCTTTGAACTGCGGCGAAGCGTCCAGTCTTGTGTGAGGCATCGTATGGGGGATGTAGACAAAGAATGGCTTGTGCATGTTGCGCTGCATGAAGGCGATGGCTTCGTCTGTGTAACGCTTCGTCAGTGTCGACATGTCCGAGGCCGGTTCGATCAACTCTTCGTTGCGGTAGAGATCGGCGTGACGGTCGTTGCTGGTCGGAGTTCCGAAGAAGTAGTCAAAACCCTGGTACGCCGGAAACAGGTCCGGGAAGAAATCGTTCTGACTGTGTTTGGCGAGGTCCCATTTTCCGAAGCATGCAGTCGCGTAACCCTGCTCCTTGAGAACCTCGGCGACCGTGACCTCCTGGCTGTGCAGGATCGGGTGGACTTGTTTTGTGTTGCCTCGCTCGGCAACACGCATGGGGTAACAGCCCGTCATGATCGCCGCCCGCGATGGGCCGCAGACGGGTTGAGCATAGAAACTCGTAAATTTCATACCCTCGGCAGCCATTGCGTCCAGGCGTGGAGTTCGAATGTCGGGCGAACCGAAACAGCCGACGTCTTCGTAACCCTGGTCATCCGTGAAGATAACGACGAAGTTCGGTCGGGAAGGTTGCTCGTCGGCCGCGAGCTGCCCTGAATCGAACAGAAATCCAAGAGGGACTGCAGAAATTACGAAAAGCCACAAAGCCTTCGTAACCAGCCGTTGGGGTATGTGACTCGGACCGTTGTTGATACATCGTAGGATGAGGATCATTTGGAAGTGGCTCGTGTGGCGACAGTTGAGAACCGGATAGACGCGGTCGTCGTGTCCGGGCGAATTGTGCATAATGGCGACTGAAGAACCGCTTCGCAAAGTTACAGACAGTAAGGTTCAGCTGATGTTAACCAGACGTGAACAGCACTCTTTGAATTCGCTCCCAAAGCAGCGGTTTAGATCGCGTTGTATTCTCGTCATGGTCATCGCGATCTACCCGCTCCTTGATGCCGGAAACGTTCGGGCTGCCGACGAACCGGCATCGCTGGAATTCTTCGAGAAGGACGTGCGGCCTCTGCTGGTTAAGCATTGTTACGAATGCCACTCGGCGGGCGATGTGGATGGCGGGTTGAATCTTGATTCGAAGGCGGGGGTTGCCAAGGGGGGCGACAGTGGTGCGGTCGTTGTTGCCGGAGCGCCGGAGCGGAGTCTGCTGGTTGAGGCCGTGCGGTATCAGAATCAGGATTTGCAGATGCCGCCGAAGGGGCGAATGTCGGACGCAGACATTTCGATTCTTGAAAAGTGGGTTCGCCTGGGCGCGCCGGATTCGCGGAAGGAAAGTCGCTCCGGCGCCATTCGGCCAACGGGGATGTCCATTGAAGACGGCCACGAATTCTGGTCATTCAAACCCGTTGCTGATCCGGCGGTGCCTGCGGTTGAACATGCCGACTGGGTTCAGACTCCGATCGACGCGTTCGTCCTGGCGAAACTTGAAGAACGCAAGACGGGGCCTGCCGAGCGAGCCGACAAACGAACGCTCCTTCGCCGAGTGACCTTTGACCTGATCGGCCTTCCGCCAACTCCGGAAGAAATTGCGGCGTTTCTTGCCGATGAATCGTCGGATGCTTTCGGGAAAGTTGTCGAACGACTGCTGGAATCACCTCAGTACGGAGTTCGCTGGGGACGGCACTGGCTGGACGTCGCACGGTATGCCGACTCGAACGGGTTGGATGAGAACCTGGCGTTTGGAAACGCGTGGCGATACCGCGATTACGTTGTCGACTCGTTCAACGACGACAAACCTTTCGACCAGTTTCTGATCGAGCAGCTTGCCGGCGACCTGCTGCCGGGAGCAAATCGTGAAACAAAGACAGCGACAGGGTTCCTGATTCTCGGCGCAAAAGTCCTCGCTGAACCCGATAAAGAAAAACTCTTCATGGACACGATAGACGAGCAACTCGACTCGGTCGGCAAAGCATTTCTGGGAATGACGATTGGCTGCGTGCGGTGTCACGATCACAAGTTCGACCCGCTTAAGCAGACTGACTATTACGCGCTGGCGGCCATCTTCAAAAGTACCAGAACGTTCGGCGACACTCAGACCGGCGTGATCAAACACTGGCACGAGTATTCATTCGCGACCGAAGACGAGTTGGCTGAACTGAAGAAGATCGATGCGGAGTTGGCTAAGAAAAAAAGTACGGCGTCTTCGTTCAAGAGCAAAGCGACGGCAAAACTGCGAGACGAAGCTCGCGCGAAAGCGACCGAATACCTCATGGTCGCCGCCAGCTTCCCGTCGAGTGCCTCGTTGACCGAAGTGGCGGCGCTGGCCGAACCACTCGGGCTGCACCCGCGGATTCTTCATCACTGCAGACTCCACATGCAGTACCACAGTGACGACCCCGTTTTCGCCAAATGGCACGAATTGAAGGCAGCGGGGAACGCGGTCAGCGAGGACATCGAAAAGCACTATCGGCCGCTGTTTCAAAATGCCGAGACGGCGTTTGCCGATGCTCAGAAGAAGGATGCGAAGGCAAAGACGCTTGACGACGAAACTCTGAAATCCGCGCGAGCCGCGTTGCACGATCTGTCCGGGTTCCTGGCTGTCCCGCCGAAACCGGAATTCGCTTTCGATGCAGAGACACTCGCCGAGTATTACCGGCTGATGGAAGAAGCTCGCCTCGCCGAAAGCAACGCTCCGGACGAACCGTCCATCATGGGCGTGGCGGATGGCACGGTGCTGACGAGCTTGCCGATTCACATTCGTGGCAGCCATCGAAATTTCGGCGAGCCGGTCGCGCGAGAGTTTCCTGAAGTGATGCGAAATTCAACCGTCCGTCCGGTTCTGCCGAGAAACCAGAGCGGCCGCCTGGAACTGGCTCGCTGGATGGCCAGCACGCAGCATCCGCTGACAGCTCGCGTTTACGTCAATCGAATCTGGCGATGGCATTTCGGAACTGGCATCGTTGCATCGACTGAAAACTTCGGCAGGCTCGGCGATCGGCCGTCGCACCCGGAACTGCTCGACTGGCTGGCTCGACGGTTCATGGAAAGTGGCTGGTCAACAAAGGAACTGCATCGGCTGATACTCTCGTCGAGCGTTTATCAGATGGCTTCGTTTCATACCGACGAGGCGATTGCTGAAGCTGATCCGGAGAACCGACTGTTATGGAAGTTCGGTCTACGGCGTCTGGAAGCTGAGCAGATTCGTGACGCGATCCTCGCCGTGTCCGGCAGGCTGGATACGGAGATTGGTGGCAAAACCCTTCCGCTGCGGAACCGACAATTCGTCTTTAACCACACGTCGGTTGACCATACGAAGTACGACAGCCTGCGACGCTCGCTTTACCTGCCGGTTATTCGGAACAACGTTTACTCGCTGTTCAGCCAGTTCGATTTTCCGGATCCGACAATGCCGACCGGAAGCCGTAATGCGACAGTGGTTGCTCCTCAGGCTTTGCTGATGATGAACGCCGGGCTGGTAATGGATTCGGCCGATCATCTGGCCACGCTGGTGCTGAGTGAGAGCCTCGATAACTCACAGCGAGTCAATCTTGCCTACGAACGGGCACTCGGCCGATTGCCTTCCGAATCGGAATCTCATCGCTCGCTGGCTTTCATTTCCGGAGCGACATCGACAGCTCTGACCGACGCGGCGAGTGTTGATTCTGCAGCAGAACACAGCGCATGGTCGATGTTCTGCCAGAGCCTGTTCGCCAGTAACGAATTCATCTACCTGAGGTAGTCATGGCAGAAAACATCACTTCTGAATGCTCGATCGACAGCGACGGGTTACTGCCCGCGCGACGACGGTTGCTCAAGTCGGCTGCCGTCGGATTCGGGCATCTTGCCTTCAGTGCTTTGCTGGCCGGAGAGGCCGCAGCCGACGAGGCGACGTCCGCAACACCGCGTCAGAGCGATGGGCCGCTCTCGGCAAAGCCTCCGCACCTTCCGGCACGCGCGAAACGGATTGTCTTCCTATTTATGAAGGGAGGACCATCGCACGTCGACACGTTCGATCCAAAGCCGCTGCTCGATCGCGACAGCGGAAAGCCGTTACCGTTTGATCTGCCGCGAGTGACGTTCGCCAAGCAGGGAAACCTGTTGCGGTCACCGTGGAAATTCAAGCAGCACGGCGACAGCGGGCTGCCGGTGAGTGCTCTGTTTCCTAACGTGGCGAAGCATGTCGACGACCTCTGCATCCTGCGTTCGGTTCACGGAACGAATCCTGCGCACGGCGGCGCGTTGCTGAAGCTACACACCGGGTCGGATCAGTTCGTGCGGCCGAGCATGGGCTCCTGGCTGATCTACGGCCTGGGGACCGAGAATCAGAACCTGCCTGCCTTCGTGACGATCTGCCCGACGCTCGCCCACGGCGGAGTCAACAACTGGGGTTCAGCCTTCCTGCCGGCTCACTGCCAGGGAACGCCGATCGGGAACGCCAGCCTCGCGTCGTCCGCTGCTCAGGTGAAGCACATCCGAAATTCGCGATTGACGTCTCAGCAACAGAGAAAGCAGCTCGATCTGATCGCCGCGATGAATCGCGATCATTTGAAAGTCGCCGGCAACGATCAGGCTCTGGAAGGACGACTGAGTTCCTTCGAACTGGCGTTTCGCATGCAGTCGACGATGCCGGAAGTCCAGGATTTGTCAGAAGAAACCGACACCACGCAGAGGCAGTACGGAATCGACGACCCGGTGACTCAGGACTTTGGTCGTCAGTGCCTGTTAGCTCGGAGGTTTCTGGAACGAGGCGTTCGATTCGTCCAGGTCACGCACAGCGACAGCGAGGTGCAGTGGGACCAGCACGGCAACCTCTATCAGGGCCACACGAAAAACGCGTCAGAAGTCGACAAACCAATCGCCGGATTCCTGCAGGATCTGAAAGACCGAGATCTGCTGAAAGACACGCTGGTGATCTGGGGCGGCGAGTTTGGCAGAACCCCCACCGCTCAAGGCACGAACGGCCGAGACCACAATCCGCACGGCTTCACGATGTGGATGGCCGGCGGCGGCGTGAAGGGTGGTTTCGCCTACGGAGCGACGGACGAGTACGGTTACTACGCCGCCGAAAACAAGATGCACGTCCACGATCTGCACGCCACGATCCTGCATTTGCTCGGGCTGGATCACGAACGACTGACCTATCGCTACGCTGGTCGAGATTTCCGGCTGACCGACGTCGCCGGCCACGTCGCCAAAGACATCTTTGTGTGAGGTTGTTCTGGAAAGGGGAGCGCAGAGTTCGCAGAGGACTCGCAGAGTTCAAAGGAGAGCTCTCCTCATTCCTCTGCGTTTTTCAACTCAGCGACCTCTGCGTTCAAAAAATGCATTGTCGTCTACCCGTCGGTCTCTCATGAAAATCGAAACGGTCGAACAACTCGACGACGCCTTGAGTACTCCGCCTGCTTCGCTGATCGAATCACTCGCCCAGCTTGACGGCGACATTCTGATTCTGGGTGTCGCCGGCAAGATGGGGCCGACGCTGGCCCGCATGGCGAAGCGAGCGTCCGAACAGGCAGGCGTCGGTCGACGAGTCATCGGCGTCGCTCGATTTTCGAATCCGACGGAACGGCAGAAGCTCGAAGAGTGGGGCATCGAAACTATCAAAGCCGACCTGCTGGATGAGAGTGCGGTCGCCGCGCTACCCGACGCAGCAAACATTGTCTTCATGGCTGGCATGAAGTTCGGATCAACCGGCAGCGAGTCACTGACCTGGGCCATGAACGCTGTCGTCCCAACGCTTGTCGCCAGTCGGTATCGAGACAGCCAGATTGCGGCCTTCTCCACCGGCAACGTCTATGGACTGGTGCCTGTTTCCAGTGGCGGTTCGGTTGAGACTGACCCGCTCAACCCGACCGGCGAGTACGCCATGAGCTGCCTCGGCCGCGAACGCGTCTTCGAACACTTCAGTCGCACGCACGGCACGCCGCTGTCGATCATCCGTCTGAACTACGCGTGCGAATTGCGTTACGGCGTCCTCGTCGACCTGGCGACAAGAATCAAGAATTACCAATCGATCGACGTGACGATGGGATCGTTCAACGTTATCTGGCAGGGCGACGCGAACGCTCACGCCTTGGCCAGCCTGATCGACTGCGACTCTCCGCCGTTCGTCGTCAACGTCACCGGTTCTGAAACTCTGAGCGTGCGAAAAGTCGGCGAAAAACTTGCCGCACGCATGAACCTGCCTGTCACATTCGTCGGTGAAGAATCTCCCACCGCACTGCTTAATAACGCCAGCGTATCTCACACTCGATACGGTCAGCCTGCGGTCACCACCGCACAATTGCTCGACAACATTGCCGAGTGGGTAAACCAGAACGGTGCCAGCCTTGGCAAGCCAACCGGCTTCGAAGTCCGTGACGGAAAGTTTTGATATCGCAGTGACGATGCGAAATATTCTTCAACTGACCTGGTGGATAATCATGCCAGGCACTCTTTGACGATTTCGCCGTGCACGTTGGTCAGGCGGCGTTGGATGCCGTTGTGGTAGTGTGTCAGTCGCTCGTGATCGATGCCGAACAGGTGAAGCAGTGTGGCGTGGAAGTCGTGCCAGGGAATCGGACGTTCGGTCGCTTTCCAGCCGACGTCGTCGGTGGCGCCGACCGACGTTCCGCCTTTGACTCCGGCACCGGCCAGCCAGCATGAGAAGCCGTAGCGATTGTGGTCTCGACCGGGACCGACACTGTCGGCGGCGGCTTGCGTGAACGGTGTCCTGCCAAATTCGGTAGTGAAGAGAACCAGCGTGTCTTCGAGCAGGCCTCGTTCTTTGAGATCAGCGAGCAACGCGGCGACAGGTTTATCGATGCGGCCGGCTTCGAAGCCGTGGTTCTGCGCGACGCTTTCGTGAGCGTCCCAGCTGGCTCGCGGACTGCCGGCGATGGGGCCTCCGGAATAAACCTGCACGAACCGGACGCCGCGTTCGATGAGCCGTCTGCCGAGCAGACATCGACGTCCCATGTCGGCCGTTTTGTCGTCGGTGATTCCGTAAGCCTGTTGCGTCTGTTCGGTTTCGCCCGACACGTCGCTGACTTCGGGAATCGACAACTGCATGCGCGCGGCGAGTTCGTAGCTGCGGATTCTTGCCGAGAGTGCGGGATTGTTTCCGACTCGTTCGAGATGTTGCCGGTTGACCGTCGCTATGAAGTCACGCGTCGCCGCGTCGGCGCCGCTGGCCAGCTTCGTTGCCGGAAAGAGATCACGGACAGGCTTGTCGCCGCCGTGAAACAGGACGCCTTGATATTGCGCCGGGAGGAAGCCGTTCGACCAGTTGGTGGCTCCACCGTTGGGGCCACCTCGGCCGTCAGGCAGCACGACGTACGACGGCAGTTCGTTGGTTTCTGAACCGAGCCCGTAGGACAGCCAGCTGCCCATCGCCGGAAAGCCGTTGGATTCGAATCCCGAATTCTGCACGAACAGAGCAGGGGTGTGATTGGCCGTGTTTGAAACCATCGATTTCAGAATACAAAGGTCGTCCGCTTTTTCGGCGATGTTCGGAAAGAGTTCCGAAAGCATCAGGCCACTTTCGCCTCGCGCTTTGAATTCCCAGTCGTTCTTGCGTAGCAGGCCGACCTTGCCGAAGAAGATGTCAGGTTTCGTGTCGTAGGTCAGCGACTTGCCGTGCAGCTTCTGCAACTCGGGTTTGTAATCCAGCGAGTCGATATGGCTCATGCCTCCGACCAGGCAAATGTGGATGGCACGCTTCGCAATCGGCTCGCTCGCCATCCAGCGCGCGCCGTCGGTCTTCGGAGATTCCGCGCGAACGAGCCCGTCGTTCTGCAGCATCGACAGGAGGGCGGTTGCACCCAGACCCTGAACGCCCCAGTCGAAGAGGTCGCGTCTGGAAAGCGATTGTGGAGTGATCATTGCTGATCTCGTTGTGCTGAAGGATTGGCCGCAAGAAAGCACAAAGAACCACAAAACGGATTTCGTTTTGTTTCGTTTGGTGCTTTTTCGTGTCTATCGGAATTCTGTAGTTATCACGGGTTTGAAAACCCGGTCACTCACAAAAGATGAAGCGTCGTGTTCTTTGAAACGGCCTAGTCGACCAGGACGAACTCGTTGATGTTAAACAGGCCGCGACACAATGCCTCAAGACCGTGTTTCGAAACAAGCTGTTGGGAAGCGAGCAGTTCGGACTCGTTTGGTGAACGGCCCACCGTCAATTGCCATGCACGGTCTATCTGCTTGCGTTGATCGTTGCCCGCATCTCGACCAACGCGATCGGCGCAGTAGCTGGCCATTCGCAGGACGAATGAATTATTGAGCAGACTCAAGGCCTGCAGAGGTGTTGTCGTGACGGCTCGGCGAGGCGCGGCGGTTGCGGGGTCCGGGCAGTCGAAGGTGTCGAGCAGTGCGCTGCGACCTCCGCGTGGAGTGAACCGGTAAACCGTCCGGCGGAAGAATTCGTCGCCGTCTACGGCGAACGGTTCGTAGTAGGTCGTTCCGTTGTTCGGGACAAGTTTGACGTCCTGAAAGCCGGGGCCGCCCATTTGCAGATTGAGCTTTCCGGAGACGGCAAGGAGGCTATCCCGCAGGACTTCGGCCTCAAGCCGACGCGGTGCCATTTTCCAGAGCAACCGATTCTCCGCGTCCACTTTCTGAGCGGCATCGTTTCTTGATGATCCCTGTCGATAGGCGGCTGAAGTTACGATCAAGCGGTGGAGTGATTTGAGACGCATCTCGCCCTTGTTGAATTCTCCGACGAGCCAGTCGAACAATTCGGGATGGCTTGGCTGTCCGCCGTTAAATCCCAGATCGCTGGCGGTCGTGACAAAGCCATTGCCGAAATGGTACTGCCAGATCCGGTTGACGATGACGCGTGCGAAGAGTGGGTTGTCGGGATTGGTGATCCAGTCCGCGAGTTTCGTCCGGCGGTCGGCATCGGTTGAATCAGACGCCAGACCGAACGCCGCCGACACGCCCGAAACAGAAGCGACCGCGCCGGGAGCAACGACATCGCCCTCCTGCTCGATGTCTCCGCGAGTCAGAAATCGAATCTCCACCGGTTTGGTCGGATTCATGGTGTAGATGTTGCGGTTCGATGCGGCTTCCGCCTTCTTGCGTTCGTCGGTCAGGCTCGCGAAGCGTGCTTTCAACTCCGCTCTTTCTGTCGATTTCTCCGGAGTCAGTGTGGCGACGATTTCCTGCTCAGAGACGAAGTCGCTATCAGTCCCTGCCGATGCCGCCACGGCATCAGGCGAGAGGGCCGTGGCGTAAAGACTCGCCTTGTGGATACTCGCTTTCAGATAACGATTTCCGCCGCCGGGACTGTGCCGCAGGCCGAACAGAAGTCGCGACCCGTTTTTGGCGTAAGTCTGCAGTCCGGTCTTGCGAATTGAGCTGCCGTACGGTTGCCCGTCGCGGTATCCGATGATCGTTCCATCGGCCTGGTAGACCATGGCGAAGTGCACGACTCGTTTGGCTGCGTCGACTTCTTCCGAAGCGTTGAAAGATTCTGTTCTGACGAACCCGTTGCTGCCGGCCATCCATCGGCGTTTTTCACGTTCGGCGTAGACGATGGCGTCAAAGACGCCTCCCGCCGGCGTTTCCAGGCTGACGACACCTCCGCCGCCTTGATCGAGCGTGTCGAGTTGGACCCATGCTTCGAGAGTTTTTTCTTTCAGCTCGATCGGGACGACTGACGTTTCGACGTACGAATTTCCGTCCACAACCAGTGCCCCGCCTTCCAGTTTTGCTGATCCAACGATCTTTCCGTGGATCGCGCCAATACTGTCTTTCAGGTCGCCGTCAAAATCCCATTGAGCGAACGGCTTGGGTGGCGTCGCGCGTTCGGCTGTGCCTGCTTTGCGGGCAGCGAGAATCTCTTTCCGGACGCTGTTGTCAAACTCGGAGAGTTTCTTTGAAGCCTCGGTAAGCTCTGTAGAAAGCCGCTGCAGAGTCTGAGCTTCTTCACGAGTGCGCTCGACTCGTTCTCCGTGATTCATTCCGGCGATGGTCGAAATCAGCTGGTAATACTCGGTCTGTTTGATCGGGTCGAACTTGTGGTCGTGGCAGCGTGCGCAGTTGACGGTCAGCCCGAGGAACGTCTGACCGACGGCGGCGATGACTTCTTCAAGCTCGTCCTGCTTCGCGAGCTTCTTCATTCGCTCGCTGCCGCCGACAGTGGTGTTATGAATGCCCGCGACGATGAACCCGGTGGACGCGGCGCCTTCCGGGCCCGGCTTGAGTAGATCGCCAATCAGCTGCATTCTGACGAACTCGTCGTACGGCATGTCGTTATTCAACGAGTTGATCACCCAGTCGCGATAGTACCAGGAATTCATGCGGGGACCGTTCCGCTCGAAGCCGTCACTTTCGCCAAACCGTACGACGTCCAGCCAGTGTCGTGCCCACCGTTCGCCGTAGCGGTGTGATGCCAATAGTTCGTCGACAAGTTTGCGATACGCTTCGTCCGAGGGGTTGGCAACAAACGCGGCGACGACTTCGGGGCTCGGCGGCAGACCGATCAGGTCGAAGTAAAGCCGTCGAATCTGTACTCGCGGACTCGCTTCCGCTGAGGGAGAAAGTTGCTTCTCGGAAAGTGTTTGCAGGACGAAGTGGTCGATGCCGTTTCGCGGCCAGTTCGTATCGGCGAGCGGCGGCGGTGACACATCGCCCACGGGCTGAAGCGACCACCAGTCGTAACCCGCGCGCGACTTGCTGGTGTAGCGAAATCGGTCGATGCTTCCGCCGCTCCATTTCGCACCGGACATGATCCACTGTTTGACCAGTTGCTTCTCGTCGTCGGTTAGTGGGTGCTTCGGAGGCATTTCGTCGTCGTGAATTCGTTGCCACAGAAGACTGTCGTTAGGATTGCCTCCCTGAACGACGGCACCGGACTCACCGCCTGTCTGGAAGCCGTTCTGTGTCGCAAGGTCGAGCCCACCCTCGGGTCTTTTTCCGCTGTGACACTCAAGGCACCGGGCCGCGAGAAGTGGTGCCAGGTCGGTCTCGAAATTCGGCTCAGCAGCGTCGGCAGGGCGAACGAGACTCGCGACCAGCGAGAAGATAATCACACAGGCGGTGACCGAGCAGTGTCGAACGAGCATGAATCGATCCTATGGAAGTCGTCGCAATCAGATTGCCTGACTTTTTGGCTTCGCACGTTGATTCGAGCATAGCCAGTCGAGGGTTGATTCGTACTGCCTGCGGTGTGGCCAGGTCAAACGAACGGCGTCTTGCACAGCGATCGTGTCTTTGAACGTTGAGCATTCGTCGCGATAGAATCCAGGGTTTGTGGACCTGAATATCCATCTGCGAATTCAACTATTCCTCACGTTGAATCTTGATCATCCACTCGGCCCGTCCTTCGTACGTACTGAATCCCCACTGTTCGTAGAATGAAGACAACTCCGGTTCGCACGCGAGGTAGATAAAACTGACCCGTTGCAACGACGGATGACTGCAGAGGGTATCCATCAGTCGGTTACCAAGCCCTCGCCCTTTTAGCTCTTCGATGACCATGACATCGTAGATCGTCGCACGGAATACGAAGTCGGTCAGGACGCGGCAGTAGCCGACGAGCCGACCTGATGAAGTTTCAACCAGACCAATCATCAGGCTGGTGTTGGCGGCCATCAGCTTGACGTCTTCGAGCGAACGCTGACCACCCCACCATTGTTGCTTGATAAGCGCGTGCAATTGCTCGACCTGCCGATCGTTCAGTTTTTCGACGGTCGAGTATCGGCCAGCAATCGGACTCGGACGGAGGGAACCCTTTGGGGCAGAAGGAGCGTTGTCACTCATGGGGCAGTCGCTCGCTCACGCGTCGGGTTACCTTCTTTGAATCAAAACGGGAACTGATTCTGAACACGTCCCTTAGTGACCACTCAGTGCTTGCACTTTTTACATTTGCAACTGTGCTTGTGGTCGTCGAAGTAATGTTCGTAGTCGTCTTTGTCGTCCCCGTCGACGGCCATACCGATCAGTCCGATCAGCGGGCTGATGTTGACCGACGTGTCCTTCTCGCAGGTCGAGTCTTTTGACCCGCTGACCGTGCAACCACAAAGCAGCGAGGCGGCCAGGCAACTCATCAGCATGCGGCGAACGTCCATGTTCGGCCCTTCGGGTGTTGAGGTTCATTCGTGAATTCAGCCGGCAGTCCGTCGTTGATTCCGAAGAGTAAGTCTTTTTCAAAGTCTCCGGCAACGCGACTTCGACACATTACTTATCGGCCTGTTTCGAGTCTCCGGCCACTCCAGGCTGATTTAAGGCCCAGACTACCGCAGCTGCTGTGATGTCGGCATCCGACTGGCGATCGTTCGGGGCACGTTGCCGGCGAAATTCTGCTCGAATCGGGAACCGGTATTCGTCCGTCAGAACGGGTTTGTAGGGGGCGAGGTTTGGACTGACTTTGTCGTCTAACGCGCCGCCCCCCCCAAGGTTGCGGCCCGTTATCCGGGAAGCTGTTGAGTAAACGTCCACCAGCGATCCCTGAATCTGTTTTGACACCGCGTTCGAACGTCGTTTGCCAGCAACTACCACCTCGGCAATCAGGCACTCGTGGTCGAAATCGTAATAGTCAATTGCGAAAACATGAGCGGATGGTTTGTTCCGCTGTTTCTTAAGCAGCTCGATCAATTGCGGAGTCAGTTTTTCCTGATCAGACTGGTCCTGCACGATGAGCTTTCGCAGTGCCCAGTAAGGGTCGATTAACTGCAGCGAACGGGAGGTCTCGTTGGCCATGAACTCGTCGATTCCAGACAGCAGAATCTTCGAAAGTCCTTCCGTTTCGGGAGCGAGCTGGCTCAAACAGACGGCCGCCGCCAGATTGGCACGCTCATCAGCCAGTAACTGAACGAGTCGCGTTTTCGCCGAGGCAAGCTTGTCCGCTGGCAACGAAACGGCGCCGGTCAGCAGCAACGGAGTCAGGAGTTTTGTTGCTGACTCACGAACCTTTGGTTCCGAATCGTTTGTCGCTTCCAACAGAACGCTGACGAACTGAGGAGTCATCAGCGGGCCGTCGGACACCAGCATGGATTCCAGTCGAGCAGCGTTCAGAGTCACTAGGAATTGACGCTGGTTTGAGTTCCCGTGAAGAATCTGATCGACGATGACAGGCACCAGCTTTTGTCGATCAAGTTGCCATAGCCGTTCCTGAATCGTGTCGATGAGACGACCTTCGGGCGTTTTGGCGAGTCGACTGTCGGGCGAGAACGGAGCCAGGCAACCCAGGATCGCGGTGGCCGCTTCGGCATCGCGGCCATACTTCCCGAGGATCGCCAATGCCTGCACCGCTTCGACCAGTCGTTCCGGGCTGCGTTCCGTGGCGACAACGCTGCGCCATTCTTCGAATGGACGTCCGTCGTATGTTATTTCGGTGGTGTTGGCACCGAAGGGCCTTCCGGATTCAGTTGCTGCCCGAGCGGCGAGGTGTTTCTGTTGAATGTGTCGAAGGAGGCCTTCCGAAATGTAGTTTGGCACGATCCGAGATACAGCATCGATGAATCTCAATGTTTCCAGAGTTATCTCTTTAGATGCCTCTTTGTTGCTGGGACGTTTTCGATAGCGGACACCCGATCGAAATTCCGATTCGATCAGACTGTAGAGGCTGACATTGCCACTCATGGTTTGTGGATCCGTCATGCTAGTGCCTGGAGCTGGAAGCACCGTTCCTGAGTAATTCTCCATTAACCAATTGGCGAACAGCTCGCCAATCTCGTGTTTGACTGCAAGGTCATCGGGCGGCACCGTAAGCAGCAAGTGTGCCATCAAGACGCGCCGGCTGAATTCTCCGTGATCACTGCTGAACGCCGTTCCCTGGAATTTCACGATTGTTTCCGGACGGTGTTCACCTCCTCCGGGGTCCGCAGCAACAGGATAACCTCCGCCCATGCCAGGGTAGCCACCGCCGGTCGCGTAGGTTGACAGTTCGCCATCTCCGGATTCGTCGAACTGTCCGAGTCCCGAGGACAAACCTGGAATGTCCGAGCCGTCCGGCGGGCTGACGATTCGAAACGTGCCGATTTCGTGACGCTCGGTATCTTGAACGATGAGCGTCGCAAACTGGCGAGCGGTGGCTTCACTGAGCGAGCCCCCGCACGCGAGTTTGAGAGCAACGGCCGCGTGAAGTTGATCCGCGTCGAGATCGCGCATCGTCGGCGCCGCGGCGTTCTCTTCAAGTTGCGGTGCTTTACCCGTTTCGTCGTCGACTCTGCTGCGGAGAACGTGCGGCCTGGCCAGCACTCCGGCCAGCAGTTTTTCAAGCTGTCCCTGGATCGTTGGATCTTTCGGCGAAGTCGCGGCGAGAATGAACGCCGCCTTCATTTGCAGGTCGGTCGGCATTGCGACAGGAATGGCACCGTCCCCGATCGTGTCTTGCGACTCCTCAAGAAGACGAGTCAGCAACCGGACCGAATTCTTTCGCCCCAGCGCTGGCAGGTGAGCTTCAACCTGCAGAATCGCTTCCTGAAGTTCCGCTGGATGCTTGTCCCAGTTTTCGACGAGGTCGTTGTACGCGTTTGGGAACTGCGGATTTACCACAACTTCCCGACTGAACGGTCTTTCGTGCAGCCGAGAACCAAACACGGACTCTTCCACCGGCACGAGCAGCTCGGCTAATAGAAATGACTGACGTGCGGGGGTGACCTGCGCGAGCGTGTCTTCGATCGGAGTCATCAGTACGTCCGGATTCAGCGAGTGTGATGCTTCGACCGTATCGACAAGAAACGCTCGTAATTCCTGTGTCAGTTCCCACGGCTGCCGAATGGCATACTCATACGCTGAGATTGCTATTTCAGCGGCACTGGTTCGTTCCGGTGGAGTTTTTGCAAGCAGCGAAGCCCCCCTGAAAACGTCTCGAAGGTCGCCGAGCGACTTGACCGAGTTGGCAACGTTTCGCGGGTCAGTCCACTCGGCGAATGTCTTGCCTTTATAAGTGACCAGCCGCGGAGTGTGTTGCTCAGGAGCCTTCCCACCGTACTCTCCTTCGCCGTCGTACGCTGACATCATGCTAGCCGAACCGCCCCCGACATAACCGCTGCCAATGTCGCCAGTTCGCCTCTTCGGTTCGTTGGCGTCGATCTGCGAAACGTCAAATCGAGCCGCCTGGCCGGTGATCCTTCTGATCGCGACGAGGGCCGAGTTCAGTCGCTGCTGCCGCTCCGGAACGCTGACTCCGTCGACTGCCGCACCACCCGCACTAGACGTCTCAGTCCAGCCATCGTGTTCCAGTAACTGCTCCAGAACGAATCGATTGTGAAATCCGTCAAACCCGAAGTCTCCATCGGATTCAGGCGAGGCTCCTGTCAGCGTTGCCAGTACCTTGTTGACGGCTGGCAGTGCCGACGCGGCTGGCGGACCAACGAGACCAAGGATTTCGAGTGGAAGTAATTGTCGATGTACTTCGAATCTGGCTCTGGCGCCGTGTTGCGAGATCATCAACAACACCGACTGTGGTTTAGCCAGTTCAGCCGGCACATTGTCGACAAGCCTGGCGATGCGATCAACGGAGCCCGCCGCATGTTTGCCCAATGCTGCCAGCCCCAGCCAGGCGTCGGCTTCAACAGGCCACCAGTTGTCGACGCGTCCTCCCTCCTTGCTCGCCACATCTGCCATCGGCTTGTTGATCGTTTCGAGGTGGTCCAGAAAGATGTCTGCCAGATCGGCCGTCGGGCGAATCTCAGCCAGCCTGCGTGCCGCGCGAATGGCAATCCCGTCGGCCGGCGAGTGCCGTGAACACTTTTCGAAGAACTCGATCTGCCGCTGTCCCGGTTGATTCGGGGCAAACCAATCGAGAATGATTTCAAAGGCGGAAAGACGGTTTGCGGGACTCAGCTCATCGAAAATGTCAACGAGAGTTTCATTAAACTCCGACGATGCTTTCAGCCGCTGCGATAAGGGAAGCCCGCTTCCCATGTCGGGCAGCCCGGAATACCGCGAACTTTCTTTACCACCAGCCAGGAACTCAAGAACAAGGGTTCGCGTGTTCGTACCTCGCGTTCTTACGCTGGCCGCAATCGCAGGAATGACTTTTGCAGGATTCAACGTTCGTAGTTGCCGAATCGCTTCGGCAACGAGTGATCCTTCGCCAGCGAAATCGCGAGGCACGCATTCGTAGGCGTCAACGACCTGCAGCACGGCGGCGGCGGCGTCTTCGTCCCGGTTGTTTCGACCAAGAATGCACAAGGCCTGAACCGCGTCCTTCAGCTCGGCGGGGTTTCGTTCCGTTACGACCGCGTGCTGCCACTCTTCGAAGGACTTTCCACTGAAGACGAGCGCTCCGGCAGTTCCGTTCGTAGTTGAGATGCCCGGTACGCTTCTGCCGGGACTCATGCCCGGAATTGTTGTCGGACGTGCAGAGTCGGTGTTGAGTGCCCGAGCAAGGTCAGGGGTACCAGACGACCCGGTGGATTGAGGGCTCTTTGTTCGAGTGATTCGAGCAACCCACTCACCGCCACGTTTCAATGTGAAGACATTGTTCTCAACCTTCAGCGAATCGTACTCTTTGGGCAGAACGATTTCGTAGGTGCCAGAATGGATCGTCAGTTCATTTTTTCCGACAGACAACGTTTCGCTGCGGTGAAATTTTCCGCCGGTGCGGATTTCGATAGGAATGCTGCCTTCCAGAGACTCGACAACCAGCGTTCCGTTGTCGGTCTGAATCCAGATGACGATGCCCGCCAGCAGAATCAGCGGAACGAGGATCCATGTCGCGATGCGGCGTCCGACTCCTGGATGGCGGTTACCGCGGTCGTCCGCTCGCGTGACGTTGGCAGGTGAGGCCGCGATTTCAGCTTTCTGGACGAATGGCGGAAGCGTTGGTGGCTGCGGGATTTTCTCATCTTCATGCATCGCGAGATCACGGCCGCACTCGGCGAGATCACTCAGCACGTGCCCCTCGCAGAATGGGAGCAGCGCGTCGGCCAGCTCTTTTGCCGACGCAAACCGATCGTCGACGTTTCGCAGCAAAGCGCGATCAACAACTGCCACCAGATCGGCAGGCAACTCGGATCGTCGTTCCGCCACCGAAGGGGCATCGATTGTCGCCAGCGCTTTCATCTTCGCGAGCGGAGTTCGGGTGCCCGGTGAGTCGTAAGGTGCGGTTGCCGTCAGCAGTTTGAACAGCGTGGCACCAAGGCTGTACACATCAGCCCGCGCGTCAACGTCGTGGCTGTTGTCGCCTTGCTCGGGAGCCATGTAGTCGAGCGTGCCCATGAGCTGCCCGACGGTGGTAAGTTCGTCGAGTGCCTCGCTGGCCGCGCCGAATAGTGCCAGGCCGAGATCAAGGATTCGCACTTCGCCATTCAATGTCAGCATCAGATTTGACGGCTTGACGTCGCGGTGAATCAGCTCCTGCTGATGGGCATAGTCCAAGCCAATCGCTGCCTGGCGGACAATCTCGCAGGCGCTGGCGACGTCGAGCGGTCCGACCAGCCGCACGAGTTTCGACAGGTCAATTCCTTCCACAT
>CALDJX010000068.1 GCA_937899075.1 uncultured Planctomyces sp. | reverse complement strand
GGCTGGTCGTATTTCCGAGTGTCTCAGCCGTTTGCCTCTACGCGACGGCAACGTTCGGCGACGACATGATCCTTCTGAGACTGCCGCGGCTATTTATCGGAGTATTTCTGCCGACCACCGTCTTCGCGGTGTCGTTCATGATCTCGGCATTTCGCGGCTTCAAAATGAATCCAGAGGCTCAGGCAAGACGAGCCTGCCAATGGCGTGATGGTCGGCGGTTAGTCGCGCTTACCGCAGCCCTCGGTGCCAGTCTGATTGCGTACGACTGGCAGTTGAAGAACGACTTGATTCAACTGAAGGAAACCACACTTGCAGAGTGGCAACAGACGCAGCAGGAAGTGATTCCCGATGACCAGAACGCGGCATCGGAGTTTTTATCGTTCGGCGAGTTTCATGAAGATCTGGACGCCTGGCAAACCAAAGCGCAGACCCGATTCGGGACAGGGTTATCCGGGGAAAATATCAACGCCGAACTTTTCTTCAGCACGATTCCGAATTCTGCAAACGTTGAGGACGAGGACGGCTTTACGCCCGAAACGTTGTATGTCGAAACGAATTTCAGTGATGAATGGTTTGTCGGGTTACAGGATTGTGAGGGAGCATTCCAGCAACTGCGTGAAGGCGCTGCGAAGCCACAACTCGCCATCGTCTGGCCTCTTGAATACCCAAATGACGAGGACTTAAAGACAGAATTTTCGCTGCTTACAAAAACGATTGGCCTGTTCCAGATCAACCTGCTTGCTGTCGCTTCGCGTGGCAACCTGCAGCAGGCCTACAGCGATGTGAACGTCCTGCTAACCATCGCCCGGCATTTCGACGGTGACATCACCAGCAGGGGGCAACAGTGCGGCTCGTTCGCGCGAGGGAGAGCAAGGGCCGCGATTGAGCATCTGTTGTATCTTGAACCTCAACCGCCGGCAGAGTTGCTCAAGCCCCTCGTTCAGGAAAAACATAACCCACGGTTTCGACTTCCCGAAGCAATCAATTGGGAGACAGCCAGATTCATCACGCAAAAATGCGACGCTCACCTGGGACTGCTGAAACAAGAAGAGCTCGACATGCCTGGGGATTTGGACGTCATGAATCGTTTTCCTCCGTTCCTGCCCTCACGATTGGCAATGGCAGGTGACGACATGGCTTTGGCTCAAGCTCGGTCAGTCATCTATCAAAAATTTGCCGACCGGTGGGCAGACCCCAGCATGACTGGCGAGAAACTGCTTGAAGAATCGAGAAACCATTGGCCGCCGCTTGCATTCTCAGGCGACGATTACCGGGATGTACAATTCTTTTCCGCGAACGCTCGTCATGACTCACAACAGAGCATCAATCTGATGGTCGCCGCGACGCTCTTTCACATTCAGAAAGGGGAGTTTCCTGAAAAGGTTTCGGACCTGGTTCCCGAGATACTTGCAGCGGCCCCAGTCTCAATGAGGGATGGGAAGAGTTTCAGTCTCCACCCATTCAATCAAGGTTTGATTGTCTGCTCCCCGTTCGATCTCGATGCCGCTGTCACCGTAGTTTCCGCCCCCGATTCCGTGGGGTTCGCGGAAGACTTCTACGGGTCAACATTCCTCGGACCAGCCTATCGACTTGCCCATATCCGCGAGCAAACACAGCAGGAAGAACCCACTGACCGCCCTTAACGACTGAAACCTCTGGGCCATTTCGACCTGACTTCTCTCGAATCCTTCTGATCAGAGAGGGCCGATTGTCAGTTAGTGTTTCCGCCGATGCAGGGCTCGCAATCTTTCGGCCAGGCGGACGTCTTTCGGGCGGCCGGATTCGATCAGGTGATCGGCCAGCGGGGGAATGTTCAGCACGTCGCATTCCATGCCGAGCGCCACCAAGCGAGTCGTTTGTTTTCGAAGTGCCTGGTAGGTGCCTCTTCCGGAGAGTTCAGCGATCAGGTCCAAGTCACCCAGATGGGTGATCGTGATCAGGCTGTAACTGTCTCGCAGAACGGACGTGTTCCACGGAACTTCCTGGCCGGGCTCCAGACCGCGTGGATACGGATTAAGCGGGGCGAGCGCGTCGACGATCTTTCGAAAGTTCGCGCGCGAGCGGCGGTAAACGATGTCCAGGTCGTTGATCTTTTTTCGCAAGCCGTGAGCCTTCGCCGCGACGCCGCCGCAAACGAAGAATTCCACGTCCGCATCGATCAGCGTCTTCAGCAACTGACGGGCAAGTTCTTCGTTCTTCGGAAGGGGCATAAGCTTCGACATTGGCTTCAATAAAAGTGGTAACCCGACGCGTCAGCAAGGAAGCGGCGGGCGGAATTCCCTCGCTGACGCGTCGGGTTACCTTTGTCGGAAAAAATTAGCCGCCATCATCGCAGCCATCAATTGACGACTTTCTCAGTGCCTCGAACATGTCGCCATTCGAAACGAGTTTCGGATGGTTCTTCGATCAGGATCATTCGCTCGCTCGTCACTTCGACAATTCTTTGTGTCGAAGAATCTCCGTGAAGGCTGAGCACCAGCTGAACTTTACCGACCGGTTCGCCGCCCGTCGCTTTCATCGTGACTTTGCCATCGGCGACAGTCCACTCTTCTCGAAATGTCAGCTTCTTCGCGAAGAACGTTGCCGGCAGACCGTCGAGTTCAACGACCATCGTGCCCGTTCCGTCAGCATTGAGTGTCAGCGTTCGGTGCCCTTTGTAATCGTCTTCCCACGTCCCGAGCATCGACTTCTCGACGTCGGTCAAACTTCCGGCTACTTCATCCGCAGCAGTCGGCGGCTTCGGAGTTTCCGCTACAGGATGCGATGCGAAGACTGTTGAATGGGCCGACGACGAGCCACTTCGATCCGCGTGAGCATCGGCCAGCACACCGACAAAAATCGTCAGAGCGGTGAACAGCTCGACCAACGCAACAAGCCAGCAAACCGACCGGCCCGGCGGTTCTGTTGGATACTTTGCAATGATTCGTCGTTCCATCTGAAATCTCTCATCGCCCGTGAGTTGTCTGCAATCCGTGACTGACCCATGATTCCGGAAACAACCCCCGACAATCACAAAGCCCTCAACGATTTCAACAAACAAGGAGCTTCGCCATGAATCGCGAGCGAGTCATTACAGCATCAGCCATTGCGATTGCAATTGTGGCATTCGGAGTTGCTTTGCAACGACCGGCCGTCAGCGACGAAAAGCAAAGCCCCGTTGTCTACGAACTTCGAACCTACACGACTCATGAAGGTCGGCTCCCCGCACTCCATAAGCGATTCCGTGAGCACACGATGAAGATCTTTGAAAAGCACGGCATGAAGAACGTCGCCTACTGGGTACCGGCCGAAAAGAAAGACACGCTCGTTTACATCATCGCTCACAAATCGTTGAAAGCCGCGGACGCTTCGTGGGACGGTTTCCGAAACGATCCCGATTGGAAAGCGGCCTACCAGGCTTCGATCGCCGATGGAAAGATTGTTCAGACGGTCGACAAGCAGTTTCTGACCGCCACTGATTACTCACCGATGAAGTAGTGCGAGAAGTTGGTCAAACAGCCCGTCGGGACTCATGCCGGCTGCAGTCAATTTATTTGGGCGTGCGGCAGATGAGTTCTTACCTGCCGTAGCCGAAGTCGTGAGACTTCAGACGTTGTTTTGATGACTCGTCTGAACTCTCACGAGTTCAGCTACTGGTAAATTCTCATCGGCCGCACGCCTTGTGAGCCGACGGCGTTAGCCGCGGGCTCTTTGTGTTACGACGATTTCCAGAACTCGGCCCGACGCTAGCGCGTTCGGCTCACAGTTACGGGACCTCTTGATGGAAGTTCGAGCGTTCGCTGAGCAGGTTCTGTTTTCCGAGTCGCTTGAGGAAAAGCTCAGGCCAGCGTCCGGTGACTTCACCGATAAGCTGCCGGGCGAAGCCGTCGATGTTCGAGAGCCAGCCCGTTCTGACGATCTGAAGTTCGCTCCTCGGCGAATGGCCGCTTCGATGCCGAAACCCGGAGCGTTCAAGGATGCAACACGTCGAGCAACGGCTCACCACATCCTGGCGAATCACGAGCTGCAGGCTTTGGAAGTGATGGCTCGCGTCGCCCTGCTCTTCCCCGATGCTCCGACGGAATTCCGCATCGGCCTTTGCAAAATTATGCAGGACGAGCAACGCCACACTCGCATGCACGCCGAACGTGCGGCCATGCTCGGTGTCGAGTTCGGATCGCTGCCGGTTAATTCTTACATCTGGAAGAAGTCACTCGATTTCAAGTCGGTCCTTAACTACATCGCGACGTTGCCGTTGGTTTTTGAAGGCTGCAACCTCGATCACACTTTGGAGTTCGCAGCGTACTTCGAAGCTGTCGGAGACGATCGCAGCGCGGCACTCATGCGAGTCATTCATCGCGACGAAATCGAGCACGTCGCCTTCGGCATGGAGTGGCTGCGAAAACTCAAACCCGCCGGGCAGTCCGACTGGGACGCGTTCTGTGAACATCTCGAATGGCCACTCCGCCCGGTCAAAGCGAAGGGCGACACTTTCCAGGTGGAAGCTCGCCGCCAGGCCGGGCTCAGCGATGAGTTTATCGAGAAACTGAAACTCGCGACGGAGGACGATCGCTGATGGAACGCGCCGGTCAGTTTATTCAGAAGACGCTGCTCGCCTGGCTTGTTTTGTTCTCGGCCGCGGCGCTGCTCTGGACGCATTTCGAGATTGCCGACCCATTTCTGTGGACGGCCAATTTCAAGTTTGAGTCCATCGACTCGGCATCACTTTTTGGTACGCCCCGACCGTTACTGGGCATCATGATTCAGGTCACGATGTTCTGCATCGGGTGCATGATCAGCGTCGCCGAGGTCAACGAAGTCTTCAAACGCTGGCCGCTGGTTCTGGGCGGCACCCTGATTCAGTACACATCGATGCCGCTGCTGGCGTGGTGGCTGGGCAACCTCTTTGGCCTGGAACGCGAATACCTTATCGGAGTGATCGTCGTCGGATGCGTCCCCGGAGCGATGGCGTCGAACGTGCTGACTCTTGCGGCGCGAGGAAACGTCAGCTTCTCAGTCAGCCTGACGACGTCCGCCACGATCCTGTCGCCGATCATCGTTCCGCTGGCGTTCCGACTGATGCTGAGCAAGTTCATCGAAATTGATCCGCTGGACGAAGCATTGAAGCTGGTCAAGCAGGTCGTTGGCCCGGTTCTGATCGGGCATCTGCTTTGTCGATTCTGGCGGCAGGGATCAGGCATTGCTCAAAAGGCGGCTCCGCTGATTGCCAACGGAACGATTGTCTGGCTGATTGCCGTCGTGGTCGCGCTAAATCGAGACCGGCTGCTTGGAGTGTTTGGTGGCGAAGTTGCGTCGTCCGGTAAACTGCTGACCGTGCTGCTGCTGATCAATCTGCTCGGGTATGCCGCAGGCTATTTCGGCGGCGGAAGACTGAAGCTCAAACAAAGCATGCGCCGGGCGTTGACTCTGGAAGTCGGCATGCAGAACGCCGGGCTGGGAACAGTGCTTGTTCTTGGATTATTCAAGGACCAGCCTGCCGTTGCGATTCCCACCGCCGTCTACACGTTCGGGTGCATGTTGACCGGCACGCTGCTGGCTCAATGGTGGAGTCGCCATCCGCCGTCGGACGAAAGCAGTCCTAACAGCGATGCTCCAGAAAGTGGCGGCGCAGCAGTGATCAAATCCGAAGGTTCGGATGATGAGGCGCGTTCGGGCGATTGATTGGGTTTGAATTGGCCGCGTGGTGATTCAGAGCGAGCAGATGTGTTTAGCTCAGTGCGGCCGGCAGGTGGGATCGTGGGGCGAGTCGAATTTCGACGGAACGATTACTCGAGTCGTTCTTTGAGTTCGTCTCGTTCCTTGCGGGTGACTTCGAGATCGAACATCAGATACTTGATGTCGAGTCGAAGCTGAGAAAGCGCTTCCTGAACCAGCGAAAGAATTCTTCGCCGACGCTTCACTGAGTCAACGACTCGCGTGTAAACGCCTTCCAGTTCAGTCTGGTGTTCCTCGGGCAGCGCTGCGATGGCCCGCGCCAAATCAACCAGCTCGCGCGGCAGATCATTTTCGCCGCTGTCGGGGAATCGCGAGTTCGAATTCATGGCGTATCCGTCTCCAGTTGTCGTTCGATTTGAAGGTGCCGTGATTGTGCGCAGAGCCTGGGGCGTTCACAAGAGGCTGTTTATAAACCCTTGCTGCATTGCACCTTAACGGTTCCGACCAAAGGAGATTGTCAGTTGGTGCAGCGTTGCGACAATGCAACGCTTCGTCTTGGCGAGCGGCGTAAGGTGCTTTAGACTTCCGCACTTAGGTCCACTTGGGCATACCTGCTGCATGAGGCAACTCGGCAACAGATTGGCTTCAATCAGACCTGCTCTTCAGCGTGAAATTCAAAAGAATTTCGGTTCCCGCAACGGATTCGCGGTTCACTGAGACATCGAGGGATATTTGTGTCGTTCCGATTCAGGGAAGAATCCGGGCTCAGGCCTGACGAGCAAGCGGCAGCGACGGCCTACCCTACGCAACCGGTCCTCATTCGCAACGAGCGTGCAATCTACAGTCGACTGCTCGTCGTCCTGCTCGCGTTTCTGCTCACTACGAAGCCACTCAGCGCTGACGACTTCGTCGAAGGCTTCGACAGTGAGAAGCCAACCTGGACGACGACGATCCCTCGCGGTTCCGGCGTGCAGGTTCGGCAACATCGGCGAAATCTCTACATCCGCAAAACCGGCCAGGCCGCTGAGCATCTGCAGATTTCGAGTCTGAGCAACGGACCTGTCATTCGCCTTGAGCACGAGTTGCCCAGCTCTGTTCCGATTGACGACCTCTCGTTGACGATTGAGTACAAGGCGAATCGCCCGGGAGCGATCCTTGCCACACGGATGGTCTTTCCGCGTCAGAAGAATCCGGCGACCGGCCAGGTGTTGACTGCGTGGTTGCGGGGCGACCTCTACACAAAGACGTCGGAATGGCAGACCCTCAAAGCCACTGCCCAGAAGGACGAGATTCGACACCGGATTACTCGTCTCCGCGCTGAGTTCCACTCGGCTAGTCTGAACCTGCATGACGCCTACATCGACCGCGCGATCCTGTTGGTCGGATTGCAAACCGGAACGACTGAGCTGTTCATCGACGACCTTCGCTGGACGGGCTATGCCTCACCGCAAAAAGCCATCGTCCTGGTCAGCGCCGAGCTGCCCGCCGAGCAACGTCGATCAGATATTCAAATGCGACTGGACCGGCTGATTGTCAACGGCCGTCCATCCGTTCTAATTTTTGCTCCGCATCACGACGAAACCCCGGCGAGACTTCGCGAACTTGGATTCAACGCCGCCTGGATCAAGGATTACACCGACCTGCCGGGCATCGCTGAACTCGGCGAGGCCGGCATCTGGTCATTGGCAACTCCGCCTCGCGGCCGCGTCTCCGGAGCTGCCCAGAACGGGACTGCCGTGCCCAGTCTCGTTGACTTCGGACCGAAGTATGACGGGATTCTCGGCTGGTACCTCGGAACCAGAATTCCTCCAGGAGCACGTGACGAGCTGACAACTCAGGTGCGTCTCATCCGAGCGGCCGACCGCCTGACTCAGCGACCAATCATCGGCGACATTGGCGGCCTTGAGCGTTCGTATTCACGACTGCTCGACGGCATCGGCCTGACTCGACATCCGCTGCAAACTGCGTTCTCACTGCACGACTACCGGCAGTTTCTGACTCAGAAGCGACGCCTGCTTCGACCGGGAAGTTTCGTCACAACATGGGTTCAGACAGAACCCGAGCCCAACGGCAATGCCTTGCCGGAGCCCATGCCGGTCATCGAGCCGGAGCTGATTCGGCAGCTTGCCTGGACAGGCCTTTCCGCCGGAGCACGCGGAATTGGCTACTGGAAACGCACCTCGTTCGATGACAAATTCATCGGTGCCAGAGAACGTGAACTGGTGATTGCCATCACGAACCAGGAAATCAGTCTGCTGGAACCATGGCTCGCTTCCTGGACCGTACTCGAGCATCAGCGAGTCGCCGTTCCTGTTGAAGCCTCGCCAGTAAAACAGAGCTCTAAAGATTTCGCCGGTCTGAACGATGCTCGTAAAAGTCGAGAGTTAGCCAGGCAACAGCGTGTTAAATCTCAGTCTAGTACGTTGCCCCTTGCCGACGACAGCAATGTCATCGAAATGGCGATCATGACCAGCCCGAACGGTCAGTTGCTCGTCCCTCTTTGGTATCAGAAAGACGCTCAGTTTGTACCCGGTCAGATGGCGGCTCAATCGGTCGACATCGTGATTCCCGGCGTTCCGGACACGGCCACGATCTGGAAAGTCTCCACTACGGGAGTCAATACAGTCAGAAGGCAGCCGGGCTTCGCTGGCGCGAAAGTGACACTCGAAAACTTCGACCAGATGGCAGCTCTCGTGATCTCGACGGATCCGAATTGGGGAAACATCCTGCGAAACCGGATCAGCCAGATCAGCGATCAGAACGCTCAACTGTGGTACGAACTTGCGAAGGAAAAACTCCGCCGCGTGCAACGGGTCGATGCCGAACTTCAGCACATGGGTCACGGAATTCCTGACAGCCCGCAATTGATCGCACGAGCGAACTCACATCTCGCGCTGGCATCTGAACGGCTGCGGGACGGATCGAATTCTGCACAAGGAGTGACTCAGGCGTCATTCTCAACGTCTTACGCCGCGACAACCAGCACGCCGGAATTTGTGCGGCTGCAATGCCAGGGAGCGATGCAGTCACTCCGAATTCTCCAGCGGGCTCACTGGGATGCCGCCGTCGCCGAACGATCGTCGGCGGTCGCCAGTCCGTACACGGTCAGCTTTCAAACTCTGCCGGAACACTGGCGGTTTGTACGACGAGTTGGCGCGACTCACTTCGCCGGATACGAAAACCGACTTCCGTCTGGCAACTTTGAAAATACGGACACAGCCCAGATGATCGCTGACGGGTGGAGCAACCAGCAGGACGACATCGAAGGAGTCCGCGCCGCCGCGGAACTGGCGTCACTCGGACCCCAGTCCGGCTTCGCGCTCAGACTGCTCGCGGTGCCGAACACGAATGCGGAAATCCCCATCGCCTTAGAAGGCCTGCCGATCGCTCTGTCGACGCCGCCACTTCCCGTCAAAGCCGGCCAGATTGTCCACATCAGCGGACGAGTGAGAATTCAGGCTCGCCCGGCCGCTTCGATCGAAGGCGTGACGATTACCGAAAGCCTGACAGGCTCAAAGGTCCGCTGGAAAAAGACCCGCGGCTGGGAAACTTTCGAACTCATCCGCGAAGTCACAACCGACAGCAACCTTCGACTGCGACTCACGCTGCACGGACTCGGCGAAGTCCTGTTCGACGACCTGAAAATTGTGGCATCAACACCGGTCGCGACTCAGTAATGCAGGCAGTTTGGGTCCCCGAAAAGAACCACGAATGGACACGAATATCTACAGTGCTCTCACCCCTTATTATTCGTGTTTCTTCGTGTCCATTCGTGGTTCAAAAAATCTCTGGTCGCATTGTGCATGCCTGTGATACTTGGATTCGAATTCTCCATCACGTAAGCTCCCGCCCGGTTTTGATCGAAATCTCTCGGCACGAGCCGATTTTCTACCGCCGCAGGCAGAACGCTAATCCCTTCAGGGGAACTGGGCGTGCCGTGGCAGCTTTCGCAGACGTGGCGTTCTGAATTGCCGCGATTCTGTCCGCCTCTGTCAATTAAAGGAAGAATTCAGAATGCCAATCGCAACTCCAGCTCAATACGCTGCCATGCTCGACGCCGCTCAGCAGGGTGGATACGCCTACCCCGCGATCAACGTCACCTCGATCGCCACCATCAACGCCGCGCTCAAAGGTTTCGCTGACAAAGGTTCTGACGGAATCATTCAGTTCTCAACCGGTGCCGGCGAATTCGCTTCTGGTCTGAATATCAAAGACGCCGTATTCGGGACCCTTGTCCTGGCTGAAGCAGCTCACCGACTCGCCGCGAAATACGACATTCTGATCGGGCTCCACACTGACCACTGCCAGCCAGGCAAAGTCGACAGCTTCCTGCGACCTCTGATCGCGGCGACGGCCGAACGTCGAGCCGCCGGCAACGGCAACCTGTTCAACTCGCACATGTTCGACGGGTCGGAACTCGACATCAAAGCGAACATGGAAATCAGCAAGGACCTGCTGCAACTCTGTGTCGAAAACGAAATCATCCTTGAAGTCGAAGCCGGCGTCGTGGGTGGAGAAGAAGACGGTATCGATCACAGCGACGTACCAGCCGACAAGCTCTACACGACTCCGGAAGACATGGTTTATGTCCAC
>CALDJX010000067.1 GCA_937899075.1 uncultured Planctomyces sp. | reverse complement strand
TGGCACGGTGTCGAGCGAGTTAACAAATATCGATGAGATTGTCAGCGACCTTCGCGAAACGGCTTCTACAGTCGGATCGGCGAACGGCGTGGCAGTGGCAAATGCCGGATGCAGCGCAGCCGGAACGGTCGTCGAGACTGAACCATCAGTGCTCGCTGCCCCCGCCACTCCGAAGCCGCGAGGCTTTCAGGCGGACTTTGCGACTCAGGCTCCGTGGCCACCGGGTGGCGAAGCGGGACCGGGACTCAGTCCGCCCAAACCAATGCCGAAACGGCCTCAAGGGCGTTTCCTTGTAGGAGCCATTTTCTCAACGGTCGTCGGGACAATCCTGATGATGGTTTGGAATTCGTTCTTAGGCGTCGCCGCTTACGGCACCGTAACCGGCGACACTCTGCGAGTCACCACTCCGTGGGCGGGCGTCGTCCTGGACATCGCCGTCGAAGAAGGACAAGCAGTCAAGAAAGGTCAGCTCCTGGCCACGATGCACAGCCTCGACCTGGAACGCCAACTGGCACAGATCGAGGACGAACTGCGAGTTGAACATGCTCGACTTGATGGCGAGAAAGCTCGACTGCGATGGGATTCGCAAAGCCACGCGGCCGAGTACTTCGAACTCTGGGGCTCGCTGCTCAAGAACAAAGAAGACCTGAATCGACTTCGCAACGACTTGGAGCGTGCCCAAAGCGTTCGCGACAAGGCGATCATCCCGGAACAGGAAATTGACCGCCTCGTGTTCTCAGAAGCTGGCCAGCGTGAGATGGTTGAAAAGATGACGCAGGCCCTTGAAGAATTGCGGCATCGCGTCGAAGAAAAACCAACCAACGAAAAAACTACATCGAACGATGGGCGAAGCCTTGAGCAGTTGCGTCCTATCCTCGCACGGATCGACGCTTTGGAAGCGTCACGTTCGCGACTGGTCGATCAACTGGAAGAAGGCAGGCTGTTGTCACCCGTCGACGGCGTCGTCGTGCAGTGCGATCAGGCTGCGGGCCAAAGTCTGGGACAACTTGAAACAGTCCTTGAGCTGGTCGATTCAAATTCACTTCAAGCAACGTTGTACGTTCAGCAGGATGCTTCGCAGTCGTTGACTCCGGGAACGCGAGTCACGGTAACTGTCGAACCACTTTCGCAACCGGTCGCTTGCCGAGTCATCAGTTCGCGAGAACGTTTCGAATCTGCTCCAGAATCGCTCGAACGCTACTACCGCAAAGGCGAGCCCTTGCTGCCGGTTGTTCTTCAGCCGGAGATCGGCGAACGAGACCGCGGCATCATGCGTCACGGGGCGATCGTTCGGTTCGGGTGGTTCTCGTCCTTGCAGGCGGAAGCTCCCGACGACTCACCGCAAGTTGTCGCAGAACGCGAGTCACCTTCGCGGAGATGACAACGCTGCGGTCGCTCGTCTGAATTTCTGGCGAGTCCTGTTTCATCTCGAAAAGTAATTCTGACTTAGTGGGCTGTTTTTTGATATCAGACGCGTCGGTGTGTGACGTGTCGCGAGGTTTCGATCGTTGCCAGAGGGGGAACAGGCAATGACGACTGTTGACTCAACGTCAGTCGTGTGTGACGAAAATCAAAGTGATGCTGCCGGGCCAGGAGCATCACAGGCAGAGGCCGGCAGCACAGGCAGCAGACATGGCCGGTCCAAATGTTCGGTGCCGCTGTCAGCCTTTGCACTAACAAGCGACGGGCACATTGTGTCGGGCGAACCGTTCGCCGCAGTCGCCACGTCGTGTGGGAATTCGTCCGCTACCATTTCGGTGGGGTGGGACGCGATGCCGGCTCACCCGTCACTGGTCATCGGAGCGGCCACGCTCGACGGGCGAACTCTTTACGCGGGGTGCGTACTGACTTCGCACGAGGTCCGGGAAGACGGCATTCACTGCGAGATTACTCGCGGTGGAGTCGGAGAACTCGTTCTTGCTGATGAAGCCCGAGTCCCAACTCTGAACGGCGAATTCTTCCAGTATCGACTTCCGTATGCAGAGTCGGTCTACGAAAGCTGGAGTCGCGCCGGCATTTTGAAACGGACGGTGCTCGATCGAGTTCTTGTCTGCGGTAAGTGCCGATCGGTGGCGACGTTTCGCTTTGCGTGTCGGCAATGCGGTTCCGGAAGAGTCGCGCACAAGATGCTCGCTCACCACTTTGCCTGTGCGTTCGTTGCACCGGTGAGTGAGTTCGAAACTGCCGAGACGTTGAAATGTCCCAACTGCCAGACGAAACATCTGGTGGCTGGCACCGACTTCGAATACATGCCGGGCGAAAATGAGTGTGATGTTTGTGGATGGTCCGACCGCGAGTTGGAACAGACTGGGCATTGTTTGAATTGTGATTCTCGATTCGCGGCTCACAAAGCCGTCGAGCAGGAACTGGTCGGGTACCATGTTGAACGGCTGGCATCTTTGGCTGAACTCGCTGACCTGGGATGAAGTCGCAACGTTGTTGCTGGGGATGTCGTTACTCGACGGCCCACGGTACTGCGTCGCGACAGCGTTCACGTGCATCTACGACTGGGTGTTCGGCATCTGGCGGTCGCTGTTCTCGAAGCAGCCCGAAGCGGAATTCTCGCACTGCCCATCAGTCTGCGTGATGGTTGTCGGCTTGAACGAAGCGTCCGGACTCGGGGCCACGATCGAATCGATCATCGGTACCTACCCGCGTCTGGAAGTCGTTGTCGTCGACGACGGTTCCGACGACAACATGGCGGAAGTCGGCAGGGCGTACGCCGGGCAGCACCCCGGCATCGTGAAAGTTCTTTCTCGACCGTGGCGAGGCGGTAAGTCATCCGCGCTGAATATCGCGGCGACTCACACGAGTGCAGAGATCGTCATCTGCGTGGATGCCGACTCGCACCTGGCCAGCGACGCCATTTGGGAAATCGTCCAGCCGTTTCGTGACGCGAACGTCGGAGCAGTCTCGGCGACCGTGTCCGTCCGCAACTGCTTTACCAACTTCGTCACCTGGTTCCAGGGACTGGAATATCTGCAGTCCATCTTTGTCGGCCGACTTGTCGCCGCCCGACTGAACGTTCTGCCGATTGCTTCAGGAGCGTTGGCGGGATTCCGCAGAGAACTACTCGTCCGACTTGGCGGCTGGGACGTAGGCCCCGGCGAAGACCTCGACATGACCGTTCGCATTCGAAGACTCGGTTACCGAGTCACGTTTGCTCAATACGCGTTTTGCCACACCGAAGCACCAACCACCTGGAAGGCACTTCTGAAGCAACGACGTCGCTGGGAAGGGGACGGCCCTGTTCGTCACTTCGCACGAAAGCACGTTGACATGGCGAAGCCGTGGCATCGGGACTTCCGTCTGTCGAACATGTTCATGTTTCTCGACGGAATTACCTTTAACCTGCTGTGCGGCTACGGGATGGTCATCTGGTCCGTGATGATGCTTCTGCATCCCGACATGAGACCGCATCCTTACGCATGGATGACCTTCTACATCGTCAGCGTGATCGCCGAAGTCATCGCGTTAGGTCCGCTGATGTACTACAGCCGGAACCGCAAGCACGATGCCATCGTCGCCCTGGCCTTTCCGCTGATGCCGGCCTATCGAATGCTGCTTCTGGGAGTTCGAATCTTCTCGAACACCGCCGAGATCCTCTGGCGAAAATCCTTCACCGAGCCACACGTGCCTCCGCATGTCCGAGCCGTCACCTGGCGCTGGTAGCTTGACCAAAATTGCTTCAACAACTCAGCCAGTAATCGATCGTCCATCAAATAGAAAAACCTCGCCGATGTGAAATTGGCTTTTAAAAGCCCACACGTCGGCGAGGTTTGATTTGAACAGCACACGTTTCGTTCAACCCGCGATCAGGCAGGCTTTGCGGCCTTCTCTTCGCGGTTCATTAACCAGAGCAGAACCGGGCTGGCGACGTAGATCGAGCTGTACGTTCCGACGATCACTCCGACCAGCAGGCAGAAGGCGAAGCCGTGGATGCCTTCTCCACCGAACACGTACAGAATCGCGACGACGAAGAACGTGGTCAGCGAGGTCAGCAGTGTTCGAGACAATGTCTGATTCAGGCTGGTGTTGATCATTTCCGGAGTCAGGTTTGGATTCTTACCGCGAACTTCTCGAATTCGGTCAAAGACGACGATCGTATCGTTCAGCGAGTAACCGACGATCGTCAGGAATGCGGCGATCATCGGCAGATTGATTTTGAAATCGTACAAACCGAACAATGAGCCGAATGCTCCACCGCTGGCCAGCGAAGCCAGAGCAACAACTCCCAGTACGACAAGCACGTCGTGAACCAACGCCGCCACGGCAGCAATGCCGAACGTGATCCGATGAAAGCGGAACGCGACATAAATGATGATCGCTCCGAGACTGATCAGCATGGCGATGATTGCCTGGTTCTGCATTTCGCCGCCGACTGATTTCGCGAACTTGCTGACCTCTTCAAACAACGGTGAGTTGTTCATGTCAGTCTGCATGGCTGCCAATGCCGCCGTCAGGTCTTCTTTCTTCAGCTCCTTCGAAGCCTCAAGCTTCACTTCGCTGAACTTCCGAACCTGGCCTTCTTCACCATCGATTCCGCTTCCTTTAGTTCCAGTCACTCGGAACAGGTCGCCAGGGCTGCTGTAAGTGCTGCCGCTCAGTTCCTTGATCGCGTTGATCGCGTCTTCAAGATTTCTTGCTGCGGTGTTGACAGTAATCTCGTCGCTGAACGTCAACGTTGTTTCCTGGCCACCGGCGAACGCTGATTCTTCCAGATCGACTTCTTCGCCCTCGGCAGGCTCCGCCGCTGAGGCAATCTCAACGAGTTCGCTGTTGCTCACTGAAACCGTTCTCAGCCCCTGGTCACCGAGTGCTTTGGCAACGCCCGCTTCAACATCTTTCGACTTCTCGACAGTTGTTCGGAGACGCCAGCGACGACCAGAATCCGACTCCTGAGTTTCGCCTTCGAGTGTCAAACGCTCGACGGTGATACTGGCGTCAAATTCTGCTTCCAGGTTGCTTCGAAAGTCGGCGAGCTTGCGAGCGTCGTCGAATTCAAACGTGACCATCGTTCCGCCACGGAAGTCAATGTCGAGGTTGTCTTCGCCACGAGAAGCGAATCCTGCCAGGCCAGAGCAGATCACAAAGAGTGAAACAATCATCGCCAACTTGCGTTTGCCAATGAAATCGAGACTTGGTGACTTCACGATCGAAAGCATGGGAAGACTCTTGAGGATGCGTTTCTGCTCAAGAATTTCGAAGACCAACCGGCCGAAATACAGAGCGGAGAACATACTCATGACGATCCCGATAAAGAGCGTCACGGCGAAACCTTTGACCTGGTCGGTTCCGATCATGAACAGCACGATCGCAACAATCAGCGTCGTCAGGTTCGAGTCGATAATCGCTGTAAAGGCTTTGTCGAACCCGTTGTGAATCGCCATGCGGATACTGGCTCCGCGAGCGAGTTCCTCGCGTATCCTCTCGAAAATCAGAACGTTGGCGTCAACCGCCATCCCGATCGTCAGCACAAGTCCAGCAAGGCCGGGCAGCGTGAATGTGCCCTGTACGAAGATCATCGTGCCCATGATCAGCAGGATGTTCAGCATCAGGCAGAGCACTGCGATCAACCCGGCTTTCAGATAGTAGATCGCCATGAACGCGATCACTACAACGCACGACAACTGAATTGCAAAGATGCCCTTGTTACGAATGTCGACACCCAGCAACGGGCTGATGGTGAATTCGCTGATCGGATCCGGCACGAGCGGGACGTCAAGCGCACCAGCATTCAGCACACTGACCAGCGATCGAATTTCTTCGCGTGTGAAACTCCCGGAAATCTGTCCGCGGGCACCGATTGCTTCATTCAAGCTCGGAGCCGACTGAATTTTGTCGTCAAGCAGGACGGCCAGGCGATAACGCTTGCCGTCTTTCAGTGGCTTATGCTCTGAGGTCAGATCAAGGAACCGGTTTGCTCCAGTCTGATCGAAACTAAAGGCAACCACCAACTGGCCGCTCTGGTCCATTTGCTCATTGGCACGAACCAGGAACTTACCAGTGACTTCTCTCGCTTCCGGGCTGACGACAACGAGCACCTGCTCGATGTCAGCGTCGGCTTTGCCTTTGCGTGTTCGATGAACAGAAGGCAACAGTTCCCCACCACCGCCGCGGCCGACGTCTTCGCCTTCAGCAATGTCGACCCAGCGAGCGGCCGTTCGACCGTTTTCGAGAACCTTGTTCTCGGTCAACGGCAGTCCGTTGGCTGTCTTGATCAGCGAGCGATGCTCGGAGTTATTTGGGGTGGCAAGGATTTCAAACTGCAACGAACCCAGCCGAGTAATCCGGTCTTTCATCTCATCGACGTACGCCTGGTCAGCCCCCGGAATGATGATTTCGATCCGGTCAGAACCAACTCGACGCACGGTAACTTCTTCTGTACCTGAAGGATTCACACGGCGGGCGATCGCGCCAACCATGTTGTCGATTGAGCGGTCAACATCCTTGCCAGATTCTGTCGCCGTCGCCATGTCGACCTGGTAGACAAGGTTCGTTCCGCCGGCGAGGTCGATGCCAAGCCGGAAGCAGTCACCCAACGACTTGCCTTGAGCGAGCTGGTAGCTCATCGGCACAACGGCGAGCGCCACACAGAACAGGACCGTGCCGATCCGGCTGCTGAAATCCTTCAACCGAAATGCTTTGGCAATCGCCGAGCCAAGAATGTAGGGCAGAAACATGACCGCGAAGATCAGCCAGAAAATCAACCAGCCAGAAGTACCAGCCGGAGCCGCAGCGTCTACG
>CALDJX010000066.1 GCA_937899075.1 uncultured Planctomyces sp. | reverse complement strand
CTTCCAGAGCTGACTTCGCATCCTCACCGCGACCGTGCAGCGACAGGAGCCTTGACAATTCGACGAGTGACTTCGCGTGCTCATGCACGTTTCGAAGCGAGTCATCCACTTCCGCGATCGCGCGAAATTCTGCCTCGGCGTCAGACAGACAATTCAACGAATCGTCCAGGCGATTGGTCCCGCTGAGTAAGCTTCCCCGGTTTGCGAGCAGCCTTGCCTTCAACTGTCTGAGCATCAGCGACTCTTCGGGATTTTTCTCATCGAGCTTCGGCAACATGGCTTCCACATTGGTCAAAGCTTCCTGGTAGAACTTCTCAGCCTGAGCAGACGCATCCTCAGCCTGATCCAGCGGCGCAGTGGTCGCCCATGTCAGCCCCAGACCGTTCAGGCAGGTCACCAGCTCAATTGCGGCAACACTGTTCGCCGGATCCTGTTTGGCAATTTCTGTCAGTTTTGACTGAGCCTTTTCGAATGCACTCCGCGCTCGATCAAAGTTTCGCAGTAGCCGCCAGACTTCTCCGAGTCGTACCAGAGATTTCGCAGCTTCGAGCTTAAGCTCAGGGACATCGCTGCGAGTTTCCGCCAGGCTCTCGTACTCGGTGGCGGCTTCTTCGAGAAGTTTCACTCGCAGATTCTGAACGGCCGGGTACTCGCTGAGAGAATCGCTCAATTCACGATAAAGAGTGTCGACCGTCCGGCGTGACGCGAGAAAGAATTCGGTCGCTTCAAGCTGAGCTTGTTCTGCCGCCGCTTTCGCGCGCGACTCTGCATCAAGCGCGTCCTGAGTTTTCGCGTGCGCATCGATTTCGCTGTCCCACGCTCTGTTGATCAGCAATGCGGCGGCGATCGAAACGGCAATCACCATGACTCCCGACGTTGCCAAAGATTGAGCCCACACGCGATTCTTGCGCAGCCACCGCCCTGCCCTCTCCTGCCAGAATTCAGTCACCACCGAGACCGGCTCATCAGCGATGTATCGCTGAACGTCTTTCGCCAGCTCCCTCGCGTCCTGATAACGGTCTAAGTGCGAATGACTCATCGCCTTCGCGCAAATGGCGTCGAGTGATCGGGGAATCGTTGGATCAAGATCCCGCACACTGGGTGTCGCGCCAATCGAAATCCTCGTCAGCAGATCCTGAGTATCCTTGATCCGGTTCTTCGTCTTGTTTCCTCGGTGTGGCGAACTGCCTGCCAGAATGCAGAACAGGACAGCTCCCAGGCCGTAAACATCAGTCCGAGCGTCAATGCGATCGTTTTGTCCGGCCGCCTGTTCCGGCGCCATGTAAGCGGGCGTTCCGATCACGCCTCCGTGATGCGTCGCCGTATCGTCCAGCACCGAAGCCAGTTCGATCTCGCGTTTCTCGTGCTTTTCTTCGGGCTGTCCGACCTTCTTGGCGAGCCCCCAGTCAAGCACCAGCACCTCGCCGAAATCGCCAACCATAATGTTCTGCGGCTTAAGATCGCGATGAACGATTCCTCGAGCCCCTGCGTAAGCAATCGCGAAACAAGTATCGATGAACGCTGAAAGCAGCTCGACCAGCTCAAGCGGATCAGCCTCTCCCGCTTTGCGTTTCTTGTGGTAAGCCTGAATCTTCTCCTGCAACGTTTTGCCGCGCAGAAATTTCATCGTGTAAAAAGGGCGACCTTTGTTGTCTGCGTGTTCGAGTTCGTAAACCGGAATGATGTTGGGGTGCTCAAGCTGCCCGGTAATCTGTGCTTCCTTGATCAGCCGCAGTTGAGCATCGCGACTAGCCGCTTTGCCCGGCCGAATTCTCTTCAAGGCAATTTCGCGCTTCAGCGCCGGGTCAGTCGCCAGCCACACCTGACCGAGTCCACCTTCACCATGAACCTGCGTCAGTGTGTACCGAGAATGATACTCAGGCTTGAAATCGACCGTGTCCCCCGAAATTGAACCTTCGCTGCCTTCGTCAGTACTCGATGCAGTCGGTTTGCCAGGAGAACTCGGCGCCTGATAAATCAAGGTGCCGTCAAGAGGGTTGGATTCGTCGCCAGCGCCCACCTCATCAGACGTTTGCGGAGCGTGCGAGTTCGCAGTCTGAGAGAGCGGAGTCTGCACGTGACTTCCAGAGTCGCCGGAAGACTCTGAACTGTCACTCCGTTTGCCTTCTCCGCTTTCGTCGACTTTGTCCGCAGCGGGACGAAGGAACGTCTCTTCGAAACTGGCGTCGTTTGCGTCGGCTTCTCCATGACGACGCGGCGAGGAGCGCACGCTGCTGTCGTAGAGCGAGATGAATTCTTCGACGTCTGCCGATTGATCACGAACAGAACGAACGGCGGACTCGACATCGCCGCTGGCAGCAAGGACCTGCGAATCCATTTCCGACAGAATCTCAAGCCGATCACTCGCGCTGACCCAGCCGGCCCGCACCATGTGAGCGTCCAGCGACTGCGACTCGTCGATGCGTTTGAGCAGACTCGCTATTTGCTGCGGCGATACCAGCCCGCGTTTAATGGCGAGGGCTCCAAACAGCCGCCCAAAATCGTCCGTCATCAGTATTCCTGCCCGTCAGTATTCCGGCGATTTTCCCGAAATCAGTCTGCGCCGCATCGGTTGTCGTCCCCGCGCCGCCGACGATTTCAACACAGCGAAAAATTCAATTTCAGTCAGCAGTCTACCCATAGACGGCCCTGCTGAACTACTCGCTGCCCGGTTCACATTGACCACTGAAGTGTTTGCAACAGTCGATCGATCGCACCGTAATCCCCTGATACGATGCGGAATCGAATTTCCAACGACCGATGCACATTGCTCGTTTTCGCGATCGCCCTCTGAGCCAACAATCATGCGACACACCACCGCGTTCGTCCTTACGACTTTCCTGTACCTCGTCGCCTTTCACTCCGAGGTTCATGCCCAGCCAGCGGCAGCCCCAACACAGACACCGGAAAAAGACCTGTTCACGTCGAACATCCGCGAGACCGACCCACTGACTCCAGCCGAAGAACTCAAGACTTTCGTCCTGCCCGAAGGATTCGAAATCCAACTCGTCGCCAGCGAGCCCGACATTGCCAAGCCGATGAACATGGCGTTTGATCGGCGCGGCCGGTTGTGGGTCACCAGCTCCAGCGAGTACCCCATTGCGGCCCCCGATGGTCGAAAAGGTCGAGACACAATCACGATCCTGGAAGACACCAACGGCGACGGCCGTGCCGACGTCATTAAGACCTTCGCTGACGATCTCAACATTCCGATGGGCCTTTACCCTTACAAAGACGGAGTCGTCTGTTTCAGCATTCCCAACATCTGGTTTCTGCGCGACACGGACGGCGATGACAAAGTCGACAAGCGAGAAAAACTCTACGGCCCGTTCGACACGACACGCGACACGCACGGCATGTGCAACGCTTTTACTCGCGGCCTGGACGGCTGGCTCTACGCGTGCCACGGATTCAACAACCAGTCAACGGTGGCCGGAACCGACGGCCACGAAGTCGTCATGCACTCGGGAAATACCTTTCGCTTCAAACTCGACGGTTCGCGGATCGAACATTTCACACACGGGCAGGTCAATCCGTTCGGAATGGCGATCGACCAGCACGGCGATCTCTTCAGCGCCGACTGCCACACAAAGCCGATCTCGCTACTTCTCCGCGGCGGCTATCACGACAGCTTCGGCAAGCCTCACGACGGACTCGGCTACATCCCCAACGTCATGGAGCACCTGCACGGCTCGACGGCCATCGGAGGAATCGCGTTGGGCGAGGCCACCAACTTTCCCGACGTCTACCGAAACAGCTCTTTCGGAGGCAACGTCGCCACGTGCCGCATCAATCGAAACTCGCTCGTCCGGACTGGTTCGACAATCAGAGCTCAGCAGGAACCCGACTTTCTCATCTGCGGAGATCCGTGGTTCCGCCCTGCTGACCTGCAGGTCGCTCCGGACGGGTCTCTTTACGTGACCGACTTCTACAACCGCATCATCGGCCACTACGAAGTGAAACTCGACGACCCACGCCGCGACAGACTCCGAGGCCGCATCTGGCGCATCGTTTGCAAAGGTTCCGACGCGCGACGCAATGATCCTCAGCGAACCGCATCATCGGCGATAAAGCCCGCTGCGACTTCAGTCAGTCTTGCCACCGCGTCGCTGGACCAACTGATCGACCAGCTGGCCTCACCTCTGAAAACGAAAACCGATCTCGCGTTTGAAGAAATCATCCAGCGATTCGGCGAGTCCGCTGAAGCTGCGGCACGAATGGGAACGCAACATGAATCGCCACGTGTCCGATCGTCGTCGTTATGGCTCCTCTTTCGGGCTGAAAAGTTACAAACAGCCGACCTCAGCCACGCAATAAGTGATAAGTCCGCCTTTGTGAGAACTCACGCCTTTCGTGTTCTGTCCGAAATGGCGGAGCCTCCCAGCGAAGTTGAGCAGTGGCTGGCAACCGGATTGAAAGACAGCGACGCGCTGACAAGACGTGCAGCCGCCATGACCGCAGCGATTCATCACTCAGACAAATTGATTGATTCATTGCTGGACGCCTACGACGCCTCGCCACCAAACGATGTTCATCTGCGACATGCAATCCGAATGGCATTGCGAAATCACTTGCGAACCGAAAGCCGATTCTCGCAACTGGCGAATCGAGGACTTGCACCATCCGATATTCAATTGCTCGGCTCACTGTGCATGTCGCTGAAGACGCCGGCTGCCGGCGAGTTCGTTGCCGCCCACCTGGAAGCGTTGGCTGGAGCCGACCAGGACCAACTTGCCGAATACATCAGGTTCGCGGTCGGCTACGTGTCGCGTGACACGATGTCGACTTTGGCGAAAACCTCGCTGGATCGCTTTGAGAATGATCTTGATTTCCAACTCGCCTTACTCGCCGCTGTTAAAGACGGTTTGTCGCAACGAGGTGTCTCGCACCCAGAGTCTGTACGAGCGTGGGCGGCGGTGGTTGCGGGAAAATTGCTCGGCGCAGAACAGTCCGACAACTCAGTAATCGACAGCGTCGAGCCTTTGAGCTGGACCGAAATTCCACATCCCAAAGGTTCAACGGAGGTCGACTCGTGGACTGTTTCCCGCTCGCGAAAGTCTGCCGACGGCATGACAGCCACGGCGCTTTGGAGCAGCTTTCCACACGGCGAGCGACGAACGGGAATCTACCGGTCGGCTCCCTTCATTCTTCCTGCCGAGTTCAGTTTCTACCTCGCCGGACATGACGGCCCTCCCGACAAGCCGCTCCAGCAAAAGACCTTCGTTCAAGTCCGCGACGCGTTGTCCCGCGAGGTACTTCAGCGCTGGTCACCACTTCGCAACGACACGGCTCAGCAGATTCGGTGGCAAACCGGAGACGCCGCCGACCGGCAGGTCATTGTCGAACTTGTCGACGGCGACGCCGGAACAGGGTACGCCTGGCTGGCAGTCGGACGATTTTCCGTCGAGGCTCTGAACCCAAGCCGCCGCGCTGAGAATCATCGCAAAGGCGCTGAACTGGCGGCCGCTTTTCAACTGGACCAGTTTCGCGATGTCATCGGAAAGGCGGCACTGAAAATGTTATCGGACCCCGCGAGCGTCAGAACGTTGGCAACCGCTCTTTCGAAAATGATTCCGCTAGTGGACGCTCGAATGAATGCCCTCGCTGAAGCGACATCGATTGTCGGTCAAGACGCCACGCAACGCGGCCAGATGGTTCAGGCTCTGATCGACGGTCAGAACGCGGCCGCTCCTGAATTACTCCTCAAGGCAATGCTGTCCGCAAGCACGGCGGAGCAAAGGCGAGTCGCAGATGTTCTCGCGTCGGACTCTGGCGGAGCGGCCCTGCTGATCCAACTCGCCGAAGCCGGCCGAGCATCCGCAAGATTGTTGAAGCATCCGCAAATCGAACCGAAACTCCTCGCCGCGGCTGACGCCCCACTGCGCAAGAGAATCGAAGCATTAACCAACGTTCTGCCCGACGAATCCCAGGAGCTGGTTGACCTCATCGCCAACCGACGCCAGAACCACGTTTCCGTCGCTGGCGACCGCGAACTCGGCGCAAAGCTCTTTGCGAAGACGTGTGCAACCTGTCATCAGATCGCCGGTCAGGGGAAGAAGGTCGGACCAAACCTGGACGGTATCGGCAACCGAGGTCTCGATCGTCTTGTCGAGGACATTCTCGCTCCCAACCGAAACGTCGACGTCGCTTTTCGGTCGTCAACAATCGTGACCGACCAGGGCCGCGTCCTGAATGGTCTGATCAAACGCACGGAAGGAGCAAGGCTGGTCCTTGTTGACAGCAAAGGCGAGGAGATTTCCGTGGCGACCGACTCGATCGATCAAAACGTCCTATCGAATCTTTCGCCCATGCCCGCCAACGTTGGGGAGACGATGACCGAAGAACAGTTTCGTCAGCTGATGGCGTACCTGCTGTCACTTCGCAGCTCGTAACATGCCAGTCGAAACGTGCGTGCTTTAGCCTTGGTGGACACAACGCGTCCAACTGACGAAAACTCCACACTCAGGCTGGATGCTCAACAGTAACTCATCAAACGACCAAAGGATTCGCCACTATGAATTGCCGATTTCTCCTGCTCGCCATTGTCGCGTCCGTCTTTCCGTTGAACTCAAACGCCGCTGAGCCAGCGAAATTCGAAGACGCCACGCGGGCGCCGTATACCAGCGCTCCTGAAAAATCCCGCAATGGCAAATCGATTGCGGATATGAAAAAGAAGGTTCAGGAGTCGTGGGACAAGATCGAGTTCAAGAAAGACGGAAAGGCCGTTGAATACGTTGTCAC
>CALDJX010000065.1 GCA_937899075.1 uncultured Planctomyces sp. | reverse complement strand
ATAGCGGCCACTTGTTGGGCGGTCGAGGCATCCCAGCACATTCAGCAGCGTGCTTTTGCCAGATCCGGACGGCCCCATAATGGCGATGTATTCGCCTTTGAGCACATCAAACGAAACTCCTCGCAGTGCGTGGACCGTTTCACCTTTCAGGAAATACGTTCGGAAGATGTCTTCCACTCGAAACGCATAGTCTGTCGCGACGTGCTGGTCATTCGATTGGCTGGAGTTTGAGGACATTGTTCCCATGCTGAAAAGTTGTCGGATACCGCTGTTGTCAGACCTTGTTTGGAGAAACCAAGCAATCAATCAACGGCACCCGACACTGGTTACCGCAATAATGGTGAAGTCGTGGACAATTGATTTCTTCATGAAAACGATTTCCTCACTATTCATGGCGTAAAGCTTCAATCGGATCCAGGTATGCGGCTTTGCGTGCCGGGTAGACGCCAAACAAGACGCCAACTCCCAATGAAATTCCAAGAGAAAGCACGACCGACCACATCGCAATTCGTGGCTCCAATGAATTGACGATGGGCGGTAGAGCGTCAGGGGAGATCGTTGTGATGGCTCGCTTAATGAAACGGAAAACAGGCCCGACAGAAAGTCCAAATAAAACTCCAGCAAGTCCTCCGCTGGCTGTCAGCACAATGGTCTCCACCAAAAACTGAACAATGATGTCGCTGCGCGTTGCTCCGAGTGCTCGACGCACACCGATCTCGCGAGTTCGTTCAGTAACAGTGGCCAGCATGATATTCATAATGCCGATGCCACCGACCAACAGTGAGATCCCCGCGATCACCACGAGTAAAACGTTAAACATGGTTCTTGTTCGCTCTGCCTGACGCAGTAGTTCTCGTGGCACAACGACGGCGTAATCCTGCTTTTCGTGATATTTTCGTAGCAACGTTTCGATGATTTGAGCCGTCTCGTCGACCTCTTCGATCTTGTTGACTTCAACTGTGATCTGGCTGAGTTCCACATCTTCACCAACAAAGTTGAAGCCCAGTCCACCGCCGACCCGCTTCATGACGAGGTCGCCAACTCGTTGCCGGAGTGTTTCCAGGGGAATGTAGGCGTCCAGATTGTAGTCTCGCGAATCGAGACTGCCTCCGATGGCCGCCGACGCCGTTCGATCTTTCGTCTGACCAATCACCGTGTAAAATTCGCTGCCCACCCAAATGGCGCGGCCGATTGGGTTTTCGAATGGAAACAGGCGTTTTGCTGTTTCGTTGGCCAGGACAATGACTTTCTTGCCTCGATCACGAGGAGACAGCCAGCGTCCTCGAGCGATCTGAAGTCGGTTTAGCTCGATATATTCTTCGGCGCAGCCGACGAGCTTCGCATCGGCCGTTCGATCGTCAAACCGCAATTCATACTTCAGCTCGCGCATAGGAATTGCTCGGCGGATGTTAGGGATGTTTTCGACGATTCGCCGATAGTCGGCTCGCAGCAGGCCGTAGATTTTGACTCGGCTGTTCGCGTCTTCGTCACTGCCTGAGTTCGGCTGGACCGTGCGAACGATCACATTTTTTGCGCCCAGTTCGAGAATCTGTTGCTGGGCGCGATAGCTAACGCCTTCCCCCATGGCGACGAGCCATATAACGGTTGCCGTGCCAATAAAAATTCCCAAAGCGGCTAGCCCGGCCCGAAGCTTTTGAACAAGCAGGCTCTTGATGCCGAGGTCCACGGTTTGAAGAAACTGCCAGATCAAAGTGACTTCGCCCCTTTGCCACTCTTGCTGCCGCCCGCTTTTTCGATTTGCGGGGCACGATCTTCCAGCGATTCGGCTTCGTCAACGACCGGGGCTTCGTATGCGTAGGGGTTCAACAGCACTTCATCGCCTTTCTGGATTCCGTCGGTGACGATGGTGAAGATGTCGTTGGTGTCTCCGATCTGAATTTGCTGCCGATGAACGCCGGACGGTGTCTGAATCCAACAGAAGGCCTCGTCGTTTTGTTCGACGATTGCAGCGACGGGAATCAGTAACACGTCTTCATGTGCGGCGACGAGAATTTCGACTTCGGCACTCGTACCGGGGCGCAGGTTTGGAATGCCAGGTAGAGAAACGATCGTGTCGTATCGCACTTGATTGCCCGTCCACCAGCCAGCCGGTTTGGTAATGGATGCCACGTCGGTCACAACTCCCTCAAGCGTTCGAGTCGGCAAAGTGACTTTCGCCCGTTGATCGTTCTTGACCCGTTTGACGCTCGCTTCATGAACGCCAACTTTGACCTGCATCTGGTCGAGGTCAGGCATCAGCAACAGAACCTGGTCTTTGTAGACATTGGTGCCTTCTGCGATTGGAGCGGTTTCCCATTGGGCGGCGTTCGGGTGAATGACCAGTCCGCTGCGCGGTGCTTTAATCGTGCAATACTGCAGTTCATCGACGGCACGATCGCGGCGGGATGCATCAGCCATCGCTCGTTCGACGTTCGCTTTATGCGTCGCTTCAGCAGAGACCAGGTTTCCCTTCAGCGTCTGCAGTTGCTCTTTGTACGTGAAGTTCTTTAGAACCTTGAGTTGTGTCTTTTTGAGTTCCAAATTCAATTCGGCCTGTCTGACCGCGAATCGCTTTTCCTCAACTTCCAATTCGCTCAAGTAGCCGCTGCCTGCCATCACTGCAATATGCCGTACCCGATCTTTGGCATTTTGTAAGGCGGATTTTGCAACAGTGACATCTTTTTCCAGGGTCAGAACTTCCGATTGATAACGTCCCTGGTCGTATTCTTCGACCGCGATTCGTGACCGCGCGACTCTTGCGGCCGAGCCATCGGCCGCAGACTGAGACCAATTGGAATACTTGGTTCGTTCGTCAACCTGCTCCTGAATAAACAGTGCGTCAAGTCGCACAAGTTCATCGCCTTCGTCAACGATCGTGCCGCTTTCGACAACCCACAGCACGGCGTTTGTGCCGCGCACCTGCGATTTGATTTCGAGATTCTCTGCGCTTTCAAGAACTCCCTGTTCGTCGACCGTGACCAGAAGATCCCCGCGAGTCACCCGGTGAGTCATCCCAGTTGGCGCTTCTTCTTTGCGGAAGGTTCCAGCAATCGCAACAGCTGCCCAGCACAGTCCACAAAGCATCATCAATCCGGTGGCAAGTTTTGCCACGGACACGATTTTTGAAGAGGCTTGTGTGTCGGTATTCATGAAATGAATGCTTGCGTTCGGTTTTCTGACGACGCGTCTTCGTCAGTCATTTCTGATAGTTTGAGCAACTTCGATTTGAGCATCCGGGACGTTGGCGAGTGGATCGAGAATGACCTGCTCGCCAGCCGTTATTCCGCTACGAACCAAAAGGAACATGTTGTTTCCGTCTTCGATTTCCAGTGATCGTCGCTCTCGTCCGGTCTGCTGTTGCACCCAGCAGGCGAATCCGCTTTCCGTTTCGATGCATGCGGCAGCGGGAACAACAACCTCATCATCATATTGGGCGATCACAATTTCGACCTCAGCACTCATGCCTGGTCTCATGCCGTTTTCCGGTGGAAACGACACCAGAGCGTCGTACTTGACAACATTGCCAGTCCACCACGAAGCCGGTTTGGCAACGGATGCGACGTACGTCACTTCGGCTGGCAGAAGTTTACGGTTCAAAGTGACATTGGCTTTCATGCCGATGGTGACTCTCTTGACAACAGATTCATGAACACCAACCTTGATCTGCATCTGAGTAAGGTCGGGCATCAACAACAGAATCTGGTCTTTGCGAACTGTGGCACCTTCTTCGATTTCCGGCGCGTTCTTCCATTCTTCGCCGGTTGGATAAATTACCAGTCCGGATCGCTTCGCAAGAATCGTGCAATAGCCGAGTTCCTCTTTAGCTCGATCCAGCCGGTTCTTATCAGCGAGTGCTTGTTCGACGTTTGCTTTGTGCGTCGCTTCTGCAGACTTGAGTTCACCGCGAAGCCGAACTAATTCTTCTTTCTTCGTGAAGTTTTGCAGTACATCGATCTCTGTTTTTGTCAGCTTGACCGTGAGTTCGGCCTGCGAAAGTGTGAACTCTTTTTCTTCGAGTTCCAGGTCACTGGCGTATTCGCTGCGAGAGAGCATTTTTGAATGCTTCAGACGATTTCTTGCGTTCAGCAAACGAGATTCGGCCACTGCCAGATTCTTCTGCAACGCAGCCAGTTGAGAAACGAAACGCCCTTCTTCATATTCGGAGATTGCCAGCCTGGAACGCTCCACATCGGCGGCTGATCGAGCAACCTGTGATTCGGCCAGATGATAGAATTTCGTGCGTTCGCTGATTTCTTCTTCGATGGCGAGCGTTTCCAGCTTGACCAGAAGGTCTCCCGCTTCGACTTCTGTGCCACTTTCGATCACGAACGTGATCGTGCTATCGCCCCGCACGCGACACTTGATCTCGGTGTTGTTGGAGCTTTCCAATGTGCCCAATTCTGTAAGCGACACGACCAATTCGCCTCGCGTGACAGTGTGAAGTGCACCAGAGTCCGCAATGAGCTCACTTTCGCCAGGCAGAAAGTACGACATCGTGGCGAATCCGACCGATGTCAGCGCAACCAGGATAAAAACAGCGGCTTTCATTAGTCCGCCTCCGAAGTCGCTGGGATTTTGTCGTCGTTATTGCCTTCAGCCTGTTGCTGAGCAAGCGTCGTACGCGCGTCTTCTTCGGCTTCCGCGATCAGTGAGACCGGATTCAGAACCACCTTTTCCCCTTCGTTGAGGCCGGCGATGATTTCGATAAAGACATCGTTGCTGTCGCCCAGTTCAATGAGTCGTTTGGTGGGGCCGGTTTTGGATTGCACCCAGCAAAATGTTCCGTCTTCGGTTTCGACAACGGCTGCTACGGGAATGGTCAGAACGTCTTCGTGAATAGCCAGAATCACGTCGACGTCAGCACTCATGCCGGGCTTGAGTCCCTCTTCAGATGGCAATTCGATGACGGTATCGTATTTGACGACGTTGCCCGTCCACCAGCCCGCTGGACGGGTCACAGAAGCGACTTCCGAAACGGTTGCTTCAAGGGTGCGATCAGGAAGTTCGACGATAGCCTTCTGTCCAGGTCGCACTCGTCCGATGACGGATTCGTGAATCCCGAGTTTGACCTGCATCTGCGTAAGATCGGGCATCAACAGCAGCACCTGGTCTTTTCGAACGGTTGCGCCTTCGGTGATGTCTGGCGTTGTCTTCCACGAAGCGGCTGACGGATAGATAATAAGCCCGCTGTTTTCCGCTCGAATCACGCAATGCTTCAGTTCCTGGGCAGCCCGATCTCGCCGCTTGATTTCCATCGCTAGCCCCGCCTGATCAGCAGCAAGTTTGGATTCACTGGCGGTTTTGTTGCCGCCGAGAGTTTCCATTTGCATCTTGCGAGTGAAATCTTTCAGGACTTTGATTTCCGTTTCTTTCACCTTCAATTCCAACTCAGCCTGAGTCACCGTGAATGCATCACCTTCGACCTGCAATTCCGTAACGTAGCCTTGTCGGAATAGGGATTCCGACCGCTCGTACATTTTGCGTGCCGTCCGTAGGTTCCGTTGGTTTGCTGCAAGCTCTTTTTCCAAGCCCTGCAGTTGTGAGCGAAATCGTCCTTTTTCGTAGGCTTCGATCGCGATCGAGGCCTTTTCGACATTGGCCTGCGTTTCTGCCAACGTGGCTTCGGCGATAAACGTGTTTGTCTTGGTCAGACTGTGTTGCTCTTCGATGACTTTTGTATCCAGGCGTACAAGTTCCTGACCTTCTTCAACAACGGTCCCGGTTGGCACGACGTACGTCACCAAATTGAAGCCACGGACGTTGCATTTGATTTCTGTGTTGTTGGAACTTTCCAGAGTCCCCTGTTCCGTCACCGACACGGTTAGCTTGCCGCGTGAGATCGTGTGAGTCAGCAACGACTGGTTTTTGGCTGATGATCCCGGCAACAATGCAACCGCCGCAGCTGCTCCGCCAATCATCAGCACACCCACGACGACGACGATTCGAGTCACCATGCGATCGCCGGTTCGCGTTTGCGCGTCAAATTCGTGCTGGGCGCCGTCTGACATGGTGATCGGTGAAGTTAGAAGATTGGAAAAATAGGGCTGGTTTCTACCGGCCCACCCTGAATCGGCCAGTGGGAATGGGCCCTACGACTGGATCCATAAACTGACCCATATATTGAATCCAAAATGGACAGGAAACTATGGAGTTTCTCCAAATTCCGCGATCTTCTTT
>CALDJX010000064.1 GCA_937899075.1 uncultured Planctomyces sp. | reverse complement strand
CAGTGAGTATGCCCATCGCGGCCGCTCACTGATCTCTCCGCCGGTTCTCTCCGCCGGTTCTCTCCGGCAGTCGGGCTCCTCCGGCAACGTTTCTCCCTTCCCTCCCTCCCTCCTCCTCTCCCTCTCTCCCCTTCTTGTAAGCAGCGTCCTCCCTCCCAGGTTGCTTACAAGGCAGTCTCCCCTCCGCTGCGTTTCTCTCTTCCCCGCGGCACCGGTATCACACCGGTGCCCTTTTTTATGCGCGGAGATAACTTCGGTTCGACAGCTCTCCGTTTTGCTGAACGATTCGAACGGCTATCCTCGCCATTCGTACGAATCAAGTAACGATGCCCCACTCTTTCGAAATTCGGCGCTGAGTGCTCCATTCAAAACGGATCACTCTTCCGATGAGCTGAGTGCAGTATCGAAATCTGACGCAAAGGCGCAGAGACGCGAAGAATCGCAAAGTGCTTTAAGAAGTCACCAACACAACTCTTTGCGAATCTCTGCGGCTTAGCGACATTACCTCAGTTCTGAAATTCTGTTGTCGAACAGCTCTTAATCTGCAGAACTAACACCGAGGACGCTATGACAAAGTTCCTGCTGCATCGATGCGTGACCATCGCCTTCCTGATCACGAGTATTTCAGTCGCGACTTCAAACTGCCGAAGTTCCGCAGACGACGCTCCGGCGACCACGTTCGAATCGATTATCGCCGAGCAAACGCGAGCGACGTTCGACCGCGTCACGAAATACGTCGCTGAAAACGGCGAAGCACCGGATTCGGAACGGGCGTGGCAATGGCTCTTTCTGACGTCGATCGAGCATGGCTTCGAGGCGGAAGCTGTCGAGCTGGCCCGAACCTACATTAAGTCTCCGAACGCTTCGGCAGCGACTCGCGGAGTTGCACAGCAGACTCTGGCAATAGGACTGGCGAAAGGCGGCAAGTCAGAAGAAGCCGTTGAGCTTTTCACCAGCCAGCTTCGGTTCGCAAGGTTTCAGTCTGGTGGAGCGCTGATCGAATTCGGCCGGCGTCTGGCGATTCAGCTCCAGCTTGCTCGCGATTTTGGCGCGGCTCGACACGTTTACGAAGAAATCGCCAGCAAGTTCTTTCTGAACGCCGACGTTCGCAGCCTTTGCGAAAACCGAATCAAGAAGATGGACATGGTTGACCAGGCGGCTCCCGAGGTGGAAGGGGCAGACATCACCGGCGGAACTGTGAGTCTTGCAAGTCTCGAAGGCAAAGTCGTACTCATCGATTTCTGGGCAACTAACTGCCCGCCGTGCCTCGAAGAGATGCCTAACCTGAAGCAGATTTACGCGGACTACCACGACAAAGGTTTTGAAATCATCGGCATCAGCCTCGACGAAGATCCTTCGATTGTCGAGCAGTTTACGACGCGGGCAAAAATCGAATGGCCGATGATTGTTGAACGAGGCACCGTCGAATCACTGCGGGCAAGCTATTTCGTTCCGACAATTCCGTCGCTGTTTATCGTCGATCAAAGCGGAAAGCTGCACCAGTTTGACGTCCGCGGCAAGGATCTGCGAAGTGTGATCGCGAAGCTGCTGAAGAACTCGTAATTACGCGTTCTGTGAATCGTCGGGTTTCGGCTCCAGCCCCAACGCCTGCGCTGGCGATTCGAGCATCTCGGTAATTCGAATCGCTTTCTTTCCACGATAAACACCGGGCATGCCTCGAAACATCGGCCGGCCGCTGATCGTGATGGTGGCTCCAAGTTCTGCCGACGCCTCAGTCATGATGATATCGCCGACTTCGAGATTCATCACGTCGGCGGTCGAGAGTTCAGTTTCGGCAATCTCAACGTTCAGTTCGACATTTGCCATCGAGAGGCTTGCGTTGAGATTCCGTTTCTGACCTTCGTTCAGTTCGCGTTTTTCGTGCGAGCCCCAGCTTGTCGACGTGAGTTTGCTGGCTTTCGACTCGATCGTGTTAAACGGGATGCACAGGTTGAGAATCCCGCGGGATTCGGCAAATGTGATCTCGAAGCTGATCAGCACGACCACTTCGTTCGGCGGAACAATCTGGACCAACTGCGGGTTGCTTTCGACCTGAACGACCTTGAGCTGCAGGTCGCAGATGTCTTTCCAGGAATTCGACAGAGCTTCGAGAATGAGGTCGGTCACCCGCGTCGCCAGCCGGACTTCAATCTGAGTGAGTGGTCGCTGAACCGGACCATCTTTCGTTGCTTCGCGACTTCCGCCCAGTAAGCGGTTGACAATTGGTAACACAATGCAGGGGTTGAGATCGAGGATGATTTTCCCGTCGAGCCCCTTTGAATCGACCAGAATGAAGCAGGTAGGGTCTTCCAGGCTGTAAACGAACTCGCTGTACGTAAGCTGGTCGACGCTGATCAGCTTGACTTCGCAGATGTTTCTCAGCATGGCACTCAGTGCGGCACTGAGTTCACGACTGAAGCCTTCGTGCAGGGTCTGAAACGCCTGCATCTGCTCTTTGGAGACTCGCTCCGGGCGTTTGAAATCGTAGATCGAAACTCGTGCGGCGTAGTCTGACTCTTGCGCTGCGCCCGCTGCGTCGCCGGGCTCAAGAGCTGCCAGCAACGATTCGACTTCTGATTGGCTGAGAACGTCTGCCATCCGTGGCTGCTCCCTGGTTGAACACCGAACTGTGCCCCGGATGTCGTGCCAGTCTCTGAGCGACTACTCAGTTGCTGACGGCGGGCGATTTTGATTTCGGCGTTCGACCCTTCTGATGAGTTGAAGTTACCTGACCTGGCCGTTTCCGTGGACGACGTACTTGTAACTGGTCAATTCCCGGAGTCCGCATGGCCCGCGAGCGTGAAACTTGTCTGTGCTGATGCCGATTTCCGCTCCCAGTCCGTATTCGCCGCCGTCGTTGAATCGGGTGCTTGTGTTGACGTGAACCGCCGCCGAATCGACCGATGCCGAAAACCGAGTGGCTGTCGGCAGGTCGCGCGTCACAATCGCGTCTGTATGGTGCGAGCCGTATTGGTTGATATGAGAAATCGCATCCTCGACGTCGTCGACGACTTTGACTGACATGATCAGTTCGAGAAATTCGGTGTAGAAGTCTTCGTCGGTTGCGGCCACAGAATTGGCAACTAATTCCTGCGACCTTGGGCAACATCGCAACTCGACGCCCGCTTCCTGCAACGCGGCAGCGATTCCTGGCAGCAGCTCGGCAGCAACGTCCCGATGAATCAGCAACGACTCGGCAGCGTTACAGACGCCCGGCCGGTGAGTTTTGCTGTTCACCACTATGTTGGTCGCCATTTCTGCATCGGCAAACTTGTCGACGTAGACGTGGCAGTTTCCATCGTAGTGCTTGATGACGGGCATGGCCGCGTCCTGAGCGACTCGTTCGATCAAGCCTTTGCCGCCGCGAGGAATCGTCACATCGATCAGATCGCGAAGTCGGAGGAACGATCCAACGGCATCCCGGTCGGTCGTATCGACAAGCTGAACAGCGTCTTTCGGCAGACCGACTTCTTCCAGAGCTTCGACCAGCAGGCCATGCAGGGCGTGGTTGCTGTGGAAGGCTTCTTTGCCGCCTCGCAGGATGACCGCATTTCCACTTTTCACGCAGATCGCGGCGGCATCGACCGTCACATTCGGGCGTGATTCGAAAATGAAAAACACCACGCCCAACGGAACTCGGACTCGCGTGACCAGCAAACCGTTCGGCCGCATGTTGCTTTCGAAAATCTCGCCAATCGGATCAGGCAATTTCGCGATGTCTTCCAGCGCTGCCGCGACGCCTTCAATTCGATTTTCATCGAGCCGTAACCGGTCGACCTGGGCGTTTGTCAGCCCAAACGTCGGAGCCGCTTCAATATCCTTTGCGTTGGCTTCGAGGATCGTCGCGGTTCGTGTCCGGAGCAATTCCGCCGACCGTTCCAGCCAGGCGTTCTTCTGCTCACCGCGAGCCACGGCCAGCTCACGAGACGCGGTGCGGGCACGAACTGCCCACTCTTTCGCGTATTGATCAAAATCTGTTTGCGTTGAGTCAGTCATCAGAGTTCTTCGATAAGGTCAAAATCGTCGCCTGGAGCACGCTCAAATTACCTGGAATTTCGGTAACTCCAAGCCACGAGGGAGTATCCGGCAAGGGCAGAAACGTGTCAACGCGGCAAAATCAGGCCGTGACACTTCCGCTCTGAGTCGCATCACGCCAGCAAGTTCGCGGCAATCGAGGACTTGATCTCCGACATTCGGGAGTGATCACCAGAATCGGAAATTTCAGGCGTCGTTCGGCCTTGATTCAGCCACAGATTTTTGCAGATGGACGCGATCATTCAGTATGAATCTGCGTCCATCTGCGAAAATCTTTGGCCAGCTCACCACTGCAAATACTGGAGTTCTGCCAGAGTTCTGCTGGATCAAAACGCAAATGGGTCGACCTTTTCCGAGTAGTCTGCTGGGTCGAAATTCACGAGCCGACCTTCACGAAACACCAGAATCAGGCTCTGACCATTGCGATCCTGGTCCCATTTCCAGGCTTCGTCGCCGCTCTGGTAGTGGCCGCTGCCTTTTTTGATCCAGTTGTCGTCGTAGAGCCGCCGACCTTCTTCGCCAATGATTCGACCAACCTCGGAAACAGACATTCCAGAACTGATTCGATTGGCCAGCAGCCATTGCAGATTCTCAGGTTTCCGTGATTTCTGGAAGTTCTGACGGTGTTGCTCCTCATCTCGAATACTGGATTTGGTGCCGAACATGTCGTCAAAGTCTGGCAGATTGCGAGCCGAAATCGATCCGCATCCACTCACGGAAAATGACAATACAGCGACAGTGACCAATCGCAGGAGTCGCAAATTTGACCACAACATCTTCACAATCCTTGTTCGTGATGAGCCGCCGAATTGTCTGAAGCTTTCGACGGCTGCTTGTCGTGATCAGTCAATTGATCCGGTAATTCCGATTTCACCGTCTTCCTGCGCGAAGTTACGCGAGAGTTGCCGGTAAGACAGGTACGACTGAATCTGCAGATCAAACGTCAAAGAGAAGCGGCAACCTGCGACCACGGCAGTCGTCGAGACAGTAACGCGTTGATTCTGCAGATCTTGCGTTGATATAGTCGATCCTGAAACCACGTGGAAGACGGCCTCGCGCGGTGTCGATTACTGCATCGCACACTTTCCGTTTGTTCCTGGATGCTGTTTGAATTCTCTCGCCGATGAAGATTCTACGCTTCCAACCAGTTCTTGTATGTCCGTCCCGGACAACGGAGCACCACTGATGAGCACTCCTAGAAAACATTTCTTCCCAATGGCCACCTGGTGCTTCGCTGCGTTCGCGATGCTTGGAAGTGTGGCCGTCGCGCAGAAGGTTGAATCCAAAGGCGGATTCGACTTCGTGGCAAAACCTGTCGCGACAGGCGAAGAACGACAGGCTCAACCAGACCTGTGGATTTTCGAGCTCGAATTCAAATCGCTGCGCATGATTGAAGTACCAATCACCGACGCCCGCACCGGTACCAAGCGCCCGCAGCTGGTTTACTACATGGTTTATAAAGCGATCAATCGCGAGATCGATCGAAAACAAGAGGATCTGGATCGCCGTCCGGTCAACGACCTGGGTGAGAACCCGCCGGCGGGTTTCTTTGTTCCCGAAATTTCGCTCGTCGCCACGGACAATGGAAAACGCACCGTCATCAAAGATTCGGTGATTCCAGAAGCACAAAGCGTGATCAGCCGTCGCGAAGGACTTCGCCTTTTGAACTCGGTCGAAGCGTCGCAGCCAATCCCGCCAACTGTTCCAAACGATGCTGAAACTTCGGAAGGGTTCTACGGCGTCGCCATCTTTCAGGCCGTCCCCGCTGACACGGATTACTTCACCATTTTTCTGGCAGGATTCTCAAACGGATACAAGCTCGTGAAGGGGCCGGTTTCTTACGCCGACCTGAAGACACGTGCCGATGATGGAAACCTTCTCGTCAGCGATCAGGTCTGGAACGGAGTGCTCACCGAACAATGGCGAGCGGCCGCTCAGGTCGGCGACTTGCTTCGCGAGAATAAATTCCCACCAGACGGAGCTGCCGATCAGCAGTGGTATTACACCGTGACAAACGACCGTGTCGATGATGAAGTGATCGTCTGGCGCAAGACTCTGACGCAGGACTTCTGGCGACCGGGTGACAGCTTCGAGCAGAACGAGCGAGAGATCAGGCAGAAGACTCAGCCGTTGTGGATTTATCG
>CALDJX010000063.1 GCA_937899075.1 uncultured Planctomyces sp. | reverse complement strand
GAACTTAGCGTCATTGCGCCTTCGCGTGAGAAAAGACAGGTACCACGAGTCGGGACAAGTATGAAAGGTCGAAGATATGCGTCGATTGAAAGTGATGTTCGTTCTTTGCGTTGCGGTGATCAGTGTTGCACTGACGGCGAACGATTCAGAATGTTTCGGTGCCGATCAGAAAACGAACGTGCTGTTTCTGATCTGCGATGACCTGAACTGCGACCTCGGTTGCTACGGTCACCCCATGGTCGAGTCGCCAAACATTGACGCACTGGCCAGACGCGGAGTCCGGTTCGATCGGGCTTACTGCCAGTATCCTTTGTGCGGTCCCAGTCGAGCGTCGTTCATGACGGGGCTGTATCCGGATCAGACATTGATTCACAGGAACGCGATTCGGTTGCGAGAGAAGCTGCCCGAAGTGCAGAGCATGTCTCAGATGTTTCGCGCGGCTGGTTACACGGCGACGCGGGTCGGAAAAATTTATCACTACAACGTGCCGGCCGACATTGGCAACGACGGGCACGACGATCCGGAGTCATGGTCGCGCAAGTTCAACCCGATTGGTCGCGACAAAACCGACGAATCAAAGGTCTTCAGCCTGCGACCGGGCAGTTATGGCGGAACGCTCAGCTGGCTGGCCGCTGACGGAACGGACGACGAGCAAACCGACGCCATCGGAGCCGAGCACGCCATCAAACTGCTGGGTGAACATGCGAAAGAGAAGTCTCCGTTCTTCATGGCTGTCGGGATGTACCGGCCTCACACGCCGTACGTGGCTCCGAAGAGTTACTTCGAAAAGTATCCGCTGGCAGAAATCGATGTGCCGACGATTCCGGACGGATACTACGAAACTTTGCCGGCTCCAGCGGTGAAGGCTTTGACTCGGAAAAAGGATCAGCTCGATCTCGCCAAAGACCTCGCAAAACAGGCGATGCAGGCCTACTACGCATCCATCACGTTTGCTGATGCACAAGTGGGGCGAATCGTTGACGCGGTCGACCGGTTGGGGCTCGCTGAAAACACCGTGATTGTTTTCACGTCCGACCACGGCTACCACATGGGCGAGCATGGCTACTGGCAGAAGACAACGCTCTTCGAAAACGCCACGCACGTGCCACTGATCATCGCCGCACCGAACTGCAAAGCCGCCGGACAGTCGACGGAATGTCCGGCCGAGATGATCGACTTTTATCCGACGCTGGCCGACTTGTGCGGTCTCGACGCCCCCTCGAATCTTTCTGGAGTCAGCTTGAAGCCGGCTTTGAACGATCCTTCAGCTCGCCCGAGACACGACGCACTGACTCAGTACGACGTTGGCTACAGCCTGCGAGCCGGCCAGTACCGCTATACCGAGTGGGGCAAAGACGGTGCACTCGGCGCGGAACTTTACGACCACGAATCCGATCCTCAGGAACTGACGAACCTCGCTGGCCGTCCTGAATCCGTATCGATCATCAAGCGACTTTCGACACGGCTGCGGGAGCGAATTGTGGACGCCCGGAAGAAGCCAGCCGGCCTTGTGCAGAAAGAGCCAGTTGCACGACGAAAGAAGAAGTGATGCCGGATGGCTCTCAATTTTCCGAATCTATTTCTCGTCTGACTCAGCTCCCGATTCCAGACCGTGGTCGATTTCGAATGGTGGAGCTTCTCCGCCGTCACCTTGCAGGTAGTGGTCCATCCAGCGGTGTAACCTGAGGCTGTAGTCGTAGCGGGCGGCGGCGTTGCGGTTGCCGTGACCTTCGCCAGGGTAAAGAACCAGGCGGACCGGTGTCTTATCGAGAATCTTCAGGTTGCGGTACAGCTCCATCGATTGCGAAGGATGGACGCGAGTGTCTTCTTTACCGTGCAGGATCAGGATTGGCGTTCGAGCTTGCTCGACGTAGTAGATCGGGCTGCGTTTAAGGAAGAATTCCCAGTCGTCCCAGATCCGTTTTCGAGCATGGACGTGGAACATCTCGTCGGCGATGTCTGTCGTGCCCGACTTGGAAATCTGATTGCTGATTCCGACAAACATGACGGAAGCCGCGAAGTGCTCACTGTGCTTCGTCGCGCACCAGGCGGAGGCGAATCCGCCGTATGAACCGCCGGTGACTCCGACCTTCTTCCGATCGACCAGCCCTGATTTGACGAGGTGGTCCACTCCGTCGAGCAGGTCATCGAACTCTTTGCCTCCATAGTCGGCCTGGTGGTCTTTGGCAAACGCGATGCCACGTCCGGTGCTGCCTCGATAATTGGGATGAAAGACGGCATAGCCCTTGGCGGCGGCGACCTGGCCGGGATAGCTGTAGTAAGAAACCCAGCCGTTGGAGACGTGCGATTCCGGTCCGCCATGCACGAAGAGCTGCAGCGGGTAGCGCTTGCCGGGTTCTTCGTCGAGCGGCCGAAGGAGCACGCCTTCCACTGATTGTCCGTCTCGCGCGGTGTAGGTGACAATTTCCTGTTTGGCCAGGCGTTTGTCATTCAGCCAGGGATTAACGTCAGTCAGTCGCGTCGGTGATTTCAGGTTGTTCGCGGCTGTGAAAACTTCGGGGAGGTGCGACGGGCTATGGCCAACCATTGCCGCGTTGCCAGTGGAGTCGCTGAACGAAACAGATTCGAAAACCACGTGGTCGGGTTGCGACGTGACCGTTAACTTCGCCGACGACTTGTCCAGGTCGATCGTTCCGAATTCTGACAGACAACTGTTGTGAGCCAGAAATTGAATTTGTGAATTGCTCGACCAGTGAAACTCGATGACGTTCGGCAGGTATCCAGCCGTCACGTCCAGGAATCCATCGATCCCCAGCGTCGCAATCCAGAGCCGTCCCTCACTGGGATCGTTAATGTCCTCTCCGGACAGGAAGGCGAGTTTCGAGTTATCAGGGCTCCACGCAAGGTGCCCGATTTTTCCAGGGTTCTTGAGTTTCTGCACGACTTCGGCGGTTTCTGCATTCAGCACGTGAATGCGGCGATACATGTAGTAATGGTCGATGAGCGGTGTGGGAGCAAACGCGGCGGCGATCAGAGTTCCGTCGGGACTCCAGTTCACTTCCGACGTGGATCCGGCGACGTCGAGCAGTCGAGCATCTTTGTCGGAGTCGAATTCGGCTTCCGCGATCCAGATGCGCGTCGACTTGAGATTCTCTTCGTAGCCTTCTGCGTTGAACCCTTTGTCGCGAAGTTTCTTTTCCGCCGGATCGTCCTTCTCTTTGGCCAGAAACGCGATCTGTTTTCCGTCGTGTTTCCAGTCGAAGCTGGAGATGGATGCCGAATGCTCGATCAACTTTCGAGCTTCTCCGCCGTCGATAGGAATCACATAGATTGCCGTGTTCTTGTCATCGCCGCGTTTTGTCAGGAAGGAGATTCCTGCCCCGTCCGGAGTCCAGGCGACTCCGCTGATGCTGACCTGTCCGGTGATGAACGGTCTCGACTTGCCAGTCTCGGAATCGACAACGTGCAGTTCGGTCCAGGCGGAACCGTTTTCGCCCTTCAGCGGATCGCGTTGAACTTGCAGTGTGTAGGCGATCGACTTTCCATCCGGCGAAATCGTTTGAGAGGCAACGCTCTTCATTCGGGCAACGTCGAGCGGCGTGATCGTGTCGTCGGCAGCGTGAACAGAGGCGGCCGTCGCAATGGCCGCAAGGCAGACCGCGATGCCTGGGGCGGCGATTGCTTTGACGGAATCCATTCGTGAGACAAGACGCAGCATCGAATACTCCTCTTGATGTAGTCCTGGTCGGATTGTTTGATCGGTTCCGGATCATAGCGGCG
>CALDJX010000062.1 GCA_937899075.1 uncultured Planctomyces sp. | reverse complement strand
CTGCTCGAACGCGGCAACGCCCTCCGCTCCGAAGCCGAAATCGGCCAGTAAGCCAGGATTGCCATGTCAGAAGATGCCCCAAAGTCATCTCGCTTTTGCTTTCCTGTAACTGAACTTCTCTTCTGCACAGCATTCTTGTCGTTTCTCGCAGCCGTCGAGATACCGATCATTAACACCGCCCGCGAAGTACAAAGCCTGCCGCCCGTGTTGCCGTGGCTCACGTGGATTCTGAATACCGATGAGCGGGTTTTTGGCCTGGATCCCCGCACGTCGATGATTGCTGCTCCAACGCTGACAACTGTTTTGATGGCGACGGTGGTTTATTTATCCAGCAAAGTACTTCCGGAGCGTGTTCGAAAGTACTTTCCACCAACAAACCCTAAGAGACGTCAGCAACCTACTTCTTCGCCATGAGAGTCTGCATACGATCGTCACGGCGCAAGGTTGAAGCGAGGCTTGCGGCTACGAATTAGTTCGGATTCGTAGGCGCGGCGCATTGGTTTCAGGCGGGCGGGCGAGTCTTTCTCGAAGGCGTGCAGTTCCAGAGTCACGCCTTTCACTCCGTTGGTGGCGAGGTAGTTGGCCAGTGATTGTCGGTCGGAGCGGTTGAGGTGTTTCTTGATTCGGTCGTAGAGGTTGGAAGACTCGCCGATGTAGAGGTAACCGGTCTCGTCGCGTAAGATGTAAACGCCCGGCTGCCGGGGAACTTTGTCCGGCTCCTGTTCGGCGTGGGCGGCAGGCAGCGCGATGATGTCTTTCTTCCAGTCGGCGACGCGCAGGACCAGTTCAGGTTGCAGTCGGCGAGACTTTCTTAACGTGAGGCTCGCCTTTCGCAAAAGATAGGGATCGACTTTCGGAGCGACCTTCTTTGCTTCTTTGTCATACTCGGCTCGAAGTTTCGGATCGCACAGAACGCGGTCGGTATTGACCGAGTAGCGATCTTCCAGAAACCTCGCAGCGATCTCCGCCGCGTGCAGATAGGCGTCCGAATTATCCCGACGGCGTTTCGAAGCCGAGATGTCTCGCAGGCCGCCAGCCTTGCGAAGATTGAGCAGCGTCCAGTTGAAATCGAACGGCGGGATGTCTGGCATCCGCTTTTGGCACTCGGCGAGAAACCTGTCGTTGAGTTCCGTTTGAAGAAGGACTTCGTCCGTGCTCCAGCCGTCGTAGACTTTGAGGTATGCCAGCCGTGCGACGTCTTTGACTTCCCGCCGCGTTTCCGCATCGAGCTTTGCCGGATGGCCGGGCTTCACTGCAGCCGGTTCGTCTTCCGCAAACACTGCGTGAGAGGCATCACTCAGCAGAATCAGACTGATGCAAACGACGATCGCCGATGAATTGAGAATCTGCGTGGCCCGCATGAGATTCCTCTTTGTCTTATCAGGCTTCGTAGGCTGGGTCGCGACCCAGCAGTCTTACCAACGGAGCCATCGGGCAATCGCTGGGTCTCGACCCAGCCTACGGTCTCATCAGCAAGAAGGCACCGGCACTTCGATTCGCTGATGGTAGAGACTTCGTCAGGCGGAGCCTGACCTACACGAATAGTTCTTTGATTGGCTTGCCGCCGTCGGTGATGGGGACCGGGCGGTCGCCGGCGTAGAGTTCTTCCGCCGGGTTGATCCCCATCGACCAGCAGATCGATGCAAACAGGTCGGGCACGGAAACTGGTTGTTTGACGATCGACTTTCCGAGTTCGTCCGTCTCGCCAATGACCTTGCCGGTCTGCAGGCCGCCGCCGGCGAGCACGACTGAAAACGCTTTGGATTGATGCCCGCGTCCGCCGCCGTTATCGAAGCCGGGCGGTCGTCCGAACTCGGTAGACACGACGATCAGCGTGCGGTCGAGCAGTTTCTTTTCTTCCAGATCGAGAACCAGCGTCGAGATCGCGCTGTCGAGTTCCTGAATCAGCAGGTGCTGGTTGAGCTGCCCTTCGTTGTGAGTGTCCCAGCCCGTTCCATTCACGAAATTCAGATTGTGCGAGCACTCGATAAACCGAACGCCCCGTTCGATCAGCCGGCGTGAAAGCAGGCAACGCTGACCGAACTCGCCGCCGTATCGAGCCCGCAGCTCGGCAGGTTCTCGATCCAGCTCGAAGGCTTTCATGAACTCAGGACCGGAAAGACGCAGCGCGTCTTCGATCGTCGAGTCGTAGTCGGCGATCCGTTTGTCGCCCTCTGTGCGCTTTCGATAGATGTCTCGCACTCGGCTGAGCAGTCGTTCGCGACGGCCCTGGCGTTCGTCGTTGATGCCCGGAAACCGGCTCAAGCCGTTTGGGCCTTCGTTGGTACTTGTCAGGTAAACGTAGCCAGCTTTCGCTCCGAGGAAACCTGGTCCGCGCGTGACGTTCGGATATCCAATCAGCACGTAAGCCGGCGCGTTGTCTGAAGCCGCTCCCCGCTGGTTCGCAATGATCGACCCGATGGACGGATATTCGATCGTGCCGCTGGTCGACCGTCCGGTATGCATTCGATAGGTCGCGGCCGCGTGCTCATCGATGACTTCGTGATGCACTGAACGGAGCGGGTTGAAGCGATCCAGAATGCCCGCACACTTTGGAAGGTGTTCGCAGACCTGCACGCCGTCGATGGCAGTGTCGATCGGGTCGTAGTACGAGCCCGGCTTCTTCGCCTTCGCGTCACCCTTCATTTTCGGATCCCACGTATCGATGTGGCAGGCGCCTCCGCCCAGCCAGATCATCACGCAGTGATCGACTTTCCCTTTCGGAAAGTTGATGGCATGAACGTTTTCAGATTCCGCGGCGGCAAGGCTGGCCGTAGCCAGTGTTGCTCCGGCAGTCGCACCGGCAACCTGCAGAAAGTCGCGACGCGTTGGGTAGGGCTGATTAAGACTGAACACGGCAGTAGCTCCGATGTTATTTGGTGTTTCCAGGCACCAGCGTACCGAGAAACGGATGCGATCGACAAACCTCTGCCCTGTTTACTGGGCGTCATCTGCGACTTGAGCCCAGACGACGACTTCGACGGCGGCGTTGAGCGGAAGCTCGTTCACGCCGACGGCGAAGCGAGTATGTCGTCCAGCTTCGCCGAAGATTTCAGCGAGCAGGTTCGATGCTCCATTCAAGACCTGAGGTTGAGAGTGGAATCCGTCGGCTGAATTGACGAAGCCTTCGACTCGAATAATCCGAGTGACGTTGTCGAGCGAGCCGACGCAGCTTCGAATCTGAGCGACGCAATTCAATGCCGCGACACGAGCAGCAGCGGCTCCTTCTTCCACACTGAGGTCCTGACCGACTTTGCCGCTGGCGGTCATCGTCCCATCCTGCATCGGCAACTGGCCACTGGTGACGACCATGTCGCCAAACTTGACGACGGGAATGTAGTCGCCGATGGCGGCCGGCGCTTCGGGAAACTCGATGCCCATTTCGACGAGGCGTGCTTCAGCGTTTGTGATCATCAAGGCGTTTCCGGCAAGAGAGATGTGTGGCAATTCGATAGGGCTGCGGCTGAGGAACAGTCTGACGCAAAGTCGCTAAGACGCAGAGTTTCGCAAAGGGTAACTCATGATTGTTACCAAGAGGTTCATAGTCGGATGCTGCAGCTGATTTTTGACTTCATGGTCTTTGCGTTGCTTAGGCACGGCTGCGTAATTAAACCGGCATTTGCTTGTGACGGAAAACAGGAAAGACTCCTCAACCAGAAGGAAATCAGTGTCCGCTGAATCATCTGGTCGAGGAGTCAAGGATGACGCCGTTACTTCCGAAAGTGTATTCGTCTGAGGTC
>CALDJX010000061.1 GCA_937899075.1 uncultured Planctomyces sp. | reverse complement strand
AGATCGTCATCCCCTCGGTGAAGCCGCCGTTTCGCCAATGTCCTTCCCAGAACTTGCCGGTTTGAAGACAGCGGTATCCGGCTCCAGCTTGAAGGATTCCGGGCAGTGTCTTCTGCCTGCGAATGAGTTCGAATTCGCGCTGCCGCGTTTTCACATACGCGTCCGCCGAGGTCATACGGTTGTAACCGGCGCTTCCTGGCGGCCCATGATTGAAGTGGACACCGTGTTGATGCGGATACAAGCCTGTCAGCAGCGACACCAGGGACGGACGACAGACGCTACTGGGCACATATCCGTTGGTGAATCGGGCGGATTGCGCGGCAAGTCTGTCGAGGTTAGGTGTATGGACGCGCTCATCGCCCATAAAGCCGAAGTCCGTCCAGGCGTGGTCATCGGCAATGATGTAAACGATGTTGGGGCGTTCGGCTCTGCTTGCGGAAGTGTCGTCAGCGTTCAGCGCAACAAGCGGCGCGAGTAGCAGAGCAACGGAGAAAATCAGCGAGTGTTTCATAGGTTTACTGGCCTGACAGGGCGCCTCCACCTTTGCGTGCCAGTGGGCGGCTGACAAGAATCTTCGTCTTCGACCGGGGCCCCATGAATGCTTTGGCGAGGATGTCGTCCTCGGTGAAGCGCGCCATGAGGATTTCGCCCTCGGTGGAGCGGTTGCGATCCCAGGAAATGTAAATCGTTCCGTCGGGAGCCTGGAAGCCGTCGGGATAAGACACGGTGACGCGTTCATCCAGCATCAGGCCGCCACGCCATGTCTTTCCCTCGTCCTCTGACAGCCACGCCGTCAAATGCGAGCGATTCCCACCGCCGTAACCAGGCTTTTCTCCAGGGATCTCGTCGATGGTCTGGCCGTGCTTGATCAACAGGATTCGACCTGAGGACAAACGCCTGATGAAGAACCGTGCTCGCGGATGTTTGAAGGTTGGCAATGTTGGCTCAGTCCAGGTGCGACCGCCATCTGAAGAAAATCGCTGCATCACGTAAGTGCGTGTCCGTGCGAGCAGCCACAACCGTCCATCCTTCAGTTCGACAATCATCGGTTCCACCCAATCGGAATCGGGAAACGACGCCACACTTCGCCAGATCCAGTTCTCGCCCCTGTCCCGTGAGATCAGAACGTTGGCCCCTCGATATTTCTTCAGTTCGGGGAAGACTTTGGAATCGATGAATTCAACCGGCAGCAGCCATTCGCCATTTGTAAGAATGGTCGGTTTGCAGAGAACGAAACCGTGACAGAGACGGCGTGGCCTGGACCATTGCGGCTTGCCGGCGTCTGGGTTTTCGCAGGTCGTTGCCCACACACCATCGCGTCCATCCCTCTGCCGGAGCGACTGATTAAAGAACAGCCAGAGCTTTCCCGACGGGTCAGTCCACAGATTGCCAACCAGTGTGGATCGCGGGGGCAGTCCCTGCCTGTGCATATTGATCACCAGCATTGGCTTCGAGAACGCCTCACCGTCCGGATCACTGCGGTTGAGCACGAAGAACGCGCCGGGCCCGTCTTCACCCGCAACCCAGCATGACCAGATGCGACCCCGCGGCGTGCGCGCAATGCCGATCGTCATGCCGTAATCCAATCGGTCGTAGTCGAAATCCGGAAGCGGGTCGGTGTTGAGTACGGGCGGCACCAATGCCAGGTCACATAATTCGCGCTCGGCGAGCGTTTTGATTTTGACCGCAACCTCGCGTTCGAACGCCTCGATTTCGGCTGGCGTTTTCTTTTCAAACTTCGCCTCGGGATGCGCAGTGAACTCTGCGCCGCCGCCTGTCTGGGCAGTGACGGCCGAACAGGTCAGGCAAAGGGTTATCGCGCCTGTTGATTGAATGATTGTTTTTCTCATGTGGTTCTTTCCTACTCCACTGCCAGCTTAGCGATGGGAATTATCGCTAGTTCAGCACTGTTGTTGTTGCCGTGTCGTTCGCCGTTGTTGGAATAGCCGACGTAGAGTTTGCCCCGATACTCGATCGCGTATGGATACGACAAAGCTGCACTCGGATGCGATTCACCGGGACTATCCTCAAACACAGCGTGGCGAATGACAAACACTTTCGAGAACGTGTTCTCACCCGGTTTGCTGACTGCAATGGTCAATGGCGAGCGACGATTTCCACCGTCGGCAGTTGTCGAACAGATTAGATAACGCTGTCCGTTGCTGAGGACTCCCGAACATGGTTTCGAAGCCGCCATTGGCAGGTTGCTCTCGGTGGAAGGCGTCCAGCTTCGCCCGTAATCGCTGCTCGATGCCACCAGCGCGATGGCCTTCCCGCCGTATCGCGCGATGTTCGTTACGCGCGGGCCATCAACGGATATGGTTGACTCTCCCCACATGTTCCGGACTCCTGGGCCACGGGGAATGATCATAGTCTTCCATTTCTTCAGATCATCACCGGCACTGATCGCCACCGCTGCGGGATTACCTTGCCCTACAATGAACCCCGGCATGATCCAGTTGCCGTCGTCCATCTTTACCGGCTCGGTCATTGGCCAGAAACCATCCCTGACGACCGTGCCTTGTGCCCGCCATTGCCCGGTTTCTTCGTTAAGCGCGTAGGTCCGAGTGTGCACTCCTTTGCGAGTACCGTGAAAGGAGCCAAGGAACGCCCACAGTGTTTCACGATGCGACAGAAAGACTCCATGGCTGACGGCGAGATCATCCTCGTCAATCCCCACATCAATCGTCTGCACATTCGACCATGTCTTGCCGCCGTCTTCACTCACGCAATATCGACCTTCTTCCGTGAGCGTGTTTTCGCTTCCCATGTTATGGCCGAACGAGGCATAGAGCCTGCCCTTGTGCCAGGCCAAAGCCACACCATGCAGGAAGCCGTATCCATCCACGTTGCGTTCATACTTCTTGATAACGTGGAACTGCACACCCTTGAGGACTTCGGCTTCTGATGTTTTTGGCAACGCCGAACCGGTCCACAGCATGATTGTTTTCGGCCGTTGGGGAATCCTGTGAGTGGCCATCACCGGCTTGTAAGCGGACGCCATCTGTCTGGCGTCGAGCGGTTTGTGGAAGAGTCGAATCTCATCAAGTGCTCCGACGAAGTTCTGCCGGATACGACCGTTGTCATCGACTCCACCGAATGTCAGCGGAGCTTTGGTCTGTGGAACTGACTTTGTGAGTTCCACCTCTCCCTCCATCTTCCCGTTCACCCACAATTCAGCACTGCCCGGACGAAGCACCACACCGATCAGATGCCAATGCCCCGGTTTCAGCAGCGCAGAACTCTCGGCAGTCACCCAACTTCCCTGATAGACATAAAGGCGAAAGCGATTGTCCTTATCGATCATTACACTCCACTGCCGCTCGCCCAGCGAGTAGCGATTCTTCGCCGCGACCATCTGTTGCACGCCACTGAGCCGATAAGGATTCACCCAGGCCGTCAGTGTGAAACCGGCTTCTCCACCTGCAAGTCGTTCCGAGTCTTTGACTTTGAGTAGACAATCGCCATTGAAAACGAGGCTGCTGCCTTCGACCCCGTCAGCAGCGGAAATCCGGCCTTGCACATGCAGTTCAGATGAATCGGGCGAATCAAGCGACCAGGACTGGTCGGCGGCTACCTGCTTAGGGCAGGGCAGCATCAGAACAACGACGACTATCAGACGCAGCATGGTGTGGACTCGATCGATTGATATTCAGTTGTCAGCGACGACGGGTGAGTTCCGTGAGTTGGTTCATGTTGAATTACTTCTGTTGCAGCAACGGACTCGCGACGACGCGCAGGACGA
>CALDJX010000060.1 GCA_937899075.1 uncultured Planctomyces sp. | reverse complement strand
CCACCGCGAACCAGCAGACACCCAGGACAATCGATACAGTGTTTCAGGTTCGCCGTGCGTACGTAAAAGGTCTCACGCGAAGACGCGAAGGAACAAAGACGAAAGAAAAGCGATTCAGTGCTGAAAACTGCTTTTCGACGGCGCGGGTGGCTTTCGATTTTCAACTCTGAGGTTTGAGGTCTGAGGAACGACTCAACCTTCGCGACTTAGCGCCTTTGCGTGAGCCCTCGTCATTACTCAGCCATATGCCCCGCCGCATTCAGCCATATGCCCCGCCGCATTCAGCCATATGACCCGCCACGAAAATCGACATAACCCGATCGACCTTCACCGTGTCGGTCGATTGTCGAGCGAATCGGCAGCCACGGAGCCGTCATTCCTGTCCCGCGGACCGAAATCAACACTCGCGACCGTCTCAGAGTGGCGGTACACTTCCCGGTTCGTTTTCGCCCAGTTTAATTTGAGGAAGCAGCACAGTGTCGACCGCCCAGCAAAGTTCAACGAGTACCAAAACGATTTCCGGAGCCGATATTCTGATCGAGGCTCTGGTCCGCAACGGCGGCGACACAATCTTTGCCTACCCCGGCGGTTGCAGCATGCCTCTGCATCAGGCGCTGACTCGCCGTAAAGATCGCATTCGGACAATTCTGCCAAGACATGAACAGGGTGGCGGTTTCGCTGCACAGGGCATTTCAAGAACAACCGACAACGTTGGCCTCTGCATGGCGACGAGCGGCCCGGGAGCCACGAATCTCGTTACGGCAATCGCCGATGCAAAAATGGACAGCGTTCCGCTGATCGCTATCACGGGGCAGGTTCCACAGGCCGTCATCGGGACCGACGCCTTCCAGGAAACGCCAATCGTCGAAATCTGCCGCGCGGTCACCAAGCACTACTACATGATCACGGCGGACGACCACACGGATCCGGAATCGGTCCGCAAAGCCTTGGAATCGATCCCGCGAATCGTGAAGGAAGCCTATTACGTTGCAAAGAGCGGGCGTCCGGGGCCGGTCCTGATCGACTTCCCGAAGAACATCCAGCTCGCGTCCATGCCTGAAGACGAAATCGACTACGACCCCGCCATGAAGCTGCCGGGTTATCGACCGGTACAGCGAAAGGTCGCTCCGGAGCAGATTCGCCAGTCGATCGCGGCTATTCGTCGAGCCAAAAAGCCAATCCTTTACGTCGGCGGCGGAGTCATCAACGCGGACGCTTCTGAAGAGCTGACTGCCTTCGCGCTGAAAACCGGCATCCCTGTCACAACAACCGTGATGGGCATTGGAGCGTTCCCAGGTGATCACGAGCAGTCTCTGCACATGCTCGGCATGCACGGAACCGTCTACGCCAACAAGGCGATTGACGAAGCCGACCTGCTGCTGGCTCTGGGCGTCCGATTCGACGACCGAGTGACCGGCAAGCTGGACGAGTTCGCTCTTCACGGAAAGATCATCCACGTCGATATTGACGCGTCTGAGATCCACAAGAACAAGGAAGCTCACATCCCGATCGTCGCTGACGTGAAGGATTTCCTGGTGGCTCTGAACACAGCCCTGGCCGAAGACGACTGTCCTCAGATCGACGAATGGCGAACGCAGTGTGCCGACTGGAAAGAAAAGTTCCCGCTCAAGCACACGCAATCCGACGAGTTCATCTACCCGCAGGAAGCCATCCAGGAATTGTGGCGGCAGACCAAAGACCTCGACACTTACGTGGCGGTCGGAGTCGGTCAACATCAGATGTGGGCGGCTCAGTACTACAAGTTCAGCAAGCCAAAACGATGGCTCAGCAGTTCTGGCCTGGGAACGATGGGCTTTGGCCTGCCGGCGGCCATGGGCGTGGCAGCAGCTCATCCGGAAGCACTCGTCATCGACATCGACGGCGACGGTTCCGTCATGATGAACATTCAGGAACTCGCCACACTGTTCTGCGAAAAGCTGAACGTCAAAGTCTTCCTGCTCAATAACCAGCACCTCGGCATGGTGATGCAGTGGGAAGACCGCTTCATGGAAGGCAACCGGGCTCACACCTACCTCGGCCACATTGACGACAAGATGGCCGTTGGAAAAGGCGACGGCACGTTCGGCGAAACGTTCCCGAACTTTGTCAAGATGGCAGAAAGTATGGGCGTCGGTTCGCGACAGATCAGCCAGAAAGATGACCTGCCGGCTGCGATCAAAGAAATGATCGAATACGACGGTCCGTATCTTCTCGAAATGATCTGCCCGTACCAGGAACACGTCCTCCCGATGATCCCCGGCGGCGGCACGGTCCGCGACATCATCACCGAGTAGCGGCGAACACTCGCTATCGAATTCTCAAAAAGGCTGCTTCGTCCGTCGAAGCAGCCTTTTTTCGTGCGCGAATCTCAACTTGGGCCAAGGAACTCATTTACCGACAGCCTCAGAACCACGAATGGACACTAATTAACACGAATATTTTCATCTGCAGACAATTCATTCGTGTTAATTAGTGTCCATTCGTGGTTCGAAGCTCGCAGTTGTTGAGAATCCCACAGACCGAATGTCTGGTGAGTTACAGTTTGCCCCCCCGATTGTGCCGATAGTTAGTGCTGGGAAGCGGGATGCTGGAATCTGCCCGGTTTGGGCACGCGTCGCACGGCTGCGGACGTTGGGTTCCGGATCGTCCCGGTCAGTTCGCCACTCACTAACGCCAGGTGCGATATGAAGTTCGGGAATAAGACAGTCACAGTTTTCGCGGCTCTCGTCCTTCTGGCGATGTTCCAGACCTCTGGTTCAGCAGCCGAGTTGAAATGGGGCAACGACCTCAAACAGGCGGCTGCCGAGTCTCAAAAAACCGGCAAACCCATTCTGATCACGTTTACGGCATCGTGGTGCCATTTTTGCCACAAGCTGCTGGATGAAACTTTCACAGATCAGCAAGTGATCGAACGCGTCAACGAGTACTTCGTTCCGGTCGTGCTGGACGCTGACGAAAATGAGCGAGCCGTCCAGCTGCTCGGCATCGAAGCCTTCCCGTCGACCGTCGTGATTTCTCCCGACCTGAACGTGCTCGGCCGAATTAAAGGATTTCACCCCGCTCCGCAAATGGCCCGACAGCTCGAACCGTTCTGCAGGAAGCAACAGCCGGCACTCCAACAGGCCGTTGTGAAGAAAACACCCGATAAGCCAACTGCCCGACCGGTTGCAGCTCGAATGCCGGCGCCTGAAACAGCTTTCTCTGGCATGTGCCTGGTCTCGATGCTGGACGATCGCGACCTCGTTCGCGGCAGTTCGAAGATCACCGAAGATTACCGCGGAGTGAAACTGCACTTCGCTTCTGAAAAACATCAGCAGGCATTCAAAGCCGAACCGGCAAAGTACTGGCCACTGGCGGACGGCCACTGCCCGGTCGCTTCTGTCCGAGGCGAAAAAGAAACGCTCGGAGCTGCCTCAACCGCCGCCGTCTACCGAGGAAAGATCGTGCTGTTCCGTTCGCTGAACCACCGATCAACCTTCGCCGAAGATCCACGCCACTTCGCCGAAAGCCTCGAGAGAATGCAGTCAGCGAGCCGGTAGTTCCGTCGCGAAAAAATCGCAGAGCACACAGAGAAAAGAACGCAGAGGCCGGAGAGGTCTCTGCGTTCTTTTTGTATTAACGCGTCGGCGATGTCTGTCATTCCCGCGCAGGCGGGAACCCGTCGTTTATACATAAGTAGAGGACTCAAAATCGGCCCAACGGGCCAGCCCTTTGATAGCCCCGGACGTAGTCCGGGGTA
>CALDJX010000059.1 GCA_937899075.1 uncultured Planctomyces sp. | reverse complement strand
CGCAACTTCGAGGACATGGTCGCCTACATGGACAAACTGATCGGCAAGGTCATCGCCAAAACCCAGGAGCTGGGCATCACCGAAAACACGCTCATCATGTTCTGCGGAGACAACGGGACGAACGTGGCGATCAAGTCGACGCTGAACGGCATCGAGATCAGAGGCGGAAAAGGCAAGACCACGGATGCGGGAACTCGAGTTCCAATGGTCGCTCTTCAACCCGGCACGATCGCCAACGGCAGCGTCTACGAAGAACTCGTCGACTTCTCGGACTTCCTGCCGACGTGTTTGGAATCGAGCGGCCTAAAGATCCCAAGCGGTCTCGACGGTCAATCATTCGCCCCGCAACTCCGAGGCGAACCTGGCCAGCCACGAGAATGGATGCACTGCTTCTATTGCCCACGACCGGAACGCACCGAGCGGAAACAGTTCGTACGCGACAAACGCTGGAAGCTCTACCGCAACGGCACATTCTTCGACGTCGCCAACGACGTCAAAGAAACGAACGACCTGTCAGGCTCGGAAACTCCGGACGCGGCAGCCGCTCGAGCCAATCTCCAGAAAGCTCTCGACTCGTTCCCGGCCGAAGGTCAGCAACTTCTCAAGTTTGTGCCGAACGATCGCTGAAGCGATGCTGGCAGCTTTCGAACCATGTATTTCACGGATAAGTACGGATTCGAAAGGACGCTCTGGGGAGCCATCCATGCCGATCTCCAGATCTGACGGTCCAAAACGCGGCACACAAAGTCATGAAGATAAATAGCCAAACTCTTGAGTCCTTTGTGTGAGATTCACTTTGCGCGTCAGTGACAGCCTGACAGCGACCGGCTGGTTTGTTCTGGTCGGGAATCAGGTGGCGAATTAACCTGCCATTCAAACACGAGTGCCAGTTACTCAAGCCCGCACACGATGCAGCAACGATGGAGCGAGAGATGTCAGGTCCGACCGATACCTATCCAACGATTATCCTTTCGGGCACTGATCCCGATTTGCCCGACGAATTTTCCAATGACTATTCGAAGTATAAAAATTTCAAAGAAATGGCCCGTGGCGGCAGCTCGCTACTCCAGTCGTGCTGGGACTCGATCATGGGGCGAACGGTCGCTCTGAAGACGCTGCTGCCCAAGGCGTCGACCAACCCGCGTGAACGGCGACGGTTCCTGCGAGAAGCCAGAGTCACTTCTCAGCTCGCCCATCCAGCGACTGTCCCGGTTTATGAAATCGGCAGGACAGACGAGGGGCATCTTTACTTCACGATGAAGTGCATCGCTGGCGAAAACCTCTTCAAAATTCTGCAGCGGCTTAGTTGGGGCGACAAGACCACCGAACGGGAATACCCGCTGCACGTGCTGATCGACATGATGCTCCAGGCGGCTCAGGCACTGGCCTACGCACATGTCCACGGCGTGGTCCACCGCGACGTTAAACCGGAAAATATCTGGGTCGGAAAATTTGGCGAAGTCATCCTGCTGGACTGGGGCGTCGCCAAGGTCTGGGGGCACGATGATAAAGACGCCATTCCCACCGAAGACCTCGATCACAAAATCGCGACGTCCAAAGACAGACAACTTCAAACGTTGACGCTGGAAGGACAACGCCCCGGCACACCACTTTACATGTCGCCCGAAGCCGTGCTCGGCAACCGCAACATCGACGAGCGAACCGACATTTTCAGCTTCGGCGTGCTGATGTATGAAATCCTGACTTTCAGCGAGCCGTTTCGTGGAGCAACGATTCGGCACACCTTTGACAACATCATTAACTTCTCACCGCCGTCGATGCAGAAGAAAGCTCCCGCCAGAAACATCCCGGACGCTCTGGACAGGATCGTCATGAAGGCCATCGAAAAGGATCCCAACGATCGCTACGAATCGATGCTCGACATGATCGACGACCTGCGAGCAACCCGGCTGGAACTCCTGTCAAAGCGCCAGTAATCGAGCACTTACGGTCGGAAAACGAATACAAACCTGACGCGAAGACGCAAATGATCGGGGCGCGGCCACGCCGCAATCATTTATTAGCCACGGATAAACACGGATTTTCACGGATGACTATGGATGCCTCAAAAAAGCATCCGTCTTTATCCGTGTAATCCGTGGTTCTTAATTATGTTTCGTGTCAGAAACACAGAATCCTGTAGAGCAAAGTCTTTGCGATCCTTTGCGTCTTCGCGCCTTTGCGTCAGAGTCGGTCAGGTCGAATCGGATAGAGTCTTAGTCTCGCAGTGTTCCTTCGCGACTTTGGGTCAGGTTCCGAGCATTCGGCCGACGCTGATTTGACTCAAAATAATTCTCCCTGACCTACAAAAAACGGCCGCCTGGTTTTCCAGGCGGCCGTTCTTAATTCACCGTTGACAGATCGCAGCAAGGAACGAGTCCTTAGCCGAGAGCTGCTTTGGTCGTCTTCACGATGGCAGCAGCCACCTTGTAAGGATCGGCGTTCGATGCCGGACGACGATCTTCAAGGCGACCTTTCCAGCCGTCTTCGATTGTTCCAACCGGAATTCGGATGGAAGCACCTCGGTCAGAAACACCGTAGCTGAACTGGTCGATCCGCTGAGTTTCGTGCAGACCGGTCAGACGTTGATCATTGTGAGCGCCGTAGACTCCGATGTGCCGTGGAATCTGCTCGCCGAAGCCTTCGCAAATCTTGGTGAAGACTGCCTGGTCGCCGCTTTCCCGCATGACGCCGTTTGAAAAGTTGGCGTGCATGCCGGAACCGTTCCAGTCGGTTGGTCCGAGCGGTTTCGGATGCCAGTTAATGGCCAGGCCGTAGTCTTCGCCAATTCGTTCCAACAAGTAGCGAGCGAGCCAGGTTTCATCCCCGGCTCGTGCCGCACTTTTGGCAAAGACCTGGAATTCCCACTGGCCGGCAGCAACTTCGCCATTGATACCTTCAACATTGATGCCCGCTTCCAGGCACATATCGAGGTGCTCTTCGACGACCTGTCGACCGTAGGCGTTCTTCGCTCCAACCGAGCAGTAGTACGGCCCCTGTGGAGGAGGAAATCCGCCTGGTGGGAATCCTGGTGGCAGGTTGACCTGCGGATCCCAAAGGAAATATTCCTGCTCGAAACCGAACCAGAAATCGTCGTCGTCGTCGTCGATGGTTGCTCGTCCGTTTGAGACGTGCGGCGTGCCGTCAGCGTTCAGAACTTCCGTCATGACGAGGTACGAGTTCTTGCGGCCCGGATCCGGGAAGATCGCAACTGGCTTCAGCAGGCAGTCAGATGCCCCGCCTTCGGCCTGTTCCGTCGAGCTTCCGTCGAAGCACCACATCGGGCAGTCTTCGAGCTTCCCGCTGAAGCCTTCTTTTTCAACGCGCGTCTTGCTGCGAAGACTCTGCGTCGGGAGGTAGCCGTCGAGCCAGATGTACTCAAGTTTTGATTTAGCCATTTACAAGTCACTCCTGAATTCAGATCAAAAATTCGATTCAAACAATGTTCTGTATAGAAATCCGATTTCTGCGAGGACCAGGCGGCATCCGTACCAATTCCCAACCATCACACAACCGGGCTTGTACCGGGAGCTCTGGAAAACTCCAGACAGTGAGCGCTCCCTGAAATCCCAAATCGGCCGCGCCGTGATCATTGCCCGGAGCTGCGGCACTAATGCCCACTCGAAGCGCAGACCCCAAGGTCGCCAAACCGAACGATAACGAATTCGATCTGCCGCACGGTCGGGTGCAGGCTCTTCGAATTGGGTCATTTCCGCATAAAACAATGTCATATCCGACATCTGCCAGTTGGACCTTCAGGATGAGGAAGCTTTCGCCAAACCCGCATCGCCGCAGAGTCCGTTGCACTTTGCAGAGTAAGCAACGACCGTGCCAGTTCTCAGCTTTTCCTGAACCGCGGAGACCATCCAGATGACTCTGCGTGGCCCGAATAAGGGGCGATCACGCAGCCACGTCGGCTGAGAACGTTTGTCAGATTGACAGCGCGGGCGGAGAATAACCGGCGAACACAACGAATTCCATCGACCAGCACTCGACTGGCCGAACAGCGTTGCTCAATTCATAATCAGGCAATCAACTCACACTTCATTCAACACCCGACAGCGAACATTCACGCGCAAGGACAAAAATCATGGCGAATGAACATAAAAAACGAGTCCTCTTTCTCTGCACAGGCAATTCCTGCCGAAGTCAGATGGCCGAAGGACTGCTGCGTGAACTCGCAGGACACCGATACGAAGCCTTGTCAGCCGGATCAAAACCGGCCGGCTACGTTCACCAGGGAGCAATTCAGGTCATGTCAGAACTCGGATTCGACATCTCCGATCTCCGCAGCAAGTCGATCAACGAATTTCTTCCCCCAGACGGAACGCCGCCAGACCTGATCATCAGCGTGTGCTCAGGAGCCGAGCATGACTGCCCCATTTTCCCCGGCACGACCGAACGACTTCACTGGCCATTCGACGACCCAGCCCACGCCGAAGGCACTGAAGAAGAAAAACTCGCCTGTTTCCGCCGAGTCCGCGACGAAATCCGCGAAGCGATTTCTTCAGACATGCCGCAATAAAGTTGCTGCCAATTCCGATCAGCAGCAGATTGCCCGCCGCCGCTTTAACCGTCCGCTTTCCAAGACTCGCAGAACACCGGCCCAAACGATTGCGATCACTTCTTCGGCTTGGCCGGTGCTTTCCGTTGGGGCCGTTTCCATTCGCCGGAGAATGGTGGCTTGTCGAATGTGGTGCCGTCACCGGTGACTCGCGGGTCGCCTGTTTCAGTCAGCACTTTCATCAGGCGAGTCGACAGTTCTTTGCGGACGGCTGAGTAGGCTTCTTCCTTCGCGACGTTCTTCGCCTGGTGCGGGTCGGTCCTCAGGTCGAACAGCTCTTCCTCCGGGCGGCGGCCGAAGGCGATGTCGAAGAAACGGCCCTCTTCCTGTTTTGGGTGCGTCGCGATCCAAGCTTTGGTTGGGCTGGCGTCGAGATCGCCGAATGCGGCAAACGTGTTGTTTGTAAGCTGGGCGAGAGAAGGCATGGGCGAGGCCGGGGCTCCGTAGCCAGGACCGATTCCCATCGGCCAGCGATCCGGTTTGAAGTTGCGGATATAGAGGAAGTCTTTCGTGCGGATCGCTCGCTGAGGATACGGAAGGTTTCCGGTTCGAGCGGCGGCGACGTGACGTTCCCGACCAACGATGACCGCGTCTCGCGACTTGTCGACCTGTCCGCTTTTCTCAGAAGTCAGCACGCTGACGAGGCTTCGTCCCGTCATCACGTCAAGCGGTTTCTCACTCGCAACTTCCAGAAATGTCGGAGCGAGATCCGGCAGGCAAACGAAGTCGTCAACGACTCGGCCGGCAGGCGCTTTACCCGGCCAGCGGATCGCCAGCGGCACAGCGGTTCCAAAGTCGTAGAGGTTGCACTTCCCGTTTGGAAAACCAGGAATGCCGTGGTCCCCACTGACGGCGATCAGCGTGTTGTCCAGTTCGCCGATTCGATCGAGTTCTTCGATCAGCACTCCCAAGGCCGCGTCAAAGGCCATCGCTTCACCCAGGTAATCGGCAAAGTCTTCACGCACCACGTGGACGTCAGGCAGGAACGACGGCACCTTCCCTTTCAGATCGTCCGGGTTAAGTCCCCATAGTTCCGCGCCGGATCCTTGAATCCACGTGCGGTGACAATTCGTCGGGCCAAACCAGTAACAAAGCGGTTCGCCATTCTTTCGTGCAGCCAGGAAATCACGGAAGTTCCCTCGCACTTCTTCGAGCAAATCATTCTTCGCCAGCTCGATGTTGTCAGCACCGCTCACCCGTTGCGAAAATCCATTGAACTTAGAGCCGTGCTTGTTGTACGCAAACTCCGCGGCACCGTACGGCGCGTTCGCTGGCGAGCCGGGGCTCCAGACTTTGTACGTGTGACCAATGTGGTAACCAGCCTCGTTGAGCATCAGCGGGTACGAGGGGACAGAGCCGTCCCAGACTGCGCCCTGCAGAATCGCAGCACGACCGGTTCGCCAGAAATACTGACCGGACAACAGCGAGCTTCGACACGGAGTACACGACGGAGCATTCACAAACGCATTTCGAAACAGTACGCCTTCACTGGCGATGCGATCGAAGTTCGGAGTGCTGACAATGTCGCTCGGCCCGCCCGGTTCAATCTTTGCATACGCACTGGCATAACGTCCCCAGTCATCGGCAAACGCAAACAGGATGTTGGGCCGTTTCGTGGCAGAGTCGGCTGCGTTTGCGAAGTCAGAAGCCGCCACGAAAGGCGAGAGAAACAACGCAACGCAAAGTAACAACCGGTAAGCGGGCAACTGTAATCTCATAGAAAAATCTCTGACTCAACGCGAGAATTTTGAACCAAGGAAAAGAGCAACGGAATGACACTGATAAGCACAGTTAGCTTTTTGAAGCATCCCAGACATCCGTGTGAATCCGTGCCGATCCGTGGCTCAAATCATTTTGCCGATCCCTGGCTAAAATCATGCTGTTGGTGTGCCGGCGCTTCGCTTGTCATACCCGTCTCGCGAAAGGCCCTATTCGTAGTCCCATTTCATGATCCACGGGTCCTGCATCTCCTTCTGGTAAGCCTTCAACTTCGCTTTGTACTCTTCAAGAATGTCTGCGTACTCAGTTGAGAGGGCGAGGTTGTGACCTTCCTCGGGATCTTTTTCGATGTCGAACAACTCGAACTCCGCACGATGGATGTACTGCCCGACGGTCTTGCGGCCGTACGGCGCGTCCATCCCCTTTTTGAATTGAGCCTGCCAGCTCGACGCTGCCCACAAGTCAGACGCAAACGGGTACGGCAGCGGGTGAGCGATGTTCCAGATGAGTTTGTACTTTTTGTCCCGCACAACCCGCATCGGGTAGTACATCTGAATTTCATGGAAGGTGTGTGAGGCGAAGATTGAATCCCAGTGCTCACCGTCAGACTTCCCGACGACTTCGATCCATGATTTCCCTTGATAGCTGGTCAGTTTCGGCCCGCGGTTTTCTTTGAGATTCTCGCCGCGATCTTTCCAGTACTTGTCTGCGTTGACCATGTCTTTCGGCGCGTTGGTTTTCTTATCCAGCCCGCCGGCAAAGTCGAGCAGCGACGGCGTGATATCGATGTGGCTGATCAGGGCTTCCGAGCGGACGCCGCGATTCTTCTCGTACGGGTTTCGCACAACGAACGGAACGTTCAGGCCGGCTTCATAAACAGTCGTCTTTCCTCCTGAGAAGGCCATGCCGTGGTCTGATGTGAAGACAATCAGAGTCTTGTCGTACAGGCCGGCTTCTTTGAGAATTTCGACCAGCCGCCCGACTCCCTGGTCAATCCTCGCGCACGACTGGTAGTACTGAGCCAGTTCTTCCCGGGTCTCCGGCGTGTCAGTCATGAACGGAGGGATGATCACGTCGGCCGGGTCGTAGATGACCTCTTCGACGCCTTTGTGCGAGCCATCGTTCGGCTTGTTCCCGAACAGGTCGGCCTTCAGTTCGAGCTTCGAAGTATTATCTTTGCCGCCGCCTCGGTGAGGATCGCTCGTTCCGAAGTAAATGAAGAACGGACGATCGTCTTCTTTGTCATTGATGAAGTCGCTACAGGCGTTGGCCATGTGAACGGCGTTGCGTCCGTCGCCTTTGAGATAGTTCTCGTATCGAAACACTTCTTCAGGCGCAACATGGTATTTTCCGATTTGCGCCGTCCGGTAACCAGCGTTGGCGATAACTCGGGGCAGAGCCAGACTCACGACATTGTGCCACGATGCAAACTTGTGGAAGGCGTGAGCGTGGCCGTACTGGCCGTTTCGATGGTTGTGCAGACCGGACATCACGACCGAACGACTGGCGCTGCAACTGGCCGTCGTCGCAAACGCGTTCAAAAAAACGGTGCCGTCAGCAGCGACGGCATCAATACTGGGCGTCACCGCCGCTTTGTCCCCGTAGCACCCGAGTGTGGGACTCTCGTCGTCGGTGATGAAGAAAATGATGTTTCGCTCGGCCGCGTGCAGAGTCGAACCGACCAGCATCAGCAGCAGAAAGCATGGCAACGCAACGGCACGATTCATCCTGGGGTTCTCCGGTTGTTTCTCAGAAGTCCTGAACAGCACGTGCGTCGCGCCGTCTGATTGACCGAGGATAGCGCACAGACCGAGCGGCCTCCACCAACTCGGAACGTTCCCCCGAGAAAGCCGCTCTGGTAGACTGAGGGACCCTCCACTCGACGATCATCTGGTTCGCCGATACGCACCTGCCATTGGGTTTCTCAATATGAAAAAGTCACTTCGCATCTGCTGTCTCCTGGCCAGCGCGACCGCCGTTTCACTTTGCGTGTCGCCGGTCGAGGCCCAGGAGTCAGCCTGGTCAAGACTCGTCAAAGAAGACTCGCCCGTCCTGTGGTGGAACTTTGACGGAAAGGAAGCCGGACAGCCGACCACTTTCGGCACGCAGCCGATTCCCAACACAAATGTTGTCGGCGATGTGAAGTTCGATCAGGCCGGCCCACCCCGATCGACGTCTCCGTTGTTCGCTGTCGAGAACCGATCGATCGAGATGTCGTCAAAGGTCGGCGTCATCAAGGTGACCGACCCCGGCGAAAAGAGTCTGCTCGACTTCGACAAAGGTGACGCAATCACCATCGAAGCCTGGGTGAAACCCGACCCGTTCGGCGGTGCCCGGTACATGTACGTTGTCGGGAAAGGCCGCACGTACGAGAGAGGCTTTTCACGAGAGAACCATAACTACTCGCTGAGGCTGCAGGGTCAAGGGCCGGACGCTGTGCTCAGTTTTCTGTTCCGAACTCGCGCCGACAAAGAATCTCCTGGCGACTGGCACCGATGGACGTCGAAAGAAGGTTTCACGGTCGACAAAGGCTGGCACCATATCGCGTTGACCTATGAATTCGGCAAGGCCGACAGCCTCGTCGGCTACGTGGATGGCCGGCCGGTCCCTGGTGTCTGGGATTTAGGTGGAGCGACCGATCGAGCACCTGTCGTCGATGATGACCAACTCTGGATCGGATCATCGATGGCCATGGGAGCGAGCAGCTCGTTCGATGGGCAACTCGACGAGGTCGCCATCTACCGCAAAGCTCTCAAGCCCGAACGTTTCATGGTTCGAGTTCCGTACTTCCCCAAGCCGCCAGCGCCGCCGATGCCGCAGTCAGCTCCGCCGCGTGATGAGGTCCTCGTCGAAGTCATCGAGGAAATTCCCGATTCCCCAACGTGGCCCGCCACGCTTCCGGAGCCCACGGAATTCTGGAAGGAACCGGCGTTCGCCTTCTTCGCAACTCCACATCGCTATTCATCAAAGGCGTTGCGGATCGACCGAGGCAACCCGCTCATCCTGCGAGCCAGCAGCGTGATGAAACTTCCGGCAGGCAAGTACAACTTCCTGGTTCGCACATTGCGTTTCGGAAGACTGTTCATCGACGGAAAGCTGGTCGTCGAGACTCCGAAACGTGGCCATCGCGGCGGCGGCCACGGTCAAATGTACGAACTCGAAAGCAAGCTGGCCCCCGGTTCGCGACAGCTCTATCCCGGAGCGATCGAGCGAATGGCCGAAGTAGAACTCGACGGAAACGATCACGAATTTCAATTCGAAGTGCACGCTGGTGGCCAGACGCGCCGCGTCGAGTTTGGCGAGACAAGCGTCAGCTTCGCGCCAGTTTCAGCGTCCTCTGATAAGAACACGAAAGCATCAAAGAACGAAGCCACTCCGTTCCGAGTGCTCAGCACGAAGCTCGACATTCCCATGACCAATCGAGGCTGGGAAGCGTACGAACGTCAGCGTCGAAACGACTACGTGATGATGGATCAGCAGAAGCGTCGGGAAGTCGGCGACGCTGAACGACACTACTGGAACCAGCGGCACCAGATTGCGATTCAAGTTGCAGGCGACAAACCGGAAGTTCAGCTTCCAGACGTGAAGACGGACACGTCGCTCGGCAACGCCATCGATCGATTCATTCTGGCAAGACTTCAGAAAGAGGGAGTGACTCCGGCACCGCTGTGCGACGACTGGACTTTCATGCGGCGAGTTTCGCTTCACCTGATCGGAACTCCGCCGTCGCCTGAACTTGTCGAAGAATTTATGGCCGACAAGTCGTCAACCCGGCGTGCCAGATTCATCGACCGGATGCTGGAGCATCCCGGCTGGGCTGATCACTGGGTTGGCTACTGGCAGGACGTGCTCGCCGAGAATCCAAACATCATCAATCCAACACTGAATAACACCGGGCCGTTTCGCTGGTGGATTTTCGAATCGTTCCTCGACAACAAACCGTTCGACCGGTTTGCGACCGAGCTGATTTCAATGGAAGGCAGCGCCCAGTTCGGTGGTCCGGCCGGCTTCGAGATGGCGTCGCAGAACGACGCACCCTTCGCCGCGAAAGCTCACATCATCGGTCAGGGATTCCTGGCTCTCGAAATGAAATGCGCACGCTGTCACGACGCCCCCTACCACGACTTCGCCCAGGAGGACCTGTTCAGCATCGCCGCGATGCTGAAGCGAAGCCCGCAGAAAGTTCCGAAGAGCAGCACGATCCCCGGGGGGCTGTCCAATTCCGAACTGGTCAAAGTCAGTCTGAAGGCAGATCAACCGATCTCAGCGAAGTGGCCGTTCGCCGAGAAAGTTGGAAGTTCAATCCCAGACGGCATCCTGCTTTCACCGGACGACTCGCGACGAGAACTTGCTGCTCGAGTCACCTCACCTCACAACGAACGATTCGCAGAAGTTCTGGTCAACCGTTTGTGGCATCGGTATCTCGGACGAGGCCTGGTCCTCTCGATGGACGACTGGGAGACTGAAGAGCCGAGCCATCCTGATCTGCTGCGATACCTCGCTCGCGAGTTCGTCCTGAGCGGTTATGACATCAAGCATGTCGCCAGAGTGATTCTGAATTCGCACACTTATCAACGTCAGATCGCCGCGGCCGATGACGACACTCCCGCTGAACTTTTCGCGGCGCCGGTACGGCAACGCCTCACCGCTGAACAGCTCGTGGATTCGTTATTCGCCACGTCAGGCAAGAACTTCCGAGCGGGCGACATGAACATCGACATCGACGGCAGCCGCGAAATCAAGAACTCGTTGAATCTGGGAATTCCCCGTCGAGCCTGGATGTTCTCGTCCATGTCCAACGAACGAGATCGACCGAGCCTGACGCTGCCACATGCCGCCCCTTTCGTCAGCACGCTGGAAACTTTCGGATGGCGGAGTTCTCGACAAAGCCCGCTGACGATTCGCGAAGTAGCGGCCACCGTTCTGCAGCCGGCCATCATCGCCAACGGCACGCTCGGACGACGATTCACTCGACTTTCCGACGACAGCGAATTCACAGAACTGGCTCTCAAAAATCTGCCAGCCAGCGAACTGATCAACGCCGTCTTCATCCGAACCTTAACTCGAAAACCCGACAGTGAAGAACGAGCGATGTTTGTCGAACTGCTCAGCGAAGGCTACACCGAACGAATCAACCAGGAAGAATTCAACAAACCGCTACCGCCACTACCGATGCTGCGAACTGGAGTCGGTTGGTCCAACCACCTCCACCCGGACGCCAACACGTTGCAGGTTGACACTCATGAAATAGTCAACCTGGGCGACGCGCCAACAAAGCGACTCACCTCTGCGTGGCGGGAACGTTTCGAAGACATGCTCTGGGCTCTGATGAACTCGCCCGAGTTCGTCTTCGCACCGTAGGACAGCGGCTTCGGGATGAGTAGGGCATGACAAGCGGAGCGCCGGCATACCATTCGGAATGGCTTCCAACTCTGTTATGCCGGCGCTCCGCTTGTCATGCCCTACGTGCTCTTGCTCATGCCGAATTTTCTTCGAGTGTAAACAGGAAACTTCATCATTATGGCAGCACACCGACGGTCCCTGTTTCTGGTTCTGTTTTGCGTTCTGACAGTCCGTGCGGAGGCGGCCGATACGTTTAAGACGACGGTCTGGAAAAGCGGCGAAGGTGCGTATCACACCTATCGAATTCCGTCGGTCATTCGAACGATGAAGGGGTCATTACTCGCTTTTTGCGAAGGACGAAAATCGGGGAGAGGAGATGCCGGCAACATCGACCTGCTTTTGAAGCGATCCTTCGACGAGGGCAGAACATGGAGCGACCACATTGTCCTGTGGGACGACGACGGTCACACATGCGGAAATCCGTGTCCGGTCGTCGATGAATCGACGGGAACAATCTGGCTGCTGCTGACTCACAATCTGGGCACGGACCACGAATCCGACATCATTAAGAAGAAGTCAAAATCGACCCGCACCGTCTGGGTCAGTCATAGCCTGAACGATGGTCAGACGTGGGCGGCTCCTGCGGAAATTACAAAGACCACCAAAGATCCAAACTGGGGCTGGTACGCGACAGGCCCTGGCGTCGGCATTCAGATCAAGCATGGGCCTCATCAAGGGCGGCTCGTCATTCCGTGCGACCACAGCTACGACGATCCCAACGGCCAACTCCAAGGCGGAGGCTTTGAGTTCGGCGCTCACTCAATTCATAGCGACGATCATGGAAAGACGTGGCAACTGGGTGGCACGATCCGCCCGAAAACGAACGAATGTCAGGTGGTGGAAATCGCCGAAGGCACGGGCGCTTTGCTGATGAATATGCGATCGTACTTCGGTCGCAAACGCCGCACGCATTCTGTCAGCAATGATGGAGGCGTGACCTGGTCATCGCCCGTCGACGCTCCACGTCTGATCGAACCAGTCTGTCAGGGAAGCATCATCCGACTCAATTGGTTGAGGCCGACAAAGCCGGGCGTGCTGCTCTTCTCCAATCCGGCCAGCGAAAAAGGCCGAGTCAAAATGACTGTCCGCGCCAGCTTCGACGACGGAACCACCTGGCCGATCGCTCGAGTTCTGCACGAAGGCCCCGCCGCATACTCCTGCCTGGTGACGCTACCACCGAACGCTTTCGGTTGCCTGTACGAAGCCGGTGAAAAAAATGCGTACGAGTCAATCGTCTTCCACCGACTGCCCGGCAATTCTCTACAGGTGCCTTAAAGTCGGGTCGCATTCTGCGTTCTGGAAGGTCCGCCCCGCCCCAGCTTTTTAACGAGCTGCAATGTCGAATCCAAAAAACAAGAGGACTCCGATAAAGAACCCCAGAAGATCGACCTTCTGCGATCGGACAGTTCGAACTGTCACAACTTGCAGATGACGGCTCCAACCAGCAGGTCCAAAACCGCTGGGGCGTCCTGAAAATAGAAGACGTCGCCAGCTCATCCAATCATTGATTCGCTGCCCAGGATGAAACGCCCCAACGGTTATACCTCTTTGGAAACTCTTTCCCTGGATCGACGTCGCTCTAAACCATGCGTGAAGGACCAATGCCACAAGAACCTGAATCCGCTTGCGGCAGCAAAAACGAAACAACATAGTTCAAAACGCATCGACAAATCGGCCATCCATGATTCACTCGATTGGCAATCCGAGTTGATTACGACCATCTGGCGAACATTACATGCAGTTTGCCGGGTGCCTCTCGATTCAGTTCTTTGTCAGCCATTAAGGAACAAACGATGAAGTCAAAATGCGTCGCCGCAATTTCCGGCCTTGCTCTTCTACTTTTGTCACCGTTTTGCGATTGGCTGACCGCGGCGGAAGTGCGGACCCATACTGCCATGAGGACTGTACCGGAGACACCGTTGCGGACACTTGGCAATGGGCCGTCGCGATTCGTCGATTCGAAGCTCGGCGACGATGCTCACGCCGGTTCTGAAGTTCAACCCTGGAAGACGCTTCGGCATGCTCTGCGACAACTCAAACCTGGCGACACGCTTTATTTGCGAGGCGGTACCTTTTACGAGCGGCCAGTGCTCAGTAAATCTGGCACAACCGATGCTCCGATCACAATTCGGTCGTATCCAGGCGAGTCAGTCACCATCGACGGGGGACTTCGTGAATTCTTCGAAGAGCCGGCTTCGAGCTGGGAACCGTTTACTGATGGTGCTCCGGGAGAGTTCGTTTCAACTCGTACGTATCATGAGCTGAACGATCGTCGCGTCCCGCATCAGTTTCTGTCAGGTTCGTGGGAACCGATGTGGAGCAAAGAGGACGAGCGGCCCATCGCTCTCGGGCACTTTGGCGAATCGATGGTACCGCTGCATGGTTATCGTCATTTGTCCGGTCTGCGTGCGACTAACGAGTTCTGGCTGTCCGACAAGAATGACCGCAGCACCGGCATTTACTGCGGGCCGGGACTTTGGTTCAACCGCGACACGGGACGCATTCACGCAAGGTTAGCTCATCACTCAATGCCGGGCCTGGGCGACCGGGCCTATCGGGGCGAGACAGATCCGCGAAAGACTCCGCTGGTGGTCGCCGTCGGTTTTGGCGGCGACGTTCTTCGAATCAGCGGGATCAATCGTGTGCGAATTCTTGACCTGACTCTGCGTGGAGCTACCGGCAGTCCGATGATTCACGTTTATGGATCGGAAGACGTGGAACTCGATCATTTGACGGTTTACGGTGGTTTTCCTGGTTTGCTCGTGAATGCGACGCAGAAACTGAAAGTTTCGAATTCGGCATTTCGAGGGCTGGCCGCTCCGTGGAGCGGGCGTGCTCACATGAAGTATCTCGGCACGGCTTCGTATCAGATCGTCCTGCAGAACAACCAACCGCTCAACGAGGACATTGAATTTGCGGCCTGCGAATTCACAGACGATCACGACTTTGCGTTCTTGCGATACGCGAAGAACCTGCGAATGCATCACTGCCTGATCGACCACTTCAACGATGACGGACTGGAGTGTGGCGCGAAGCTGCGTGACCACTCGATCTACATTTACCAGAATCGGATCGGTGCCTGTCTCGGCGTCTTTCAGCAGCACGAAATTGAGCTAAAAGCATCCCCTCCCGAACACCTGCCAGGCTCTGGCGTTTATGTCTTCCGCAATGTGATCGATACGCGTGCCGGCGTGCCGTATCAGTTGCCGCAGGAAGCGGATCCGAGTGGCGAGTTCCTGCATGCTGAAGGGCATCTTCTGAGCGATCACGGCAGCCCCGTTTATCCGGTGATGAAATTTTACCAGAACACATTCCTGCGACAGTCGCCGGTCTTTCGCGGCCATTTTCTGTTTGGACTTGGGGCGGTTGGGCTCAGGCACAACGAACGTGATGTCTTCAACAATATCTTTGTTCAGAAGCGAGGTATCCCTGGCGCCGGTTTTGTCGCCATCAAAGAAGCGGGACATCTTCGCGAGGGAGCCAATGTGTTGTGGGGCGTTGATGATGGGCCGTCCGCGAAGGACGTTTTCGCGAAGTTTCGTACCTCGCCGCTTTTTGAGCAGAGCAAACACAGCTACGAGCAAGGCTGGACTACGCATGATCGCTTCGTCGATCCGAAGCTGATGCATTTGCCGAATGACGCGAACGCGGCGAGCGATCTGCGGCTTCAGCCCGACAGTCCGGCCATCGATGCGGGGCTCGTTGTTCCTTCCGAGTGGCCCGACCCATTGCGCGACGCTGACAAAGGGCAACCTGACATCGGGGCAATCCCTCGCGGCGTGGAGCCGTGGACTGTCGGAGTCGATGGTCGGATTTCAATCTTTTCGGGACGACCGATGCATCGATCCGGGAACTGAATATCGCAGTCAAGTAAAGAGTTCTGGCCGGTGCTCTGGTTTCCCGCTACCTGATCGGGTCGCCGGGGTCAGCGTTCGAGAAATCCTGTGCTTTCGTTTTTTTCGTCAGGCTGAATACGCCCTCACGAACGACTCGCAGCATCACGACGTCGAGCAGCAATGTCGAGTTCGGCTGAAGAAATGCGGCGATCGTTTTGAGTCAGGCATTGTGGCATTCCTGCATGTTGAGGTCGGTCGGTTTTGACGAACCACAATCAGCAGGTGGATAGTAACTGTACATAGTCTGCTGGAATTTCCATCGGTACGAAGGATGATGCTAAAGCCGGGTGTTGATTTGTCCCGACTCGCATTTGCGATTTCACTCCGGTGGCCTGTGGGCAGGATTCAGCCAAAAGCTGATACTCTGTCGCTTGAAGTCTCGAATCTAAATATTCGGGTCTAAGGATCTGCCCGCCACAATCGTTGCCGGGTAACGGGACGTCAGTACTTCTGGTGGAGTTGCCGTCGCCGTGCTTGCTGTCGCCGCAGAATGAAGAACTGCGGCGAGCGGTTTTGACATATTTCTGACAACAGTTTTACAGCCGCCTGACACGTTGGATCGGAATGCCCTTTAGCATGTCGAGGCTTTCGCTCAGCCGTTTAACCTCCGCTATTCAGGAGACGTCGCATGAGTCGCTTTTGCAAGCTGACGATCGTGGCCCTGACGGGTTGCCTTCTGCTTTCTTCCGTCGCCAGTCTGCAGGCTCAGTCTGATGCAGAAACTGCCCTGACGAACGCTCGCGAGTCGTACCAGGCCGAACGGTTTGACGAGGCTCGAATTTTTGCCTCGACGGCGTCGCAGACCGATCAGAAAAATCCGGACGTGTGGTTACTGCTGGGCAAGGCTCAGTTTCAACTGGGCGAGTTGGATCAGTCGCTGGCTTCCTGGCGGAATCTGTTGAAGCTCGCTCCGAACCATGAGTACGCCCGTCGGATGGTGACAGCGCTCGAAGGGCGAATCACCAGCGTTGATAGTCGAATTCGGCTTGCGGCAGTGATGGTTGAACAAGGCCTGTCAAAGACCGCTCGCGCCGAACTGGCCGCGTTGCACACGAGGTCGTCGTTGTCCGATGACCAGTTGCAGAAAGTTCGACTGCTGCAGGCCGAGGTTGAACTGCTTGACGGAAAAGGCTCCGAAGCGCTGGCTGTGTTGACTGAATTGAGCATTCAGAATCCGGAGATTTCCAGCACGCTGACTTACCGACTTCTGAAAGCCCGAGCCGGGATTGCGGTCGGTGGAGCATCGACGAAAGTCGGACTGGCAGAACTGCAGAAAATCTCGACCGACGCAAAAGACTCACCCGAGGGACCGCTCGCCGCCCTGGAAGTTCTGCTTTACCGACTGCAGCATGGCACCGACGTAGTTGCGGACGTTGCGGCGTGGATTGAAAAGAACAATTCGTTGAGTGCTGCTCGGCGAGCACGGCTGGCTCTGCGTGACAGCGTGCAAAAATTTCTGGCGGCCTCGCGGCCTCCGATCGGTCCGCGGCCTGACGCCGAACTGAACGACCACGATAAGTCAGCACTCGCGGCCGCAGCGTTTGCCGTGAAGGCCTTTGTCGATCCCGCCGATCAGATCGCGCTGGCGAAGACGCTGACCGAGCATTTCGAAAAGAAGTACCTGGCGATTCGTGGGTACGCTGCGGCGCAGACCGGCCTGAAAATGATCCGCGATCTGAAGCTGCCCGAAGCCGCCAGCGTCGTGATCGCCGCCTCACAGAAGCGAGTCGACGAAGCCGAAGCTCAGTTCGAATACGAACAGATCAACCGTGACATGGGCGAAACGATCGTCGGCCCGGATGCCATGGCCAAATGGATTTCTGAAAACGTTGGACACCCGAAGGAGCTGGAAGCTCGGCGGTCATTGATCTTTGCTTATCTCAACGTCACGCGGCGACAGGCTCCACCCGCAAATGATGCAGGACTGAGCGCCGCGGATCTGAAGGCTCTCGATGCGGCCGCCGAACTAGTGCGAAAACTCAAAGGAGCTGCCGACGTCACGGCGGTGGTTAAGGATCTGGGCGACCACTTCAAGAGCCACTATTTCGAGCGGGGCGCCCGAGCGGCGGCCATCGACGGGCTCAAACGACTGGTCGCGTTCGAAACGCCGGTGAAGCATGGCAATCTGATGATCACCCTGCTGGATCTGCAGCGGCAACTGGCGATTGCTGATGTGCAAGCGGCGGTCGCGGCGGGAACGATTCCTGCCGAAACCTCTCCGATGCCGGCATCATTGCAGGCCGTTTCTGACACGGCGGACCTGATCAACAAAGACCATCCAGCGTCGCCCGCGTGGTTTATTCAGGCGGAACTGGCCAATCACATTCTTGACCATACGAAATCCGTGCAGTGGCCGACGAAGATCAGAACCTTCAAAGCGGCACACGGTTGGGCACTCGGCCTCGCCTCCCGAGTTCTGGTGGCAAATGCCGATGCCAAATCAGTCGCACGTGCTCACGAGGCGGTTGATCGAGTTCTGGCAGAACTGTCGGCAATCAGTCAGCCAGACGCGAAAAGGCTGGCAGCGATTGCTCAGGAAATGTTGCTGCTGGAAATCACCCCTGAGGCAGACATCCGTCCGGCAGAATTACTCAAGCACGTTGACCTGCTGATGGCCGATGCCGCTCGAGCGTTCGACGCCAATGTCAATTCCGGCGAGGGCGTTAAGAATGCAAAGCTGTCCGACACTCAAACGACCATTCTCAAAGAACTGGCCGAAGCCGTGCAGCTCAGGCCGGCAGTGGCCAGCGTGTCGCTGCAAAAGCTGGCCGCGCATCTACAGAAATGGTCAGCGGCCGGGCATGACACTGTTGTCGAAACGGCGTTTGAGACGTTTGCAACCGGCCTGCCGCCAGCGACCAAACGTCAGGCGAGACTGGCTGTGGCCAGGTTGCGGTTCAATCAGATTCTAAAGTCTCACGGCCAGACGGTCTCGAACGGTTTTCAAGTCGCGCGAGCCCTCGACGCTGGATCTCGCCTGGCGTTGGAAGAGTGCTACCGTTTGGCGGGAAGCCTCGGAGCCGGCGATCCGCTGCTGGCTGACGTTCGCGCGTTGCGGATTCTGATCGTCGATCACTACCTCGCGCTCGAATTCGAAGACGTGGCGGAAGCGGCGATCAAGGTGAAAGCAGAACCAGCGAGCGAAGACCTGGACGAAGAAGCCGAACTCGAACTGGCAGCACTCAAGCGTCAGATCGCCGAACGGCAATTGGCAAAGCAGCTCCAAACTCACGACGGCCAGAAGAAGATTGTCCTGACTCCGGCGTTTAACGAAGCAATTGCCGCGCTGAAGAAGTTCGTCACCGATCACCCCACCAGCGAACGAGCGGCCACGGCGGCGGATGGAATCTTCGTCGTCGGAAAACGATTCGAGCAGCAGCAAGCCTGGCTGATCGCCGCTCAAATTTATGCAGACTTCGAGCAGTTCGCGGCGAAGCTCGATTCGCTCAAGCAAAAATTTCCGGGCCGGTCGACTTACCCTGAACGAGCAGCGATCGCTCGCGCTTCCGCGTTGCACACCCGTGCCTCCGATGCTCTGCAGAAATGGGACGCGGCAAAGCCGGAAGACACTCAACCGCCCGCAGCGTTAAGCGACGAGTTCAAAGTGGCTCAGGCGGCGTGGCAGAAAGTGATCGCTGACTACCAGCAGCGGCCTGCCGCACAGATCGCGATTGGCCGAATCATGGCGATCGCTCACGAATATGCAGCTCTCTATGCGTGGGACGTTGCGGATTCAACCTACGCTGCTTTGCTTGCTCTGAAGCTCCCGCTGAGTTCTCCCGAACGGTTGGAATTTGCTCAGGCGATTTGCCAGTTGGGTAAAGTCCTGCCGGATCATGCCCGGACGATTCTGGCCGCATTGGCAATCACCGAAAAGACTTCCGTGAGCGGCGGAAACTATGACGAGCAGATCAAAGTCCGCGAGCTACTGGGAAGTTTGGTCGCGCTGGAAGAACCCAGTGTATCGTCGTCGATGGCGCCCCTGAGCGCTCCGCATCCAACGTCCGCAACACCTCAAGGCTTTGGTGCGAAATCGCCGGCTCTGACGAATCAATCTGTCGCGAGTCTGGAAGCCGCGGCCCGTGAACCCAAGCCCGCCGACAAGGCTGCGGAAGAAGACTTTTCCAAACTGACTTTGGATGCTGCCGGGCAATCGCGTGGAGTCGGAGGCGGTGGATTCGCGTTTGAAGGCGGCGAGGTTGATCGATTCCGCAGTGATTCTGACGCTCGCCTGTTGGCTGCGGTACGGACTCAACTCGACCGTCAAGCTCAGCAGGTGGCAATGCTTCGCGACAAGACGATCTGGTCACGGACCGGCGCTACAGCAGCGGGAGACTCAAGCGGGCAGGCAAAAGCGCCGGGTCAGCAACAGGAAGGAGCGACCGTTTCCGTGCTTTCGGACGCGGAGCTGGCTCGACAACAGAAAGTACTCGACGCTGTTTACACAGCGTTGCAGACGATTCGAAAAAAATACTCCGAGTCGAAGACGGCCGACCAGGCTCGTGACGAAATATTTGTCGTCGTCAATCACTGGCGCGAGATTGGTCAATGGGACCGCGCCGCGAAACTGGCCAGCACGTTCCTCACCGACAACCCGACGGACATCGACATTCCGAAGATTCGTCAGGATGTCGCTCGTGATTGGTTGGCGTGGGCGTCGGTCGGGATTCGTCATGCAGAACTTGATCGAGAAGAACTGCTCAGCGAAATCGCCAGCCGATTCAAAACGGCGCGCGACGAGTTGGAAGCGATCATCGTCGCGTTTCCTGATGAGACAGCCATCCGGCATCAGGCTCAATGGGAGATTGCGACCAGCTTTCTGACTCAGGCACGAGTTATCGCGGCGTCGAGCCCAACGCTCGCTCGAGGTCAGTTTGTCCGAGCGACGACCGAACTGCAGCGAGTTGCTGAACTTTTCCACGACCACCCGCAGATCGGCACGATTCCAGACATGCTGTGGGGCGTGAGCGAAGAACTGGTCGCTCGAAGTTACCACGATGATGCCATCACCGTCTGGAACGACATTCAAATTCACTACCCGACGCACCAACTGGCCGACCAGTCTGCGTTGAGAATCGCTCAGACGTGGCAGCAACTCGGTCAGCCATTACGAGCCGCGGAAGCCTTCCTGGAATTGAACTTCGCACGCGGCGGTCACGATACCGATCTGCAGAACACGATCTATCAGATCGCGGTCGCACTGAAGAACGACAAACGCTGGATCGAGTCTCTGCATGTGTTGCAGACGTTTGTCGACAGCTTTCCGTCGCACGAGAACGCCGGGCAGTCACTCACAATGATCGGGCAGATTCACCAGACGAACGAAGTCTGGGAAGACGCGATGGCCGCCTACCGTCGAGTCATCGACGAGTTTCCGACTGGAACGTGGACGACCGAAGCTCGCTGGTCGATCGCTGAGTGCACGATCAACTTGAGTCTCTGGCAGGAAGCGATGGGTGCGTACGCGGACTTTCAGCAGTCCTACCCGAAAGATGGTCGAGTCGCTGAAGCAACGCGACGCATCGAAGTTCTGAAAACTCTCGATCGTTTTCAGGGAGTGATCGACGAAGCCGGGCAGCGAAAGGCGTTCGATGCTCAGTTCCAGGTGGCAGCGATTATTCGAACCGAACTGACGAACCCGGTCAAGGCGATCATCGAGTACCGCAAGGTCGCTAAGAACTGGCCGAACAGTCATCTCGCCGACGACTCGCTGTTCGAGATCGGACAAATCTATCTGGAGCTGGGTGAGACCGAACTGGCTCGCACGGCATTGCTGCAATCAGCCGAAAGCTATCCACAAAGTCCGTTGGCCGATGATGCATTGCTGCTCGTCGGGACCAGCTATGTCAGTGAAGCTGATCGTCTGGCGGTCGTCGACCGTGGTAAGTCACAGGAAATCGCCAAGGAGATCGCCCAGAAGCAGGCATACGCAGTTGCTCAGGACAACAGCCGCCGACAGATCACACGTAACAACGAACTGGTCACGGCTTTGAAGAAAGAAGGCAAACGCGACGAAGCTGCCAACAAGGAAGCGTACTTCGCCGGGCAGGCTTTGCAGTTTGCGGCGGCGAACACGCTGAACGCATCGAACTGGGCGATGCAGCAGGAAGAGGTCCTGTCCGCCGCTCAACTTGCCGACCGACAGGACAAGATCAACGCGGCTTTGCGTAAAGCGGTCGCCAGCTTCCGGCAGGCGGCCAGCGTGCCGGCGGCTGATCAGGCTGACGATGCACTGCTTCAAATGGCTGAGATTTATGATCAGCGGCTGAAGGATTCAGAAGCAGCAATGTCGACGTGGGAAGAAATCGTCAGACAGTACAGCGGCACGGCCGTCGCCGAAGACGCGAGCTGGAACATGGCGAGCTATCTGGAAGGTCAGGAAGAACATGCCAAAGCCATCGCCGCTTACCAGACGTTCTTCCGCAACTACCGACGAAGTGCGAAGGCCGGACAGGCTCAGGCAGCCATTGCCGAGAATTACGAACAACTCGGCGAATGGGTCCAGGCGATGGATGCCTACACCAATTACATCAACAACTTCCCGGAAGGCCCGCTGCTCAAGAAAGCCCAGGATCAGATCACCTGGATCAAGACTTACCGACTGTAAGAACAGTCAATGGCCAGCGACGACGTCCGACGCACTTTTAAAACCAACCACACAACGGCTTGTGGAGACTTAACATGACTGATCGATTCACCATGGCAGCGTGCCTGATCGCAGGCTTTACACAATTGACATTCGCTGGCGAAGAAGCAATTCCTGTCGAGTCAAAAAAGAAGCCCGATCCTGCGGCATCAATTCAGGTCGATGCGGCGACTCTTTACGAACAAGGTCGCAATTCGCTGTTTCGTGGCAAGTACGAAGACGCGATCAAGTCTCTGAAGGCAGCTGTCGAAGCCGACGAAAAACAAACTTCGTACCAGCTGTATCTCGCAAGGGCTTATCGCTACGCGAAGCAGCCGGAGCAGAGTGAAAAGCTGCTCACGGAGATCCTCAAGCTGGCTCCCGATCATGTGGAAGCCGGGCAACTGCTCGCTGAAGTTTATTACTCGCGAGAGAAATGGAAGGCCGTCACCGACACGCTGGAGCCGCTGCTGAAGTACCGGCACGACTTTCCAACGTACCACATGCTGGCCGAAGCGGCGTACAACCAGGACGACCACGAGAACGCTCGGAAGTATTACCGCGAGGCGATCAAGCTGAACCCGGACAGCGGACCGGATCATTACCAGCTTGGAAACATCTATCTGGCCGAGAACCGGTTTGCTCTGGCCGCCCGGTCTTACGAGAAAGCGTTGCAGCTCGGCCTCGACAGCGTCGTTCTGCATTACAAACTGGCGTCGGCCTATTTCAACCTGCGGAATTACTTCGGTCGGATTTCGGTGGCGACGGTGAAAGCCGGCGAACCGGGAACGATCAGCGGCAACCTTGCATACGGCGGTTAGATAACAAAGCAGGCGGCGGGCGGATTTCACAGCGCGGTT
>CALDJX010000058.1 GCA_937899075.1 uncultured Planctomyces sp. | reverse complement strand
ACGGCGACCTGGTCGGCTCCGAAGGCCGAGAGTCCTTCCAGGAAACTTCCGATCAACATGGCGAATGTCGCGAACCGAAGTTTGGGATCGATCGCAAAGTTGACGATCAGGTTGTCTCGACCTTTGGTGTAGGTTTCGACAATTCCCGAGAAGCCGCCGTCGGCCTGCGAGATCAGCAGCCCCATCGCAAAGATGATCGTCCCGGCGAAGATGAAAAACTGCAGCACGTCGGTCCACATCACCGCTCGCAGACCGCCGAGCATTGTGTAGAAGATCGCGACCGCTCCCAGGCTGATGATCACAACAATCTGGTCGACTCCTGAGATGCTGGAAATTGCCACTGAGGCTGCGTACGTCGCGGAAGCCATCCAGCCGATTCTCAGCAGAATGAACAGGCCGCTGGCCAGGCATCGCACCGAGACGTGAAATCGCTGCTCCAGGTACTCGTAAGCGGTTTTGCATTTCAGTCGTGAGTAGACCGGAATAAATACCCAGATCACGACCGGAGCCATCGCCCAGAACGAGATAATCACCGCTCCCGCCGTCAGGCTGACCGCGTACGAAGTCGACGGGTACATCATGAAACTGTTGGCCGAAAACAGCGTCGCCATGACGCTCAAGCCGACCGTCATCCGCCCCATCGAACCGCTGGCCTGAAAGAATTCTTCACGAGTCGACTGACCTCGCAGATAAATCCCCAACCCGATCGAAACGGCGAGGTATCCCAGAACGACAAGATGATCGAGCCAGTGGAAGGTTTCGGACATGAGCACTCTGGGCCTGATAGGAGAAAGTAGCGGCTTGATTAATAAGCTAATAAACGGCCAACGACGAAAGACACGAACTACCGAACACGGCCAATGCTCAGCAACCAAAAGAAATAAACCACGGATGGGCACGGATTCACACGGATGGAATGGATGCTTAATGAAGCCATCCGTGGTTATCCGTGAAATCCGTGGTTCGTCACTCCTGAATGACTTTCGGCGGACACGCTGCCGGAAGCCGGTCGCTTTGTTAGATTGGACGGACCATATTTCCGGTTCTCTCCGCAGAATGAAAGCGACCTCGTCGTCACTGCGCAGGTTTTGCTTCGGATTCAGGATAAAGACAATGCTGAAGACAATTTCGACTTCGTGCCTGTTGGCGGTTTTCAGTGCGGCATCTCTGCCGTCATCGTGTGTGGCGGCGATCGTTCCTGAACCGGCGACGGTGACTCTGGTCGGGCCGCATGCTCAGCAGCAGTTGATCGTGGGCGAGACCGTCGACGGGCTGGATGTCGACCTCACCCGGAATGTCGAGTTCGTTTCTGAGAACACCGCAGTAGCAACCGTTGATGGTGAGGGGCTGGTGAATCCGGTTTCGAACGGAAAAGCCGTCATTCTCGTTCGACGCGGAGCTGATGAAGCTCGCGTCACGGTCGAAGTCAAAGACGGAAAAAAACAGCAGTCGGTCGACTTTCAGAATGACATCATGCCGATCCTGACGGCCGGAGCGTGCAACTCGGGACCGTGTCACGGGAAGGCTCGCGGGCAGAACGGTTTTCAGCTTTCGCTGCTCGGCTTCGACGCGAATTTCGATTACGCCGCGCTGGCAAAGGAAGCTCGCGGGCGGCGAGTGTTTCTACCTTCCCCCGAAGAAAGTCTGCTGCTGCTGAAGCCGGCCGGCCAGATGCCGCATGGTGGCGGAATCCGACTGGCCGCCGACGGGCCGGAGTACGAAACGCTGCTCCGCTGGATCAATGCCGGAATGCCGCGGCAGGTTGAGAACGCTCCCGAGCTGACAGGAATCGCCGTGACGCCGACCGACCGAATTCTCGGACGCGAAGCTGAGCAGCAACTGATCGTCACCGCTCATTTTTCGGACGGTTCGTCGCGAGACGTCACTCGGCAATCTCACTATCAAAGTAACGAAGGCGGGATCGCCGGTGTTGATGACGAGGGGCTTGTCTCGACAACCGGTGTGACAGGCGAAGCGGCGATCACGACTCGGTACATGGGCATGTTCGCCGTCGCGACGGTTTCGGTTCCTCTTCGAGACAAAGTGTCTGACGACGTTTATCAGAAGCTGCCGCGAAACAATTTCATCGATGATCTGGTCTGGAAGAAACTGCAACGGCTGAACCTGACTCCTTCAGCACCGGCACCCGATCATACCTTCCTGCGGCGAGCGTTTATCGACGTCATCGGACGAGTTCCGACGAAAGAAGAAACACGAGCGTTCCTCGCTAATCCGTCGCCGGATCGCCGTTCGAAGTTGATCGATCAACTGCTCGACGATCCGGAATACGCGGATCACTGGGCGAATAAGTGGGCGGACCTCCTGCGTCCGAATCCGTACCACGCCGGCATCAAAGCCGTACTGAACTACGACCACTGGATTCGGGATTCGTTCCGCAAGAATAAACCGTATGACCAGTTTGTTCATGAACTGCTGACGGCCAAGGGCAGCACATTCAAGCACGGAGCGGTGACGATGTTTCGTGACCGCCGAACACCGGACGAGCGGGTCACGATCGTCAGTCAGTTGTTTCTGGGAATCCGGTTGGAATGCGCGAAGTGTCACCATCACCCGAACGAAGTGTGGGGGCAGGCCGACTTCTACGGGCTGGCCGCGTACTTTGATCGCGTCGACCGCAAAGGGACGGGAATCTCCGCGCCGATCTCAGGCTCCGAAGAGTTCTTCTTTGCCGGCAGACGCCGAGCGGTCAAGCACCCGCTGACTGGTGAAGAGGTCGCCGCCAAACCGCTGTTCGGAGAGGCAGCCGTTTCCGAAGACGTGAAAGATCCACGCGACGTGCTCGCTGATTGGGTGACGTCGGACGACAACCCGTTCTTCCGACAGGTGATTTCAAACCGAGTCTGGTTCGACATGATGGGCCGAGGCCTCGTCGAACCGGTCGACGATCTGCGAGCCTCCAACCCGCCATCGAATCCCGAACTGCTGGAAGCTCTGGCGATCGATCTGCGAGACCACGATTACGACCTCAAGCACCTCATTCGAACGATCGCTTCGTCGTACGTTTACGGGCTGAGTTCCGTGCCGAACGATCGAAACTCAGTCGACACGCGCAACTACTCACGCTTCTACCGAGACCGCTTACGCGCCGAAGTGCTGCTGGATTCTGTTTCGCAGATCACGGGTGTCGAGGAAACATTCTCGGCCATGCCGCCCGGCTCGTCGGCGAGACAACTCTGGTCGCACCGCATCGACTCGCTGTTTCTCGACGCGTTCGGCCGCCCGGATCCGAATCAAAATCCGCCGTGCGAAAGAATGCCGGACACAACGATCGTCCAGGCTCTGCACCTGATGAACTCGCAGAAGCTCTACGACAAAGTGACGAGCGATTCCGGCCTGGCCGCGACCGTGGCATCCAGCGATCTGGAAGCCGACAAAGTCATCGAAGAGTTGTACCTCTCGGTCTACTCCCGCTTCCCCACCGACGAAGAAAAAGCCGCCGCCGTTGGCCTGCTGAAAGAAGAATCCGCCAGCCGCCGCAAAACCGTCGAAGGCCTCCTCTGGGCAATGCTCAACACCCCGGAGTTTGTCTTCAAGCATTGATCAGTTGATGACGCCTCAACTGCTGATCGCGATTTTCAGGTTGTTTACAGAAAACTTTCGAATCGACGACAGATTGCGTGAAACACTTACCGCTCTCTTACAAAATCACGATAAGCGAATTCATCGAGTTCCATGCCGTCGGTTCGCTGCCAGTTTCTGAGTTCCATCAAGCGAAAGCGGCGTCTCTCCGTGGAATCGAGACCGTATAATCTGATTGTGACATCCGCTCGCTGTTGGTTCGCGTCGGAGGCTGCTGGGTTTGGGATTAACGCACCAGTTGTGAAATCGAAGGCGAAGTATCGGTCGAAAACGTAGTCATCAGCATCAGGATTCAATAGCCCCTCGTCCCATTGTTCTCGCTTGTAGTTCTGACAGCCGCCACAGCAGAAGTAGAGATTTCCCCACGAATAGGCTAAATGCAAAAAGCGAGGATCGCTCTTGGGACGAAAGTGCTCAACTGATTCTGGTTCAACGGTAAATCGATCGCAAAAAGCGCAGTGCCCCTGCGTCATCGTCGCGAGATCCTTCAGAATCCAATCACGTGCCGATCGTTTTTCGAACGCATACCAGTGAAACTGTGCCGACGGTGAATTCGTCTTCAATTCCTTCCATTGGTTGTTCCAGCGTTCACTGTGTTCCTGCAAGACCGAAGGGGCGGCGGGGCGGATGAGCTTCCTCATTACTGTGCGACGCCCTCCGGCAAATTCGTGTGAACCTGATGAAGCTCGCGAGCCATCACGCCTTTCAAGGCATCGCTTCGCGAACCGATCTCTTTTGCTTTGGCTTCCAGTGACGTCACCGTTTCTTTCCCCTGCAAGACCTTGTCTCGAAGGGAACGAAATTCAGTCAGTAAAGACTCCGTCTCGGGGTCGTACCATTGAGTTAGTCCTAAAACGTCTTCGACAGCGTCGATATATGAGTCGCCTTTGCTGCAGGGAATCGGGGCGTCCACTTTGACAGTGCCCTTTTCATCCATGCGTAGCACGTGAATCCAACCGGAATTCACGGATGAGATCACAAATGGAGAGTGAGTAACGACAAAGATTTGAGCGTTCGGAAACAACTGCTGGGCCGCAGGGATGAGCTGTCGTTGCCAGGCTGGATGCAAGTGACTCTCTGGCTCATCGAGTAGCAGTATCAAAGGGATGTCAATCGGATCCGGGTTGTCCGGGAACTGCGATTCGAGCTTCGCGATACAGGCCACAAGGGACGCGATGATCGACCGAAGTCCATCTGGTAGTGTTGCCAGATTCATGACAGCTCCACCCCATCGTGCAACCAGATGAACCTCGGGATTCGGGACAACCTGGAAACTAAAAGGGCGCCCCGTAACCGTGGCGATCGCTTTTTCGAACCGTTCTGTGATCTTGATACTGCGACATTCCTCGCGGGGAGCACCACTCTGATACTCCATTGCAGCTCCCATCTTCAGGTTCGCCATACTTTGGCAAACCAACGCGTCTTCGTCTTTTGATCTATCGAAAGAAAGATGTAAAATCGGATTACCGGCGGGCACTGGTTGCATCGCCGAGATTTTCTGGTCGGAAATCCGACCCGACCCCCGATAAACTTGGGCACTGAATGATTCTTTTGGAATGGCCCATTGCAGCAGATTCTGGTGTTGGCCTTCGAACTTAACATTCCCGTGATGCTGTCCTTTGTCGTTGTGAATCTTCACTGGGTCACGCTTAACGTTCGACTCAATCAATTCAGAAATGTTTCCGACAAATTGGCCGGATTGATTTTCATGAGCGAACACTAAGAAACGATTACGAGATCGGTCGAAAATCGCTCTTTTGTTGCCATGTGCGAATCCTACAAACAATTCATGTTCATCGTTTGCAGTGTGCCGACTCTGTAAGTCCGCAGGATTGCCACATGCGGCGGCGAGTGCGCAAAGCAGCCGCGTTTTGCCGCTTCCGTTCTGCCCGGTAATCAACTGGACCTCCGCGAGATCCTTCTCTTCCGATTCAGGAAAGTCGATCTTTGCATCGGCGAACGGTGGAAACTCTTTGAAGGCGATAAACTCAATCCGCACAGGATTTCCTTTACGCAGAAACAGGACGTCAATTGTGAAACGTGGTTCGTAATGGTATCGAAAGAGCCCGCAATTCAGCACGTCCAAAATGACGATTTGAAACACTAATCTACTGAAACTGCTGATCGTGCTAATCAGTGACATAGGGTACGTCGAGTCTCTCCCGGTGAGACGTACCGCAGATCAAGTGACTTTACTTCCGTGTCTTCCCGCTCAATCCGTGATGATCGAGTGACTTATTTCGAGAGCTGGCTGGTTGACGGCGGCGTTGCTTCTTGCAAACTGTTCTGCTGATGAGTCCTCAACAAACAGGAGCAGGAAGATGAACAGGCCAGCCAGCACGCGACGTGATTTTCTGACGACAAGTTTCGCTGCCACGGCGGCGGCCGCGACGTTTGTTCCCTCGCACGTTCTGGGGCGGGACGGAGCGACGGCGGCCAGCGAGAAGATCACGTTTGGGATCATCGGGATCGGACCTCGCTGCACGTACGATGTGAAGTCCATGCTGCCGTTTGGCGATGTTCGTTGCGTCGCGATCGCGGACGTTCAGGCCAGTCGGCGCACCGCTGGCAAAAAGCTGATCGATGGACATTATGGAAACG
>CALDJX010000057.1 GCA_937899075.1 uncultured Planctomyces sp. | reverse complement strand
CACCATCTCAGTCGGTCCAAGGTGCGTTTCGCTGGGGCTCCACACACCCTACAAATACTAATCTTGATCTCCCCCACACGAGTCTCCCGACTGTTTAACAATTCGGTCGCTCCGCTGTTCCCTGTCGAGAATCGTGTTCGATATACTTCTTCGCGATACAATCTGGCGAGGCCGGCCGTTGGCCCGTCGTTATTCTCAAAGTCTTACACTCTCAGGGTGCTGTTCGGATGCCTGATTCTGAAAATTCTCAGCCGTCGAAAATTCTCATCGCCGACGACAACGAGCAGAACTGCGAACTCCTCGAAGCCTATCTGGCGGGCGAGGACTACGAAATCGCCATGGCCTTTGATGGCCAGGAGACGATCGACAAGGTCGCCGAGTTTCAGCCGGACATCATCCTGCTGGACATCATGATGCCTCGGATGAGCGGCTACGAAGTGTGCGAGCAGCTCAAGACGAATGAGGCGACGGCCGGCATTCCCATTCTGATGGTCACCGCTTTGAACGAAATGGGCGACATCGAAAAAGCGGTCAACGCCGGCTGCGATGACTTTCTGACTAAGCCGGTAAACCGCCTCGAACTGACCACGCGAGTCAAATCGCTGCTGCGAGTTCGGCACCTGACCAACGAACGCGACCGACTGCTGGCTTATCTGCGGGAAGTCGATCAGGACGCTTCTCATTCTGGCGTGGCCGACTGACGTCTGATTAACTCGGTGGCGATCAATTCGCGGCGAGCTTCCATTGCCTCAGGTACTGAGAGAGTTCGCGCCGGCGGTCGGTTGGCAGGCCGCCGAGCATCACTGCACGTTCCAGCTCGCGGATCGCTTTGCTTTGTTGGAAGCGGTTGCTGCCGGCGCGTTCGTGCAGCAGGACTCCGAAATGAAATCTCAACAGCGGTTCGTCCGGGTGCTTTAGCAACGACAGCTCGACGAGCTTAATTGCCTCATCAGTTTTTCCGGTCGCTCGCAGCGTTTCGACGATCGTGTCGAGAATCCCGGGCGGTAGCGATCGATCGGGAATGTATGTCCGGATCTTTGCAACGAGCCTTTCGGCCGCCGCTGGATCATCGAAATCTTTCAGTTTCATCCAGGCGAGGTTGTTGAGGGCTCCGAAGTTCGTTGGGTTTTCGGTGAGGAGTTTGTCGTAGGCTGCTTCTGCCTGCCTCAAGATCGTTTCGTCATTCGTCACTTCGCCTTGTTTCTGAAGAGACGTTGCGTCCAGAAACCGCCGCAGTGACGAAGTCTGGTCGGTCGACCGTTCGCGAGCGTGTGCCAACCAGATGTTGGCCTGGTCGGTGAGCGAATGATCGAGAAACAGCCCTGCGATACGGAGAGCGGTTTCGGGGCGAGGCGATTCTCGGAAGATTCCAGTTGCCAGATTCTGTGCCCGAGCAATTTCCTTTTGCCTGAGAAGAAGCGAGATCAGTCGATCTTCCAATTGGTTGTTTCCTGGCAGGTGACTGAGGCCTCGTTCGAGTGCCTGCAGCGCTCGGGTTGGTGCATCGCCTGCCGGGATGTCTTCGTAGACCCGGCTAAGCATCAACCAGCCGCGTTCAAACTTTTCGGTTCGCGCGACCAGTTGTTCCAGATCGATGGTCGCTTCTTCGGCTCGTCCGAGACGTCGCAGAATTTCGGCGCGCAACAGCGTTACTTCGAATGGCTCGTCGGTTTTTCTGAAACCGATGTGGCGCAACGCCTCGACAGGCTTGTCTCGAAACAGTTCGAGTTTCGCGGCGAGCATTCGCGCAGGAAACGTTCCGTCTGCGTCGTTCAGGGGAGAGTCGTTTAGAACCGGAGCGAGCGTCTCGGACGCTTCACGCATTTTTCCCTGAGCTGACAGGATGGTTGCCGACCAGAAAGCCGGCCGACCTTTGTCGGTGTCGTGTTTCCGAAGATGCTCAACTTCCGAAGCCGCTGTTGCGAAGTCTTCGGCTTTCGCGGCCAGAACCAGCGACGCCAGAATGACGGCTGGCTCGTCAGGCCATCGTTTTCTGATCACGGCGACTTTTTCGCGAGTCGTTGCGGAAGACCCGCTCTGCACGGCCGCCGCCAGTGCTTGAAGGAATCCCTGCTCGGCTTGTGGGTTTGCCTTTTGAGATTTCATCGCCTGCGAAAATAGTTCCAGTGACTGGCCGGTGTCGCCTTGCGCCAACGCAACGTTTGCCGACAGCATCATCCACTGGTCAGTCTGACGGAGTTCGGAGTCTGCTTCAGACAGAGCGAGTGCTGCGTCGTCGAGACCCGCTCGTTGCAACGCCGAATAGGCAGCGATCAGTGGAGTCAGATGTGCGACTTCCTTCTGCTGTTTCATCTGTCGTAACAGATCGTCGAGGGCGAAGGTGTTTCGAATCTTCAACAGAATCGTCGCGGCAAGTGTCCACGCCTGTGGAGTTTCCGGAGCGAGGCGGCGGACGTCGGCCAGAAGCTGCAGAACTCTTTCACGCTGTGCGGCATTGCCTGACAACAACCGGGCAAGCGCCAGTCGAGGGGCAACGTCTTTGGGATGAGAATCAATGAACGATTGCAACGCGAATTCTGCCGTTCGCTGTTCGTCGTTTGCGGCCCAAAGTTCGGCCAGAGCAACGACGACGGAAACGTTATCCGGATCGTCCCGCGTCGCCATTTGGAGCAGAGTGATTGCCTCACTTCGCCGAGCCTTCTTTTTGAGCAACGAGGCTCGAATGAGCCGCGCCGGAGTCTGTTGCTTTGTTTGTTCAAGCTTCAACAGCAACTCTTCCGCCGCTTTGTCGTCACCAGTCTGTGCGAAGCAGAAGCCCCTCAGGAGCTGACGCTTCGGCGCTTCACCAAGGAACCGATTCGTCCAATCGTGATGCTGGGTCAAGCTGCTTTCGAGTTGCTTTTCGACAGAGTCAAGATACTGCAAAGCGTCGTTCCATTCCTGGGCGTTGAAACTGCACACGCAGAGCAAAACGGAACCCAGTAGCGACTCGTGGCCTGAGTCCTCATTCTCGACAAGGTGATTACGGGCAACATCGAAATCACCTTGTCGGAAGGCTGTGAAGCCAGCCAGCAGGTGCCCGATCGGTGCTGTCGTCGGGTCGCCGAGAAGTTGCGCAACGCTGAGGTTCGCTTCTTCGAATTCGCCGCGGACGATCAGCCGTTCGGCAGTTTTTCGATGGAGAGAGAGCAACTCGGCGCGTCGATGAGCGGGCAGTTCCTCATGAGCGTGCAGGCCCGCCTGCAGCACTTTGATGGCTCGGGCATCGTCGCCTGTGGCAATCGCGGCGCGAGCAATCTGGTCGTAAAGAAACGGGGACAGCGAGGCGGAACCGAGCGTTCGATCGGCCAGGTCGACATACCTCGCGAGCATCCGGTTTCGTCGTTGTTGCAATTCTTTCCAGGCTGGCAACGTGCCAGGTTGAATCTCTGGATGTTTCAAACCGGTCAACAGCAGATCAATGAACCTTGCGCCAAGGTCGATTCGTTTTCTGGCAGAAACTTCATCGCTGGTCGTCGTCGAGAGGCCGTCAAAGATTGACAGCGCGACATCGCAGCGCGAGAGAAACTCCGCATCGTGTCGTGAATGGCGGATCGACGATTCAACCAGGTAAGCGAGGAACGTTGCTTCGGCGAAGTCCAACTGTTCAAGTTGCAACGTTTCGGCCTGGGCAAACTCCTGCAGCACGGGAGGAACGGTTTTGTTGATCAGGTCGCTGTCGCCCGTACGGTCACACCATCGTGTCTGCAGATAGAGATGTGGCAGCGAAGTTTTCGGCGGCTTGGGTTCGAGCTTGTTGATCAGCGGTTCGGCGACGTCCCAATGCCCGGCATCGAGTTCGGCAGCCGCGACCATGAACAACGCTCGCGGATCTTCAGACCCGATTTCGACAAGATCTTTCGCGATGGAAGTTGCCGCTTCGGTTCTGCCGATGCGTCGCCAGGTTTCGAGCAATCTCAGACGAGCGATGGTGTTCCGCGGCTCGCGTCTGGCGATTTCGACGAGCTGTTCAATGGCGGCCGGCGGGTCCAGGAAAATTGTCCGGCGGACATCTTCTGCCCCGGCGATTTCCGGCGCGTCGTCGACCGGTTCTGCTTTGCTGATTTCGCGATAGACGTCGGCCAGTGCGAGGCGGGCGCCGAGGTTGCCCGGTTCGGCCGAGATGACGTTGCGAAGATGAATTTCCGCGACGTCCCACTCACTCTGAAACATCGCCCTTTGCGAGAGCTTCCATTGGTGGGCTGGCGAGCGGACGACGATGAACCAGTGACCGGCGTAACTGCTCAGCACGAGCACCGACGAAACGATCGCCGTTCCGTACAGGATGCGGCGAACACGACCATTCCAGAATTCACCGGGTTCCATATCGAGTGCCAGGCAGCGTGCTGTTTCGGGCAGAAACCCGGTCGAGCGAAGTTCCGCCGGGATGATTCGTTCCTCCAGCTAAACATCCCCGGCAGGCAGCAACAATTGCAGTAATTGCTCGATGAGCGTTGGACCCAGCTTCACTGGGCGAATCAACCAGTTTGGCAGGTTACGCAGCTGAAATCTGCGGATGGCAAACGGTGATTTTCGTCATTCCCGCGCAGGCGGGAAACCAGAATGGCCGCGACACTGGATTCCCGCCTGCGAGGGAATGACGCTGTTCGATTTCGAAATTCTGACGCAAAGTCGCGGAGACGCGAAGCTTCGCAAAGAGTTCAAATGAAAGTCTTTGCGAACCTCTGCGGCTTAGCGCCTTTGCGTCAGACCAAACGCTCTACCGATTTCCCACTCATCGAAGCCCTACTCGGCGGTCGCCTTGGCGATGGCCGAGTCGATGCGGGTCAGGACTGTTTCTTTTCCGACGATGACCAGACATTCGTAGACGCCGGGGCCGGCGGGGGAACCGGTTGAAGCAATCCGCAGCGCGTTGATCAGCAGGCCGGTTCCGGTTTCTTTGGACTCGGCAAACTGTTGCAGCGCGGCTTCGATTGATTCCAGCGTCCACTCGGACAGGTCGGCGAGCACCGGGCGGAATTCACCGAGCAACTCGGGGACGTTGCCTTTGGCGACACGTTTCTTGAAGGCTTTCTCGTCGTACTCGATTTCGTCCTTGAAGAAGTAGCCGTACGAGAGAATGTCGCTGGCTACTTTGATGCGGTCCTCGAGCGATTCGACGACCTGACCGACTTTCGCCAGGTCAGCTTCCGATGGCTCGGCGGAGAGCAATCCGGCTTTCTGCAGAAACGGTACGCAATGTTCGGTTCGTTCTGCGACCGAAAGTTCGTTCATCCAGTGAGCCTGGTAGCTCATCAGTTTTTCAGGATCGAACGCGGCCGATGCTTTGACGACTCGGCTGAGTGAAAAGTTTTCGATCAGAAAATCGAGCGACATGAACTCGGTGGTTTCATCGAACGACCAGCCTGTTCGCCCGAGTGAGTTCAGCAGTCCCGCCGGCAGGAAACCGGTCTGCTCGTAGAATTCGACCATCACCGGGTTGAGCGAGTCTTCGTCGAGGCCGATCTGCGGCAGCACCTGGTTCGAAAGATCAAACAGGATTTTGAACGCCGGGCTTTTCCGATACTTGTCGACGTCGCGTTTCGAAATTTTCTTCTTCGTGCCCGGAGCCATCACGAACGGAATGTGAGCGAATGTTGGAACCGTTTCGCCGAGCGCTTCGTAAACCAGTACCTGGATTGGTGTATTGGAAAGATGCTCTTCCGCGCGGATGACGTGCGTAATTTTGAGCAGAGCGTCGTCGACGACCGTCGCGAAGTTGTAAAGCGGCGACCCGTTGGAACGCATGATGTTTGGATCGAACATCAGCGCGGCGTCCCATTCGACATGTCCGCGAATTTCGTCGTCGATTTCGATCTTTCGATCCTGCGGGACTTTAAAACGCATTACCCAGGGATCGTTGTTGTCGAGCTTCTGCTGAATCTCGGCGTCGCTCAGGTCGAGTGATCGTCTCATGCCTGCGGGCGGTTGGCCGTTTTCGCGAGCGGCTTCTTTGTCGGCCTGAACTTCTTCCGGCGTGTCGAAGCAGCGGTACGCTTTGCCTTCGGCCAGCAGTCGGTCGGCCGCGGCGGTGTAGAGGTCGCCTCGCTGCGACTGGAAGTACGGTCCGTAATCGCCGCCGACTTCCGGGCCCTCGTCCCAGGCGAGGTTCAGCCAGCGGAAGGCCTGAAGAATAGGGGCGAGTGCGTCGTCGACGTTCCGTTGCTCGTCGGTGTCGTCGATTCTGAGGATGAACTGGCCGCCGTGCTT
>CALDJX010000056.1 GCA_937899075.1 uncultured Planctomyces sp. | reverse complement strand
ATAACCGACTCGCAGATTTCAAGCAGCGCGCGTTTCACCGAATAGACAGCTACGCATGGGGCGCATGGCGGCATGAACGGCTATTGGGATTTGACTCGCGGACCACGGACGAAGAACAACTGCATTGATTGCCACAATCCCCACACGCCTCAATTTCCAAAGATGCAGCCAATGTTCAAACCGAAGGATCGTTTTCTCGATGAAGGGGAAGTATTGAAAAAGTTAAAATGAGAAATGAAAAATGCAAAAGTGGAGGAGAGTATCGTGGCTCGACACGGTGATAATCTGGAAGATCGGTTGTTGGAGTTTGCAGTACGCGTCGGCAAAGTTGTAGACGCACTTCCTAAGTCGCGTTTGGGTAGTCATATATCTGGCCAGTTGGTCCGTAGCGGAACATCTCCTGCTCCAAATTACGCTGAAGCTTGTGCGGCAGAGAGTAAGCGCGACTTCATTCATAAACTCGGCATCGCACTCAAGGAGCTTCGAGAGACGCGTGTATGGATCAAACTGATTTTGAAAGCAGAATTACTTTCCGAATCGCAGATGAGCGACATGCTCGACGAGGTCAGTCAACTTTGCAACATCCTGGGCAAATCTGTCGTTACGGCAAAAGCGAATCAATCAAAGCACAATTGACTTTTGCATTTTTCATTTTTCAATTTAACTTTTTCAATCTTTCACCAGTAATGAAGACATGTCTCAACAAGACGCTCCGACTGGACCGTTCCTGCCTGTTCTGGACCAGCCATCGACTCGCCGCACGGCCTTGAAGGCCGCGGGAGCGGCGCTCGGCCTGGCGGCGTTCGGCAAAGCGGTTTCGCCGCTGATGGTGATTCCGGAAAACGTCTCAGTCGATGAATTCCTGCAGCAGCACTACAAGGAATTCACGGACGCAGACAAGAAGAAGGTCTTCGCCCGGCTGGAGACAGAAACCAAAGAAGACTACGGCACGGACGTGACCATTTCCGATCCGAAGCCAATTCCCGGTGTTCGATTTGGTTACGCCATCAACCTCAGCAAATGCAATGGCAACGGCGCGTGCATGGAAGCATGCAACAAGGAGAACAACCACCACCGAGGCGTCGATCAGTCCTATATCCGCGTGCTGGAAATGTCTAAAGGTTCGATGGACATGGAGAACGGGACAACGAATTACGACCACACGGTTCCCCAGGACGACAAGTTCTACATGCCCGTGCAGTGCCAGCAGTGCGAAAACCCTCCGTGCGTGTCGGCATGTCCGATCGAAGCGACGTGGCAGGAAGACGATGGCATCGTGGTTGTTGATTACAACTGGTGCATCGGTTGCCGCTATTGCGAAGCCGCCTGTCCGTATCACGCTCGACGATTCAATTGGGAACAGCCCGAGATTCCTGCTGACGAAGTCAACCCGGATCAGGGCTATCTATCGAATCGAATTCGCCCACAAGGAGTGATGGAAAAGTGTCACTTCTGTCTGCATCGAACACGAGAAGGTCGAGCTCCGGCATGCCAGGAAGCCTGCTCGACCGGAGCACGTGTCTTTGGTGACTTGAACGATCCCGACTCCGATATCAACTGGGTTCTGAAGCACAAACGCGTCTTCGTGCTGAAAGAAGAACTCGGTACGCAACCCAACTTCTTTTACTTCTTTGATTCGTAAAACATGTCGTCGATCACCGCTCAAAACCAAACACCGATTGAGCCTGCGGACCCGGTTCGCAGCTACCCGCGTTTCCTCTGGTGGGGGCTGGGTGAAGCCACGAACGGCGGGCTGGGCTTCTACGTCTGGATGTTCGTTCTGACCGCGATTTCACTCGTCGGCGCGAACGCGTGGGCGAATCAGGTGGCGGACGGAATGATCGTCACCAATATGACCGACCACGTCAGTTGGGGACTCTATATCGCCAACTTCACATTCTGCGTCGGCCTTGCGGCTGGCGGCGTGATGATGGTTATCCCCGCCTACCTCTACGATGACGAGGAAATGCACAAGGTCGTCATCATCGGTGAAGCCGTCGCCGTTGCCGCGATCGTGATGTGCACACTGAGCGTCGTCGTGGACCTCGGCCGGCCGGATCGCTTCTGGCATTTAATACCGTTTATCGGTCGTGTGAACTGGCCCGTCTCCATGTTGACCTGGGACGTGATTGTGTTGAACGGATACCTGCTGATCAATCTGCATATCGTTGGCTACCTGCTATACATGCGATATCTCGGTCGGAAGCCAAACCCCAAATGGTATGTACCGTTTGTGTTTCTTTCGATTATCTGGGCAATCAGTATACACACGGTCACGGCGTTTCTCTATTGCGGTCTCGGTGGACGACCATTCTGGAATACAGCTTTGCTCGCGCCGAGGTTTCTCGCGTCTGCATTCGTCAGCGGCCCGGCATTTATCATTCTCGTGATGAGAATCCTTCGGATTACCACCGGCTACGCGGCACCTCCCGGACCGGCTCGCACGCTGATCCAGATCATCCGCGTTGCCATGACCATCAACCTCGTGATGCTCGCCAGTGAACTCTTCACACTGTTCTACACCGGCGGAGCACATGGCGCATCGGCAAACTATCTGTTCTTCGGCAGCCACGGCCACTACGGACTTGTCCCGTGGATCTGGACGGCCATCGTCTTCAATCTTGTCGGCACGGCCCTGTTCTTCATGCCCGCAGCCTTGGAACGCGGCAACATCCGGATCGTCGCGTGCGTGTTGTGCATCGTCGGGATCTGGATTGAAAAGGGGATGGGGCTGATCATTCCCGGATTCATACCGTCGACACTTCACGAAATCGTTGAATACTCGCCGAGCCTTGTCGAATGGAAAGTCACCGGCGGCATCTGGGCCTTCGGCTTCCTGTTGCTGACAGTACTTTTGAAACTCATTGCGACGGTGTTCGCCCAGGAACAGAGCATCGCCGAGACAGAGAGGTTGTAGTCATCCCGCCTGGGACGACTACGCCATGCTTGGAGATCAGCAAGACTGCGGCTGTCTGGTGGAAGTCCATTGGTGTCGCGTGATTTCGCTGTTGTTTCGAATCGCCGTACGGATCGCGTTATAGAACGGCGCCGGCGTGTTCGCCGATGTGCTTCTCTACTTCTTCGATCAACGCTTCGGGGACAAACGGCTTCACGATGTAGCTGGTGCAGCCGACCATCTTTCCACGGGTTGGGTCAAAGACACCGTCATTGCCGGAAAGCAGGACGACCGGGATGTGTCGCGTTCGTTCGTGCTTTCTGATCAGGCTGCAAAGTTGATAGCCGTCGAGTCGTGGCATGTTGATGTCAAGTAGGATCAGCCATGGTTCATGTCGGGCGATTTCCTTGATCGCAGCAACGCCGTCGAAGGCAGTCACGATGTTGTAGCCGCGGCCCCGGAGTGTCATCTGCACGAGTTTGCGAACGGCCGGGCTGTCGTCGACGACGAGAACCGTCGGAATGCCCCTGTTGTCATCGACTCCGCGGTACTGCTCCGCTCCTTCATCGATGCCAGCTTCCTGACCGAAGTTGACAACGGCGGACGGACGTCCGGTTGCAGCGCCCGTCCGATTATTTTCGACTCGGTCGTCAGCGCGGTCTCCTTCAGCGGCGAGTGCTTCTTTCTCCACGGCCGAAGCTGATTCGGCGACTGGAATGAATTCGTCGTCCTGAGCCGACCACTCTGACTGATCGTCGCACGAGCCGAGGTCTTCAGCCCACGCCGGCCTGGCTACGTCGACAGTTTCCTCCGTTGTAATTTCGTCCGCAGCGGGTTCTTCCTGAATCTCCGTGTTGTCGATTTCGGATGCCGCTGTGACACTCCGAACGATCCACGGATCACTGGTGACCATGACGCCAGCGGCTAGACCGTCGACGGTTTCTCCATTGTCCTGCGATTCGCCCAGCATGGCCTGGGCGACGGCGAAAAGGTCCGTCTCCGGAGGCAACGGCACATCGGCATCGCCAACTTCGTGCGCATCGCTGATTCGAAGCGGAGATGCAGCAACGTCGGAAGGACTTGAGCCCTCGCCCCTTGAGCCGTCGCAATCGGTTTCGATTCCACACAAAGCTCGGGCAAAAACAATTCCGGCCTCTGCGATTTCGCTGTAGCGGGCATCCTTTTGAGCAACCTGCAGGCATTGATACATGCTCGATGGCGAGTCTGACAGCCAGGCCAGCCACAGCCAGACGAGTGGGTCGTCAGACTGCATCTCCGCAGCCTGTTGACAATGAAAACGTGCCAATGTTGGCTGTCCAGCTCGCGCAGCGTGAATGGCTCGGGAAAGTGAATCGGTATTCTGCATGACAGCGAGTCCTCGGCGAATTGCTGTGCCGCGGTAACGGCCCTGTTTGCTGGCGATCGGATGACCACGCTCGGCCTCTGAATTTTCAGAACCGAACGTCGCTACTGAAACTTAGGCCAAAACACTACGACAACGGCCGCAGATGACGGCTTTGAGCAGGCGACATGGAACGGCGACACCGACCAGAACGGTGTTTGCGCGAATGACGATTTGCGCGATCGTGCCGCATATTTGGCTCGAAGAGATTCCGCGGCGGCCTCAACATGCAGATCGACTGCCAGGTGTCACGGGTGCAATCAGCACCGACAATCAGCCGGCCGTTGTGGCGGCGGTCGGAGTTCCCTCGGCCGATGGGCGAGCGAGTTCTCCGCGGCGGCGGCGCAGCTTTTCGAGATAATGCTCCAGCATTCGATTCTTCGGATCGTTGCTCGTCAGAATCTGAAGTCGATCGATTGCGGTTTCAAGAAGACCGACGGCCGCGGCAGGATCATTCTGCGCGACGCTGATTTCGGACAGCCCCAGAAGCGACTGCAGATAGGCCACCTGGTACAGTGCAACGCTTGCGAAACGTTCCGCCAGAGGTTGTTGCAACTCGATGGCCTGGTGGAAGGACTCGGCCGCAAGCCCGAAGTCTTCCTGCTGATGTAGCAGCATTGCCTGGCGACTCAATGACGTACCCATCAGCGCCTGATACTCGGTCACGTTCGGGTAACTTTCGATGAGGTCTTCGCACAGAACGATCGCGCGACGCACTCGTTGTAGAACTTCGGTCAACGTCTCGGCGTCGCTGCTTCTTGAGGAACGAATGCAAAGAGTGTCCGCCAGTTCGAAGCGGTAGACCGGCTCCTCGGGAAAGTCGCGGGCGAGTTCGTCCAGATGTTTGATCGCCGTCGCGATGGCTTCTTTGCCCATTTCCGGATCGTTGACGATTCTGGCAACAGTCGCGCGGTTGCGCCAGGCGATCGCCAGTTCCAGCCGATAGGCTGACCTCGACGGCTCGTCGTTGAGCAACTCGGTCAGCAGCGCGAGTGACTGATCGCTGGTTTTGCGAAACATGTCGGGCCAGTTTCGGAAGCTGCTTCTTGAACTCCCCCCCTGCCCCGGACCACGTCGACTTCCTTCTGAACGGTCGCCCTCGCGACGGTCATCACCTGAACGTGTAACGTCTGGTCGCGTGATGCCGGGACGCGTGACGTCGGGGCGTGGTTGACCATTTCCAGAGCGGTTTCCGTCGGGCTGGTCGTTCGGTCGCCGTTCGCGTCGACTGTCGCCGCGCGGCCTGCCGCCAGATGGTGGCCGGCCGCCTGAAGAGGAAGAACTCGTCATCGCCATCAGTGCCGACATTCCGGTTCTTGACCCGATCGTTGTGAGCAGGCCCAGCGTCCGAGCGAGTTCGAGTTTCCCGTTCGACGTCTTCATCACACTGGGATTTTCCTGAAGCAGGCTCTTCGCGAGATTGTGCTGTTCGACGGCTCCCCACATCGCTCCTCGCCGGCTCGCCGCGATGGCAATCTCGTTGTGGATTTGGGCCTGAGCGATGACCAGCTGCAGATCTTCGGGCTTCTGCAACGACAAATTTCCAAAAGCTTCCAAAGACTGGCGATAAGTTTTTTCGGCTTCTTCGAAGCGTCCGAGTCGTTGCTGAATATCGCCGACCCGCTTTCGCGCAGACGCCGATTGAAGTCTCAGGTCGGTTTGATTCTGGCCTGCAAAGTCGTCAAAGAAGGCCAGCAACTTTCCCAGCAAATCGGCATCGGCCGCGGTTAACATCGTGTCGTAAACGCGAGGCCCTTCTTCGCCGGATTCGTCGTCGCCCAGGTTCAACGTCAGTGACTGCGGCACTCCGCGAGACGCCACGTTGTCGATGATCGAGTCGAATGCCTGGATGGCCAGTTGCAGGTTCTGCTCGGCGCGAGCAAACTCGGCGCGGGCCAGTTTCGACGAGTTTCGTTCGGCAATCAGCGACTGGTCGAGTTGAACCTGCCTTTCTTCAAGTTGAGCCTTCTGTGCCTCGACCATGTCCAGCGCGGCCTGAGTTCGATGCTGACCGACGGCAAACACGACGGCAACAGTTGCCAGCAGCGCGACGGTGGCTCCGGTCAGAGACGCGACGATGGGGTTTCGTCGAGTCCATCGAATAAGCTGCTCGGCCGTCGTTGCTCGACGGGCCAGTACCGGGCGGTCTTCCAGGAATCGTCGAAGATCATTGGCCAGCTCGCCCGCGGTCGCGTATCTGTCAGCGGGGTTTATGGCGGATGCTTTTTGAGTGATCGTTTCGAGGTCTCGCGGAATGTCTCCGTTGATTGATCGCAAGCGTGGTGGCGCCGAACTGGTCTTCTGCGAAATCAGCGGGCCGTGTCGAGACTCTTCAAACGCCGGCCGCAGCGCCAGCAGTTCGTAAAGCGTCAGGCCCAGACTGTAGATATCGCTACGCGTGTTTGACTCGCCGCTGAATTGCTCCGGAGCCATGTACCGGAGCGTGCCCACGATGTCGCCAGTGTTTGTGATGCCTTCCTGGTCTTCGTGTCGCGCGAGCCCGAAATCTGTGACCCAGACAACCCCCTGACGATCAAGTAGCAGGTTGGATGGCTTGATGTCTCGATGTAGAACTCCGTGCTGATGCGAATAGTGCAGCGCGTCGGCGATAGCCGCGCCGATCCTTGCGACGTTCCGCCAGTACTTCATTGAAATCGGCGGCAGCTTCACGGCGGAAGCCGAAGTCGTTGCAGGTTCATCAGAGTTCAGAACAGGTTCGACATTCGCAACTTCAAGATCGCGACCGGCGATGTCGAGAGTTGGTTCGTACGAGGAATCATCGACGGACTGAAACGCTCGATCGTTGTGCGTGCCGGTCAGCAGAGCCTTCGCAGCGCACTCAGCCTTAAACAGTCTCGTCGAGTCCGAATGCCCGTTGGTGTTCAAAGGGTGTTGCGAAGAGTCGCGGTTCGTAACCGGTGCCAGCAGCCGGTCAGCCAGCGATCCGCTGTCGGATATCGCGAAGTCGTCCAGCTTTGTCGATCGACCGCCGACTTTTCGAATGACTTCGCTCAGCGGGACGCCATCGATGAACTGCATCGCGAAGAAGTGGAGATCGCGTTCCTGGCCCGTGCCGTAAACGGGAACGATGTTTGTATGGTGAAGCCGCGCCGCCGCTTCGGCTTCACGATTGAATCGTTGAACCTGTTTCTGGGAACCCGCTACGTTTGGCCCAAGAACCTTCAAGGCGACACGCCGCTTCAACGATTGCTCGACGGCTTCATAGACAATGCCCATGCCGCCACGGCCGATTTCGCGAATGATCTGAAAGTCGCCCAGCGTTTCCAGCGAGTCGCCAATCAGTCGGCTGGTCTGCCGTTCAAAGGTTCGTTCGGTATGTTCTTTACGGCTGAGTTTTTCCATCATCGCGATGGACGGGAACGTCGCGCGAATGTCGTCTGCCAGCTCCGGATGCATGGCGACGTATTCGTCGATGGATGGGGCCGAACCTTCTCGCAGACGCTCGGCGAATTCGTCGCCGAGAACGTCGATCGGGTTTCTGTCAGAAGTCGTGTCGGTCACGAATCCCGCTCCTGAAAATGAGGCAGCGTCGCCAGCACGTCTCCAAGACGTTTGATGGCTCGAACATATCGATTGCTCGCAGCCGTTCGGCCAATTCCGAGAACTTCGGCCACCTCGTTATTGCCGAGTTGTTCAAAATGTCGCAACGCCAGAACTTCGCGATCGGTCTCGTCCATCGTCGACAGAGCCTTGCGCAACTCATCGTAATCTTCCTGCCGTCGGGCGGCGCCGCTGGGAGACGTCAGCTGGCCGACCAGTGCTTCGGCAATCGAAAACGTGGTCTCGTTCGGGCCTTTCCTGTTGAGCCGTACTTCCATATTCGGGTGCCGCTTCTGCCCGAGATGCCGACGATGCACCGACACCAGCGTCTGCCAGGTGATCTGCCGGACCCAGACATAAAAGGCAACGGTTGGGTTGGATGTGTAATCGCCGATTCGGCGCGCGATTTCGATGTACGCTTCCTGAATGATGTCCAGCGAGTCGACGCGCCCGCGCAGCCGCCGATCCAGCCGGAACTCAACCATTCGTTCCAGTCGAGGCTGAAACTCGGAGAAAAGTTCCGCGACGGCAGCATCGCCGCCAGTGATCAGCTTGTTGACAATCTCATCGTCCATAGACCCAATGTGACTTCGCGCCTCGTCGAAAGCAAACCGTAGTTACCGCAGGACTGGCCAGAAGATCCACAGCACGGCGAGCTTGCAGATTCAACGATTTGCGTCGCAATTGATTTCGGACGGATTTCTGGTGGATACGGATGTCGGTTTTTCAGTAATTGGACGATCTGTCCAAAACTTCTACAGAGCTCTCCCGAGCCTCACGAGGACTGCCAGGAATGGTCAGTTTAAACCTTGTTCTTACAAGTCGCCTCAGCGTTCAGTTTCTGACTGTCGTCGCATTCGCGGCAGCATGGATGCAGCCGACCGATGTCGCGGCCCAGGACGCTCCCCGAGACGACAGCAGTCGCGAATTCAGGTCGGAGTCGCGGGACGATGAATCAGAGACTCGCGAAAAATCACGAGAATATGGTGAGTCCGGCAGCCGAGCGCGGTTTTCCGGGAGAGCGAGCGAGCGACGGTCGTATTTCAACGATGGACAACGAGGGGCACCACAATTCTTTAGCGAAGGTGAATTCGTAAGTCCGCCCGTGAGCGAAGGATTCGTTTTTGTTAATGGCGAATTCCTCCCGCGACCATACACCTTCCGTTCCGACGGAAAGTTGACATTCATAAATGACGTCTTGATTACTGACGAACTCGTTGACTTCGGCTTAGCATCAGAATCAGATGATGGGGACGAGGATCCCGGCAGATCCTCGCGACGAAGGCGTGCGGGCATTCAGCAAACTTACGCAGAGTTCCTCAACGCTCGATTCCCTGAGAACCGGAAGGTTCTTGTTGCTTTCAGCGGGCAGTCACCGACCTTGCTCTCAACGACCGCGGGCGGAAACGATCTGCTGAGTGTTCTGGTTTCAGATGTTCACAGGTCTGACCTGCTGCCCCGTTTGCTGAATTTTGCCGGTTCTTCTGCAGTCGCTTCGCAGTGGTCAGGCTGGATAAAAAGTTATCAGCCGAGCGGCGAGTTCCTGACAGCAGCTCAACCCATTGTTGACCGTATCGATGCCACTCTTAATGAAAACCAATCCCGCCATGCGGCAATGCGGCGACTGGATAGTTTTGCCTACCCGCTGACGATTGTCGGGATGTTCATGAGTGTTTTTGCAATTGGCCACCTGATGTCGAACCCTCCGAACGGTGGCAAGACACCTGACGAAATTGAGATGTCGCCGGAAGTCGTGCAGATCGTCACGCGTTCGCTCGTCCTTGTCGTTGCGTTGTCTTTGCTCGATCTGATCTGGACCCTGCTGGCGTCTCAGGCGGGAACGATGCGGGAGCTTAATCCGGTAGGCGGTCGACTGATCGAGGATCCGGCGACGCTGATCGTCTTCAAAGTAGCCATGACAGGACTGGCGGCCGGTCTGATCTTCAAGCTTCGATACTATCGCCGTGCTCAACTGGCTTCCTGGTGGGCGTGTTTGATTCTTACGCTGTTGACCGTTCGGTGGCTGACGTTCAATTCAATGCTCGCGTGAACCCAGCGGTTCCATCGGGCATTTACAACGCGCGTTCGTGCTACTGAATTCTCATACTTTTTTGACAATCGACTTAATGAAGGAGCTACCAGAATGAACTGTCTCGTGAAGATGTCCAGTATTGGCCTCGCACTGGCCATGATGCTCACAACCATCGCCCAGGCTCAGGAAGAACGCCCGCGCGACGGTGCGAATCGCGATCGTGGTCAGCAGGGCGAAGGCCAGGGCCAGGGTCGCCAGCGCGGCGGTGATCAAGGTGGTCGAGGCCAGCGTGGCGGACGACCAGGCGGCGGCGGTTTCCCAGGTGGCGGCGGTGGTATCGACAAGCTGACTCTGGTTTCCGCTAAGCCGATCCAGGAAGAATTGAAGCTCGGCGAAGACGAACTGTTTTTCGTCAAGCAGCTCACGGAAGACTTCCGTGCAGGCTCGCGCGAGCTGTTTACAGGCATCGACTTCCGCAGCCTGCCCGAAGAAGAGCGACGAACAAAGTTTGAAGAAGTCGGCAAGAAGCGAGCCGCACTCGTCAAAGAGTCAGAGAAAGGTTTGGCAGAACTCCTGTCGGAAGCTCAGTCAAAGCGGCTTGATGAAATCGCGCTTCAGCTCATGGGCCTCCGAGCTTTGTCGGACGCGGACGTCGCGAAAAAACTCAAGATGACTCCTGATCAGAAGAAGGGTGTCGAAGACGCATTCAAAGCGGCCGACGACGATCGCCGCAAGATGTTCGAAGAATTGCGAGCAGGTGGTGGAAACGGCGGCGGCGGCGGTGGAAACGGCGCCGGTTTCGAAGCCATGCGGGAGAAGATGGATGAAGCTCGTAAGAAGAGCGATGAGAAAGTGCTGGCCGTTCTCTCTGCCGATCAGAAAAAACAATTCGACGGGATGAAAGGCAAGCCGTTTGAAGTCGACCGTCGAGCACTCTTCAGCAATGGCGGCCGAGGCGGCCAGCCGGGCGGTGGACGTCCAGGTGGCGGCGCCCCCGGACAAGGCGGTCGTGGCGGTGACCGAGGAGCCCGCGATGGTGGCGGTCGACCAGAAGGCGACGGCGGCGGACGACCGCAACGCCCGGCTGCTGAGAAAGAGCAATCAAACTTCTTAAAGACGCATAAGCTCGCTCATTCGTGATTCGAATGAGCGAGCTGTTTTGTTGGCAAATCAAACGACCGCTCGCGCTTCCCGAGCGGCTCGATCGTCAAGCCGCCGCTCTCGTTGCGCTGTTCGGTTCCGCACCTCCACGGCAGCTGGCGTGGAATCGGCATGCGCGAGAGTGGCGGCCCTTATTTCGATCAGCTCACAGAATAAGCAGCATTTAGACTGCGCGTTTGATTGCTCATTCGTCAACTCCTTGTGATGATCCTTGGCGGTTAGTCTCGACAAAGCGAGCGGTCAACGCACCTTTGCAACGAGACATCGACTGACCAGCCCTGCACTACGCAATCCAGTAATAGCCAATCCAGAAATAGATCGTCACGTTCTGCTCATGCCTGCCAAACCCGCTACCGAATTGCCTTCCCGACTCGACTTCACAGTGAATGCAGCAAAGGAAGCGTCCGAGTTTATCATGTGCCACTACCAGTCCCCAGGACTGGCTGTGGAGCGAAAGCGTGATGCGTCTCCCGTCACACTCGCGGACCGAGGTGCTGAAGAACTTCTGCGTAAGCTGATCGGGATACAATTTCCCGAAGACGGAATTCTCGGCGAAGAGTTCGAAGAAAAGTCAGGCACCAGCGGCTGGCGATGGATTCTTGATCCCATCGACGGAACGAAATCTTTTGTTCATGGCGTGCCTCTTTTCGGAACGTTGATCGGCTTGGAATACGACCACGAGCAGGTGCTCGGGCTGTGCCGTTTTCCGGCCCTGGGAGAAGTCGTCTACGCCGCAAAGGGACTCGGAGCCTGGTGGCAGATCGGTGAAAACCATCGCCGGCCGGCTCGCGCTTCCGATGTCCGAAAGATGGACGAAGCCGTTTTCTGCACGACAACGATTCAAGGCTGGCGCCGCGTCGGACGTCAGTCTGCATTCGACAAGCTGTGCGATTCAGCAGCGATCAGCCGAGGTTGGGGCGACTGCTACGGCCACATCCTGGTCGCCACCGGCCGAGCCGATCTGATGGTCGATCCATTGCTCAATCCGTGGGACTGTGCAGCTTTGGTCCCGATCATGCAGGAAGCCGGCGGCCACTTCGTCGACTTCAACGGCGACGTCACCATCCACTCAAACAACGGTCTCTCGGTAAACGGTCATCTCCGGGATGCCGCGCTGAAGATCCTGCAAACGCCCGAAGACCAGGCAGACTGACGGCTGATTCGCCAGAATTCCGCGTCCAGTTTCGGCGATTCCGCAGTGGAAAAACCGGCACGTTCGACAACGCTCGAAGAACCCGTCCCAGGACTCGGACGACGCCTCGAAAGTTGCCGGATCGAGTGTTGCATGGCCGAAGATCATCGACTAGAGTTTCGCGTCTCCAAGACTGGAAGATCGACGCAAGTCGTTTGACAGCTTGGAGATTGCGACTGCCGAGTCATCGTGAACGTGAAATTCGACACACTTGTCGATCGGAACGTAAGTTCAAGACTCAGCAGAACCTGACAGCTCATCAACAGTTGTCATCAGAAAACAAGGGCGGATAGCTCAGTTGGTAGAGCACAGGATTGAAAATCCTGGTGTCGGGGGTTCGAATCCCCCTCCGCCCATTTCTCTAAAGCCAGTAGCCCCAAAGGGTTTCTGGCTTTTTTTATGCGCCGGTCGCGGTTTTTGACGCTCGGTGATTTCGTCAATTTGCGAACGATTTCCGTCGATGCGACGCGTTACCGCTGCGCTTTTCGCTGCGCGCAGCACGGCCAGGTTGTGATTTTTTCAGCTCTCCAACACCAGGATTCCGATTTCGTCGTCCAAACTCACGATCGAGTGTCATTTCGTGGCCGAGAGGGCCAAATTCAATCGGTGTAAATCAGGTGAACATTCCAAGGGCTTGAAAAAATCACAACGGCTCCGTGTAAGTCCGTGTTTTCCGTGGCCAGGAATTCAGTCAGATCAAGACGGTGCTGTGAAATTGGGCCTCTCCGTTCCTCTGCGCTTGTTACCTCGGCGTCCTCTGCGTTCAAATTCCTTCTGAAGAATCCTTCCACACACTCACCTTCAGGCTGAATTCCGCCATGACATCTACCACTGACGACTCTTCGTTTGAGACAGACCGAACGCGCATCGAGGCGCACCTGTACGAGCTGACGAAGATTCCGCGGCCGTGCCACAGTAAAGAGCTGGAAGCCGCTCGTGGGTACGTCACCGGATTTCTCGAAGAGTACGGTTGGGATGTCCGGCGGCATGACTTCGACGTGCTGAACGATGTCGGAGAATTGAATCTCGGAGAGAATCTGCACGGGACCAATCTTGTCGCGACACGGCATGGAAAGTTCGATCCGGCGAGACCGCGGCTTTGCGTCGGTGCTCATCTGGATTCCCGGCCTGACACTCCCGGCGCGGATGACAATGCCAGCGCCGTCGCGGCCATGCTGGAGATCGCTCGTCTGTTGCCAGCAGCGTGGCAGGACGGTGCGCAGTTGGAACTTGAACTCGTCGCCTTCGATCTGGAAGAGAATGGGATGCTCGGCGGCCGCGAACACGCTCGCTTTTCCAGAGGGTCGGGCGTCGACCTGCGCGGCATGGTTTCTCTGGAGATGCTCGGCTACTGCGACCACACTCCGGGCAGCCAGTCTTTGCCAAGGACGTTGCGAGGTCTTTACCCGGACACTGGAAATTTCATCGCGGTCATTGGGAATCAGAACTCGACGAAACTGATCGAGCAGTTTGCGGCGGGAATGGAATCGGTTGACGGGTTGCCGGTCGAAAAGTTGCAGGTGCCCGATAACGGAAACGGCTTGCAGGCAACTCGCCTGAGCGATCACAGCCCGTTCTGGGACGCGGGGTATCCGGCTCTCATGATTACCGACACAAGTTTCATGAGAAACCCGCACTACCACATGCCGACCGACACGGTCGACACTCTGGACATGCAGTTTCTACACCTCGTGACGGAAGCATCCGTCAACGCGACAAGACGCCTGATTGCGGAAGGATTTTGACGGACAGCCGAGCAGTTCTCCGTCTGGAGATCGACAAATCGGCAATCATGATGCGATACTCCGGTCCCGCAAAATCCCAGTCAGCCTGCAAGGTACACGCTCGATGACAACTGCTGCCAACTTCGATGACGAATCGCCACGACGATTCAGTTACGGCGAAACGACTAACCACTCACTGATTGAACTTGTCAAGCAGGGTGATCCTGAGGCGTGGCAGACATTCATGGGGATCTATCAACCTCTGGTGGCGATGTGGTGCCGCGGCGCAAAGCTCTCTCCAGCCGACGTGGACGATGTCAGTCAGAACGTCTTCACTTCAGTGTCGACCTCTGTCGGAGCTTTCCAGAAAAGAACTGCGGCAGACACCTTTCGAGGCTGGCTGCGAAACATCACCCAGAAGCGGATTGCGGATTTCTTTCGTAAAAAGTCGAACGAAGTCCCGCCGCTGGCTGGTAATGATTCGGAAGGCTACCTCGCGCAGCTTCGCGAGCCGGAACCGCCGCCTGAGTCTGACCCGGAATCTCAGAAAGCCTCGCGCGAAGTTTTCAGGAAAGCGCTCGAAGCCGTTCGCAACAAGGTTGAAGAACGCACCTGGCTGGCTTTCTGGCGGACGACCGTCGATGAACAATCGGCTCCCGACATCGCCGACGAGCTGGGAATGACCGGCGACGCCGTCCGGAAAGCCAAGTCGCGGATGAAGACTCGGCTACGGTTGGAACTCGGATCGCTGTTCGACGAAATCGTGCGAGACGCTGGCGTTGCTCTTGATTAACAGCCGGGCGTGACTTGCGACGACAGCTCGGCTCGTTCAGGGAAAACAGCTACTCGTCCAGCGATACTCCAGCGTCGCCGATAATCTCGTCAAACAGCGGGCCCAACTCTTCCTGCAACCGTTTGGTGACCCGGGATTTCGCCTTCCGGACAGCGGCCGGATTCATGCCCAACTCTTCCGCCACTTCAGTCGCGCTTTGGTCATCAACCGCCGTTCGGATGAATGCCTGCCAGGTTGTATCGTCCGATCGATCCTGGACAGCCTTCACGGCCGCTCGCAACACCTCGCGGGACGCTTTTCTCGATTCGCTGTCAGGGGCAGACAGTTCTTCCGGCTCAGCCAGCGGCGCAACGATTGCGTTGATGTCGATATTTCGCATCGCCGGCACTTCACGCGTTTTACGTCGCAGATAGTCAACGATTCGACACTTGGTGATTGTGCGCAGCCAACCGCGAAAAGTGTCCGATTCATTGTCCTTACTGAACCGGTTAATCGACATCAGCACGGACGTGAAAACTTCCTGGCAAACGTCTTCGGTGTCTGTTTTCTTGATGCGGACGCGGCGGCACCAGTGAGTCACCAATGGCCGATAAATATCCATGAACTGCAGCCACGAAGCCTGATCTTTCTTGTCCCGGCGGACGCGATCGATCAGTGAAATGTCCGTCGTCGCGCCGAAAGAATGATTGCGGGATACTGTTTCGCCGCTCAGAAAACTCTTCGTGGACATCGTTTTGGATTCATCCTTATCGAAGCCGCGAGTGAATCATTCAGGCCGAAACCGTTCTTAAAATACAGAACGCTGGCTTCACTGAAGTGACACTCGACGTCAGAGGTGACACGCAGAAAGGCATC
>CALDJX010000055.1 GCA_937899075.1 uncultured Planctomyces sp. | reverse complement strand
AGTGATCGAGTTTCAGCTCAGCACCGCGGCGGAAGTTTCCAGTCAACAGCCCCATTGTCAGAGACTCACGACGATTCAACTCAGCGAGCAACTCTTCGACGCCTGGCAGGACCAGTCCATCGCGTGAAGCAAGCTCGTGAGGCAATCTTTCAAGATACGCATCAACGAAACGCGACCAGTTTGCTTCAACGTCCTCGACGCCGTGAAAATTCATGAGGTCGGTGACGATCGCGCGGTCGGTACGGCCGGCCACTGCGATTCCCTCGGTCGCCGCCGTGATCCCGAACACTGACTCCAGCGCGACTTCCATCGCAGCCTGTCCGGCTCCGCCGCTGCTGAGCAGCGTTCCGTCGATATCAAACAGGCAAACTGCCATCGAAAAAAGCCTTTCGTCATCCCGTGACGAGCGTTCAATTCAGTATGAAATGGCGGTTGCAGGAAACCGCCCTGCGTGCGATTTCCAAGACGCGGCAGCAGCCTGGGAGCGCGACCACTTTAGCTGTTGACCGCCTCAAGCGCTTCTTCACGAGAATCAAACGACGGCCATAGTTTGCCGAGGCGGATGCACTTGAGCAGCTCGGCCATGTTTTCTGACGCGTTGCAGAAGACCGACTTTCCTCGACGCTGTTTGCACTTGGTCAAACAGCGAAGGATCGAGCTGATGATCACCGAGTCAACGTAGTCGACACATTGCAGGTCGATGACCACGTGCAACATGCCGGGGCTGTCGAGAGCCCGGTAAAGCTCGTTCGACTCCAGATGAACTTCGTTGTGCTGAAAGTGGAGCGCCGGCCCTTGAGGCAGCACGATCAGTGTGTTGCCCTCCCGCTCGACTTTGAAAACTTTTTCGGGATCTGGCATCGGAAAACTTCAAATGAAAAGAAAACAGGCTGACAGAGACGAAACAGCAACAACCGCATCGGGAATCCACCAAAGACTACCAGAGTACGGACGATTCTCCTATCCACGCAGCGGCCTCTGAACAACAACCTGGGAAAACTCTGACTCGCAGAAATCCGTCTGGCGTTGATCAGAACTCGCGGATGATTCGAAACGCTCCGTGCAATGCTCTGGCAGGCTGCACAACTTCCGGATCACGAACGCGTCTCGCAATCTCGTCAGCCGGGTCGCCAAAACCGCCGCCAATCTGCGGCCGAAACTCGCGTTCATTCGTGACATCGGCGTTTCCGAGACACCACTCGTACTCGTTGCCCAGCGTGTCGAAAATACCGAGAGCGTTGGGCTTTTTGCTCGCCACGTCGTGAAATTCTTTACCAGCGTTTCTCACGTACCAGGCAAACTCTGACAGTCGAGCGTCGTCGTCGCCGAAGAACCATCTCGCAGAATTGCCGGCCGCATTCGCCGCCTGCCATTCAGCGACCGTCGGCAGCCGATACCGAGCATTCTCACGTTCACTCAGCCAGTCGCAAAAAGCCATCGCGTCAACCCAGCAAATGCTGCAGGCAGGAAACTGTTGCGAGACAGGCAGGTCACCGAGGTTTCTGAAATCGAATTCGGTGCCGGTAACCCATCGATTTCCGTCAACTCGACCGTACCGTTCCCGACTTCGCAGCTCGTACTTCATCTCGTCGAAAAACAGTCCAAACTCGCGAACGGTGACTTCCGTCGTCCCGATCAGAAACGGATCGACACCGTTTTCACTGCCGGGCACAACGGCCAGCATCATGCCGATCGAATTCTCAACGAACGGCGTGTCGCGAAACTCTTCAGCAACTTCCCGCTGCTGAAGTTGGATCGGCAACGCCTCGAGCCAGTCGCATTCCGGCTGTCGCCGATCTGGTAAAAGTTTGAGCGAGGTCGAAGCATTGGCGACCGCATCCGAGCCCGAACCGGCTCCCGCCCCCTGCCCCCTGCCCCGTCGCTTCGCTCGGGAGCCCGTCGCCCCCCTCTGGCCAGAATCCCCAAACAGCAACGCCCAACCCAATGAGCAGAGCGACCGAGCCAACAACGACCGGTTTGCCTGTCGGGAAGCCGCGATCGGTCCGCTCAGTTGTCGGTGCAACGAGCGTCTCGCCCAACGAGCCTTCCGCTGGTGCCGTGCGCGTGATGAAAGTTTCTTCGGACACGAATACTTCCGGAGCCGCTGCAGTTCTCTCATTACTTACGTCGGCTGATTTCGCGGGGACGGACACAGCGGCCGACGACACATTAAGCGATGCCTGGACAGACTCCAGCGCCTCGGCCACTTCTTCCATTGATTCGTAGCGGTCGCCGGGTTGCCGCGCCGTCATTCGCGAGAAGACTTCCTGCAGTGTCGCCGGAATCTTCGAAACCGTCGTGATCAACGACGGTCGCGACTCCTGATGATGAGCGAGCAGCCGTTCCATGCACGTCTCGCCGTCAAACATCGCTCGGCCGGTCATCAGGAAATAGAGCGTACAACCAAGGCTGTAAATGTCTGATTGCTCATTCGCGTTGCGGGTGTTAGTCGCCTGCTCCGGCGACATGAAATCGACCGTACCCATAATGACGCCGCTTTGCGTCAACTCCGTCTGAGCAGCTGACGAAGCCGCGGGATCGGCTGCGGCATTCGTCGGGTTCAGCCGAGCGAGACCCATGTCCAGAATCCGGACATGCTGCTTTCGATCGACCAGCAGATTCTGCGGTTTGATGTCGCGGTGAATAATTCCCTGAGCATGCGCGTAAGAAAAACCGGTCGCCGCCTGCCTCACGTAATCAACCGCCCGGCTCGCATTCAGCGGTCCGCTTTGCCGAACGAGTCTCGCAAGATCGATCCCGTCGACCAGTTCCATCACCAGATAATGCACACCGTTGTGCTCGCCCGCGTCGTAGGAAGCCACAATGTTGGGATGCGACAATCGAGCCGCCGCTCGAACTTCACGCTGAAACCGCTGAACAGAATCGTCGCTCTCGGTAGCGCGATCGGTCAGCGTCTTGAGCGCGACCAGACGGTCCATCCGGCGATGCCTCGCGCGATAGACAATTCCCATCCCGCCTTTGCCCAGCGGATCGAGCAGAACGTAATCACCCAGCACCAGCGTGTCGGGTTCGCTTTTGCCGAGCCGATCAATCTGCCACGGAGTCAGCAATTCCTTTTGACCAAGCAGAGAAATCACATCCCCCGGCGGCACGTCACTCAGTGGCTTGCCCGTATCAGAAAGCGACTTCAGCACCAACCGGGCATCAACGATTCCCAGGCTGTCGAGATCGCGCAGCAACTCCGCCGACTCAACGGAAAGACTATCAAACGAGAGTTCCGACTCACCGACGCTGAAGACTTCCGAATCCAGATCTCCCAGTATCTCGGAACCGCTGATCGCCTGTGTCCGATGTTCGTCAGGGCCGGACGGCGCGTCGGAACCGATCAGCGCGGCCAGCCGAGCCTGATCCAGCTCCGGAAATCGGAACAGGTAACTGTCGACCGAAGGCGTCTCACCAGACTTCTGCCGCCAGGCAATTTCAATCGGCAGAAGTTCATTCAAGACCGCGGTGCGCGCGTCGGCTGGAAAGTCCCCCAGCACGTCATCAACGAATGGACGTTCGCCGGCCTTCCAGGCGGACTCGAAGTCGTCGCAGGCCTGATCGATTCTTCGAAGGATCTCGTCAGACAGATTGGAGTTTGACGACGAATTCATTGAGGATTGGATCGTCTGAATGTTCAAATGAGAAAATCTGAGCGAGCCCTGGCTGGCGGACTCGACATCGCTGACGGTGGGAACAATAGTCTCCGAAGACTTCAGAGTCGTTACCACCCGGCGAATTCGCCACTCGCGTGAATTCTGAAACAAATTGCCCGTACCGCGAGTATCTTCCTTCCCACGTGGCACCCAATGCCGCTCAGGAAACGGGAATGTTGCGTGCTAACATTAGTCTA
>CALDJX010000054.1 GCA_937899075.1 uncultured Planctomyces sp. | reverse complement strand
ATAACCGACTCGCAGATTTCAAGCAGCGCGCGTTTCACCGAATAGACAGCTACCCTCGCAACGCTCGCCGGATGACCGCTAAAATATGCGAAACTGGAAGTAAGCTGGCGTCGTCCAGTAAGACTGGTTACTCGCGCGGCTTGACGAGATCCCCAACTCGTTCGATCTGGTTTCCGACAGCCTTGAAGCCTTTTCCAACTTCTTCGACGACAATTCCGGTGCCTTCAATGAGGTTTCCGCCGAGCGTTCGCGAGCCGCGATAGACAGCCGACGCTCCATCCTGAACCTCGTGCCCGGTCCAGCGAGCGGCTCGTTCGGAAGCGTTGCCGGCAGCACGCAGGCGGTAGCCAGCGATCCGTGATTCACGCTTCGCCCACGATTCATTTGCTAATGCATAGTGATGCTGAGCAAGTGCGTGCTCGGCTCGTGAGAAAGCGTGTTCCAGCGTGTTGATCGAAGTGACGTTGCGAGACTCGACTCCTCGAGCCAGCGACTCCAGTTCCTTCACTGAGTACCGAAGATTATGTTCTGTTTTCGCCGATGAATTGTCGGCAGAAATCTTCAGATAGACAGCAGCTTTCCGCATATGCCACGCGGAACCCGTTCGATCATTGTTGAAAAATTGATCGCGAGCCGCCTGGAGATGCCGCCCCGGCTCGTCCGACAACTGCAACCACAACTCTTCATTGACGCTGATTTTTCGACCGGGTGAATTATCGGACGACTGTCCCCAGGCGGTAACCGCCACCAAAGAAGTCAGTACGCAACCACACAGAACGATTCTTGAACTCACCATCTGACAAACTCCATTTTGAAAGTGATTCCCGATGACGTTGAATCCTGCTCAACGTTCCCGCAACGCTCATCCGGAACATGTATTGATTTCTCGATCGGAACGGCGAGCCCGGTAGGTATTGCAATCATCGTGCCAACGGCGTCAGCAACGTTGGAACAGCCTCATCATGATTTCGGCACTTCGGCCACTAAGTCCAGCAGCCACCGGGTGAACCACGATTCCGACTCGTTTCAGCTGACCGCCTGTTGCCACTGCGTCGTGGGACGAATGAGGATTCGACTGAGCAATCAGTGACCACCATGACCAATCAGTGGACAACCCCTGAGCCGCGGCATGACATCGCAACTTCAAGCTGATCCCAGGAGTCTGTCCGGTTACCTCAAATGACCCGGTTTTGCGGCGGGGATGTAGACATCACGGTTGGTGAATTGCGTTTCCGGATTGGTGGGTTTGACGACGAGGTTCAGGGATGAGTCGTACGTTTCGCAAGTGGTCTCCGGACCAGTCTCTGCTGTTTCCGGCGAGTGCCCGAAGCGGACACTGAAGCCGAACGGGCTGACCGTGAGGAATCCGGCTTTCTTCTGCTCGAGACGGATGACGTCAGGGCAGACTTCCATTCGCTCCGCCACACGTTCATCAGCAATCTGGCCAGCAGTGGCGTTCACCCGAATCTGGCAAAAAATCTTGCCCGACATTCGACAATCACGCTGACGATGGACCGGTACTCGCACGTCGGGCTGCTGGAAATGAATACGGCGATGGAGTCACTGCCCGGCATTCTGGATCGACATTCCACGGTAAAAAAGACCGATGACGCCGGAATGGGCCAATCTGTGGTTGCTACGTTGGTTGCTACGCTTCCAGCAGAATGCAGCAGTTCTCAGGACTTGTCAGAAGCAAATCCGGAAACGAAAACCGCCCGGATGACCGGGCGGAAGTCGTTACCTGATGGGGAGTTACCACCGCTTGTGATAACTCCTGACGAAATGAGAGCGCAGGGGTTCGAACCCTGGACCTACGGATTAAAAGTCCGTTGCTCTACCAACTGAGCTACGCTCTCAAACTCTTACACAGCCATGCTTTGCGTCGAAAAATTCAGCATGACTTGCCTGCTGCAATCTCCCAGCAAAGACAACGGGCGTCTGAGCGGGTTCGGCTGTGCGGGCGAAGATTAGGATGAAGCCCTGCGACCATCAAGCGAGCAGCATTGAGTCCGCTCAGGAATAAAAGACAGTCGGACTTAACAAGGCCGGCTACTCGATTTTCGACGACGGGAATCATGACAGCAGCCAGCCGCCGTCGACGTCAATCGTCGTGCCCGTCACGAAGTCGTTTTGAATCAAGAACAGAATTGCTTGAGCCACTTCGTCGGCAGTTCCGGCGCGTGGAATCAGATTGCGGGCGGTCGCTTTTTCATACAGAGCTGCGCGTTCCTCTCCCTGCAGAGAGACCATTGGTGTATCGATCGAGCCGGGCGAAACAACGTTCAGGCGACGCGGTGCTATCTCCGGAGCGACTGCTCGAACCATTGCTTCGACGGCGGCGCCGACCGACGACAATGACACTTGCCCCGGCTTTGCTTTGCGAGCCGGGGCTCCGCTGACAAGTACGATCGTCCCGTCTTCACTCATGTGTTGCGTGCCGAACCGCACAACATTGGCATAGCCCCACAATTTGTCGAACGACGCCTGGTAGCCGTCCATGTCCATTTCGAGGAATGGTCCAAACGATCGCTCTCCGCCGGTTGCGGCGCTGACGAGAATATCGAAGGGCGCACATTCTTCGAACAGCTTTGCCAGAGCGTCACGGTCGCGGACGTCGCAGCTTTTCAGACTCATGCCGCCTGGTAAATCATCGCCTGCCTTGTTCGGATTTCGACTGACCGCAATCACGATCGCTCCGAGCGCCGCGAGTTGCTTCGCGGCTGCCAGTCCAATGCCAGACGTTCCGCCGAAGACAATCGCTTTCTTCCCTGCTACGTCCATATTTCCTCCGTTTGAAAGTTCCCGCGATCAGCGCGCCGCGGGTGGTCGCTTCTTTTTCGCCTATGCAGATTTTCTGGCATTCTGGCGCGGCCGGCCTGATCGTTCAACGTCCGGACTTCAGGGGAGGATATCTCGCATGGATGATGCCTCGCCGAGCGGTACGAGCAAATCGACTACCACTTCCAGGTGACGTCTCGGACGTGCTTCGGGACGAAGTTATCTTTGAACGACGTTCGCCAGAAGATTTCGCGAGTGTACGACACGATGCGATTCGCAATCAGAAAGAGCTGGTAGAACGGCGACAGCGGCAGCACCAGGCAGGTCATCAGATGCGCGAGTCTTGTCCGACTGTAGTAGGTCAGCGTGAGGACGTTGATAAACTCAAGCAGCAACGTGTAAACGTAAAACGTAAACGCGACAAACAAGGCATGATGCGGCTTGTTCGCGCACAGCCACGCTGAGTAAATCAGGATCACGTAGCCGAAGACCAGGTTGACCGTGATCAGTTCAAACGAGACGAAGAAGTTTGACCAGCGGAAAGATGCCTTTGTCGGATTCGCCATGTCGATGTGTTTTCGGCAGTGCGTACGGACGACGGATGCCTCTTCCCATCGCAGCCTTTGACGCCAGAGCTGCTTCCATTTGGTCGGTACGTCGGTCAGACAATCGGCATACGGAGCGCATTTGATTTTGTAACCGAGATGCCGGATGCGCATCGTCAGGTCGAGGTCTTCGCCGGGGCCGACGTCCCAGCCGAGCGTTCGTTCAACGGCTTCGCGACGCAGGCATGCAAAGGCTCCGGATGTGATGCCGAGAATTCCGAAACGCTCAGCCACCATGCGGCCGGTGAAGATGGCATGCAGATATTCGTAAGCCTGCATCCACGTGCAAAGATTGACGTACGGATTTCGTGAGAACACCGTCGCAGAGACCGCTCCAACTTCGGGGTCTTTGAAATACTGCACGCACTCCCAAAGTGCCGCGTCGTCGAGGCTCGAGTCACAATCGACGGTGATGACGATCTCGGCTCGCGTGTACGGCAAAGCGAAGTTCATTGCAGACGACTTGCCGCCTCGTTCAGACCGGGCGAGCACGAGAATGTTGTCGTATTTCTTACCGTACGGCCGAGCGTATTCGACCATGCTGTGTTCTTCGGCCGAGCCGTCATCGATCACGATGATTTCGAGCCGCGGGTACGCGCCGATCAATGACTCGATCGCGCGAGCCACTGAATCGCCTTCGTTATACCCGGCCAGGATCACGCAGATCGATGGGCAATAATCGAATTCTTCCTGGTCACTTCGACCGCACAACCACTTCCAAAGGTCTTTGGAAAAGTCGATTGTGACCATCAGCACGCGCGCAAGGGCGTACCGCGGGCAGTCGACCAGCATTGTCCCCATCAGGAGCAGTGCGACCTCAACCCAGCTCAGATGTGACAGCCAGTGGATCCAGTCGACTAACATCGTAGCGATACAATTCCTGTTCACGGGCCTGAGTCATTTCGAAGCGGTTGCTGCATCGCAGGCAATGGCCAACCAGTTCGACTTCGCTGTCTCGCCAGCCGCAACTCCGACAACGGTTTTCTCCGATGAGGTATTCAAAGTCCGCGCCGATCGACAGTTTCCGCATCTGACACTTCGGGCAAACGAGGTCGTTCGTGCCGGTTTCGAACTCCGACTTGAACCCGACGTAAGCACACGCGAAGTGGTGGATCAGCCGATCGTTCGTAACTCGCCCCGAGCCACACTTGCGGCACGCGTTCCTTACCGTCGGAATGGCCGCGCAACGCGGGCAGACCATCACGTGGTCGAGTAAGGTTTTCTGAAGGACTCCCGACTCCGTCCAGGTGTCATAAAACTGCGGACCCTGCGGCATTACGAAGGCCATCTGTTCTGCTCGAAACTCGGGCATGAGATGGCCGGTCGACAGAACCTCGGCAGCGGGGCCGCCGAAGTCAGCACCCAGCCGTAACGTGCTGTCTTCAAGTTGTTCAACTCGCCGAATGATCAGGCCGGCGTACTGAACTCCGAGCTGTTCGAAATGCATCCCCAGCAACAGCGGCTGTGACGCGTGAAATGTTCCCGACGTCACGTCGACCGAGATCCCTCGTGCGCTGATTTCGCGTGAAGTGCGGTTGTGACGCCGCGACGTGTCGAGCATTCCGTCGAGACTGACTGCTGTAAGCTGAACCGGTCGTTCAATTGCGAACCGTTTATCACGACGCCCAATTTCCTGTTCGCACAGCGCAGCGAGCTCGTTCGGGTCGAGTGAAACCCGGCCCGCGTCTGCGTTGCTGCCTGCAGATGGCTTGTCGACGTGTTCGACGGAATGTTGCACGAGGTGCCTTCGTTGAGCCGTGAAATATCAAATAAAACTGCAAGTTGCTTTTGAGGTTTCGACTACTGAAACCGGTCGAAGATTCTTTTGAAGTCGTGCGGGAGTTTGATCATCGCCCCCGGCTTGATCGTGATGTCACCGATCGGCTCGAGAATGATCGGCAGAAGTGGCTCTCCGCTGTCGTAATAGCGAACGAGTTGCTCCGGAGGGACTCGAAACTCGTCAGCCGTTCGTCGAACTTTGCAGGTAACCGGTTCGCTCATTGGGTCAATGTGAACGACGATTTCTGCGCCGGGTTTGACATTGCGTGTGTCGCCCTGCGAAAGAAACAGGACTGGCTCGACCGTTCCTTCCTCAACAATCTCAAGCAGATCTTCGGATGGGGCAGCCCACTTTCCAGCGACGCATCGATGCTTGACGACGATTCCGGTTATCGGCGCAACGATGTTCGACGCTTTGAGCAACTCGTAAAGCCGCTGCGTCTCGTTCTGAAGATTCTCGATGTGGACCATCGTTGGTTTCAGCTCAGCGAGATCGAGTTCCGCTTCGTCCGACGTCAGATCGTTTCTGGTTTGCAAAGCGGAGACTGCCTCGGCCAGCTTTTCCATCAGGCCCTGTTCACCCCGCAGCGCGAACTGCACTTGTTCAAACTCTTCGACCGACAGACCGGCAAACTCTTTGGCCTTCTGTACGCGGGCCAGACTTCGTTCAAGACGCTCAACTTCGGAACGACGTTTTGGCAACTCGCTGGCCAGTTGGAAGAACTCAGCAGCGTTGTCGAGCACGTCCCATTCACGTTGCCGCGCGATCCGACGCAGCTTTGCAACGTGAGCATCCAGTTGCGCTTCGGCCAGCCGGATGCCATCGCGAGTTCGTTCCAGGCGATGATCCAGTTCGACGTTTTCAATTGTCAGCAACAGGTCGCCAGTGCGGACGAGATCGCCCTCGGCCACGTAGACCTTTTGAATGATGCCTGCTGTCGAAGTTCGAACAGCGACGCGGTTCCCTTCAACAAGACCGTACGCCTGGAATCGGAATACGCCGTCCCAGACGATGTAAAACGCCGCGGCAAACAGCACCATCATCAATGAACCGATCAGCAGTCGGCCTTTCGGTCGTTTCACTGCGGGCGTTGGCGTCGGCGGTGAAAGTTGAGCAGCAGCGCTTGCGTTGTCGATCTGCGCAGCGTCCTGAGGCAGTTCAGTTTGAAAACCGGCAAACACCGGCTTTGCAGACTCGCTCTGCTTCAGATCTTCAATCGCCGACTCAACGCCGCTGAGTGCGTCGTCGACTTTCGGCTGAGATGAACGCTGTGCGGATTCCACTGTGCTTCCACTATTGGCTGTCTGAGAACGGGTGTGACCAGGAGCGGCCAATCGATTTCTCGACGAGAAACTCGTTGCTTCAAGGCAACAGTTTCCAGCATGTCCCAACAGTAGACCGGGCCGAAGCGCCGTGCAGAAAATCCCTCCCGGCATGAAGTGAAGAATCGACGCGTGAGTTCATCCTTTCTGATCATGACGGTTAAGGTCGGTTTGCGATTCAGGTTGTATCGGTCAGCACGCATTGTGAGTGGCGAACGAGGGCCAAATGCCTCCCGCAGCGCGTTCAGGACTGCCAGACGCGTAATCGCTACATCCCAGACGTGCCGAATTGTCGCGTCAGTCATCTGGTGCGAGTTTCTCATTCGGAAAGAGTTTCGTCGTTGGAGAACTCTTTGTGACCTAGCCTCAGAATTGAAGACTTATGACGCGAATCTCTGCCCGAGTTTCTTCGTCAGCTCTTCGAACATCAACAGCCAGCGAACATCAGGAATCAATGACTGTTCACTGACCGGAATTGGCTATGCCCGAACAAACTCAATCTATGAGCGATTTCCTGGACGACCTTTGGTCGAACCTGGACAACTCGCCTGCGCGTCAGCAGCCGGCGGGCACTGCTTATGCTGCGCCACCTCAAAACACTTTGGCTCAGGTACCAATTCAGCAGCAAGCCGCTGAACCGAATCAGACTACTCAACAAGACATGCCTCCGGTGCAGGATCAGTCTCCACCGCAACCGGTACAACGGCAGCAGGATCCGGCACACGATCCGAGATTTGTTGCGCAACCTGCGCCTGCTCAGCCGGTTCCACAGGCGGCACCACAACGTGCACAGCCTCAAGCGGCAGTTCCCAGGCGAGAGCAAAGTCAGCGACTGTTCTACCCGAAATCGCCGAAGACACTGAGGGATGCAGGCATCTCGGTCGACATGGCTGGTCGCCTGATTCTGAAACTGCTGGCGGCTCGTGGCGCTGTGACGGGGCGAAACATTGCCGCGCACATCAAGCTCAGTTTTCCGATGGTCGAAGCCGTACTGAACAGCCTTCGCAAAGAACAGCTGGTTGCCCTCAAGGGTGACGCGATGGCCGGCGACTATAATTACATGATCACTCAAAAAGGGATGGTTCTGGCGAAGGACCTGTCTCGCGAGTGTACGTACTTCGGTGCAGCCCCAGTCACACTGCCTCAATACCTGGAAGCAATGAAGCTGCAAAGCGTCGCCGACCAGGTCATTCGTGCGGCCGATCTGAAACACGCATTCTCCGACCTCTTACTCGAAGACGATCTGCTGAAGATTCTCGGCCCGGCGATCAACTCCGGACGCGGCATGTTCCTGTTCGGCGAGCCGGGTAACGGAAAAACCAGTATCGCCGAGCGGATTTCACGTTCGTTCGGAACGACGATGTGGATTCCTCGTGCTCTCGGAATCGACGGGCTGATTATCCGGATCTTCGATCCCGCCATTCACGAGGTCGCTCCGCCGAGTGCCACGGTCGGCGAACCAGACGACCCGACCGAAATCGATCAACGCTGGGTGAAGATTCAACGGCCGACTGTCATCGCCGGTGGCGAATTGACGATGTCAGAGCTTGAAGTCTGTGAGGACGAGAACACTCACATCTGCGAGGCTCCGCTTCAGCTCAAGAGTAATGGCGGAGTTCTACTGATCGACGACTTCGGTCGGCAGCGCATGCCGGTCGACGAGCTGCTCAACCGTTGGATCGTCCCATTGGAAAAACGCTACGACCTGCTGAACCTGCCGAGCGGTAAGAAAATAAAGGTTCCGTTTGATCAGCTGGTGATCTTCTCAACGAACCTTGAGCCGAAGGACCTGGTCGATGACGCGTTCCTGCGTCGAATTCCGTACAAGGTTCAGGTGCCGAACCCAACGCCTCTGCAGTTTCACGCTTTGTTTCAGATCATGTGTGACAAGATCGGCATTGCCTACAACCGGGACGCCGTCGATCACCTGATCAAGAATCACTACACAAAGCCAGGCCGTGGCTTAAAAGCGTGCCACCCGCGAGACCTGTTGCTGCAGGTTCGCAACTACTGCCTCTACGAAGAACTCGAGCTGACACTGACTCGTGAATCGATGGACTTCGCCGTCGCGTGCTACTTCTCCGTGCTCTCTTAGTAGCTCCCGAGCTTCGGTACGTGTCCGAAACAACTTCCCGAATTCGACCAGTAGGCTGGAACAAGCTCCGCGCAGTTCCGGCAGCACGACTATTCTGAAATGCCGGAACTGCGCGGAGCTTGTTCCAGCCTACGACTCACCATGAATCGATTTTCGCGAAGTTATTCTCGACACGTTCCTTAGTTCTAGTTTCGCACATTTTCAGAGTTGGTGTTGGCACGAAAAAGGC
>CALDJX010000053.1 GCA_937899075.1 uncultured Planctomyces sp. | reverse complement strand
GACGAGCTTGTTTCACGAGTTGAACTCGACGGCAAAACCTGGCTTTTCTACCGGGCGTTTCCGATTCACGTAGGCCTCATTCGAGCAACCGCTGCTGACCCGTTTGGCAACCTTGTCATGGACGAGTAAGCCGTCATCGGCGAGGTGCTGCCGATCGCTCAGGCCGCTCATAATTCCGGCGGCAAAGTGATCGCTCAGGTAAAACGACTGCTCGACCGCCCTGCCCCGCCAAATCAGGTGAAGGTTCCTGGCATTCTCGTCGACCATGTCGTGATCGCTGACGAATCGGAGCATCCTCAGACGTTTGCCGAGTCGCTCAACGCGGCATACTTCAGTCCTCGATCCAGTAAAGAAGCATTGGGCGAGTTCGAGTCTGAGAACATGGCTCCGGGCGTGCGGAGAATCATTGCGGCGCGAGCGTGTGACGAATTGCTGCCGGGAGCCATCGCCAACCTCGGGATCGGCATACCGGAAGGCGTCGGGCGGATCGCCGCCGAACGGAAAATTCTCGATCAGATTACGCTGACGGTTGAAAGCGGCCCGATCGGTGGCATTCCGGCTGGTGGGTTGAGCTTCGGCGCGTCGGCATGGCCCGAAGCCATCATTGATCAACCGGCACAGTTCGACTTCTACGATGGCGGCGGCCTCGACTATGCGGCACTCGGAGCGGCACAGGTTGACCAGTTCGGAAACGTCAACGTATCAAAGTTTCACGACCGGGTCGCCGGAGTCGGAGGCTTCGTGAATATCTCGCAGAACGCTCGCCGCGTCGTGTTCTGCGGAACGTTGACGTCCGGCGGCCTCGAAGTTGAGGTCGTCGACGGCGAGCTTCGGATCCTGAAGGAAGGGTCGATCCGTAAGTTCGTCGATCATGTCGAGCAGGTCTCGTTCAGCGGAAAAGTCGCCGTGCAATCAGGCCACGAGATCCTTTACGTCACCGAACGCGCCGTTTTTCAACTGACCCCAGAGGGACTTCGTTTGACGGAAGTGGCCCCCGGCATCGACATCCAGACTCAGATCCTTAACCTGATCGACTTCTCACCGATCGTCGAAAACGTTCGCCCGATGAACGCGTCGTGTTTCGAGTGACGATGAAAGCGGCAAGCTGACTTGAACCTTCACTCGTGAATCATCACCGATGTCTGAACGACCAAACGTCTTACTGATCACAACCGACCATTGGCCCGCGGACCTTCTGGGCTGCGCCGGGCACCCGAATATTCAGACGCCGACGCTCGATGCGCTGGCTCGATGCGGTCGACGCTTCACCAATGCCTACAGCGAATGCCCCGTCTGTATTCCCGCTCGAAGAAGCCTGCTGACCGGACAGTCGCCGCGGCTTCACGGAGACCGGACGTTTCAGACGACTCTGGCGATGCCGAATGTCCCGACCATCGCGGACACGTTTCGCAACGCCGGCTACCAGGCAAACGCTGTCGGAAAGCTGCACGTTTTTCCGCAACGCGCCCGCGCGGGATTTGACGATGTCATTCTTGCCGAGGAGGGGCGGCCTCACTGGGGCGTGTGGGACGACTACGATATTTTCCTGGGCGACAAGGGCCACGCTGGCCGGCAGTTTGACCACGCCATGAGCAACAATCAGTACACCGCGAGGCCTTGGCACTTGCCGGAAGATTGCCACGTGACGACTTGGACGGCTCAGCAGATGTCACGCACGATTCGTCGGCGAGACCCGACTCGGCCCGGCTTCTGGTACCTGTCGTTCACGCATCCGCACCCGCCGCTCGTCCCTCCGCAGCATTACTGGGATATGTACCGCGACCTCGATCTTGACCAGCCAGTGTACGGCGACTGGGTCCCGGACTCGTGGCATGACGGCGCTTCGGATCTGTCTTCCGGAAACTCAAAGACCGGGCAGCCGACATCACCAAGTGACGAGCTTTGCTACCGGCTCAACGTTCAACGTAACGGCTGGCACGTTCGGTCGCCTCAGACAATTCGCACGGCTCTGCAGGGTTTCTACGCGCTGTGTACGCACATCGATCACCAGATTCGGCTTGTGCTGGGGACGCTTCGCGAGGAAGGCATTCTCGACGACACAATCATCGTCTTCACCGCGGATCATGGCGACATGCTGGGGCGACACGGTCTGTGGGCGAAGCGTCTGTTTTACGAGGGCTCGGCGAACGTGCCGTTCCTGCTGGTTCCTCAGAAGGGCGACGCACGAGTGACCGAGAATTCGTGCGATGACCGACTCGTCAATCTTCGCGACGTGATGCCGACTCTGCTGGATCAGGCGGGGATTTCGATTCCCGATTCGTGCGACGGGCTCCCGGCCGTCGGCGACCGGCGGCGCGAGCATGCCTACGGAGAATGCAACGAAGGTCCGATGTCTGCGCGCATGATTCACGACGGCCGTTTCAAACTCGTCTATTACGCTGCGGGAAACTGCCGGCAATTGTTCGATCTGCACAACGACCCGACTGAACTTCACGACGTGGCAACAGACAGTCGCCACGCTCCTGATTTGCAACGTCTGACCGCCCTGCTCTGCTCAGAACTTTACGGTTCGGATCGCGACTGGGTGAACGATGCTGGTGACCTGGTCGGACTTCCTGATCAGGCCTGTCCGCCTCTTTCCAACCGAGGCCTCGCCTTGCAGCGCGGAGTTCACTGGCCGCCTGCTCCGGTAACCCCGCCTGACATTGGCGAGACAAATCCAGGAACCAATTAGTTGTTCGGAGAGTAATATTGTATCTGCTAAAACTGACGCAAAGTCGCTAAGGAACGTGTCCAGAATAACTTCCCGATTTCGACCAGTAGGCTGGAACAAGCTCCGCG
>CALDJX010000052.1 GCA_937899075.1 uncultured Planctomyces sp. | reverse complement strand
CGCCCACAAATAAACGCACATATCAGTGACAGCCCCGTCTGCAGGGCAATGATAAGTCGTAGGTTATTATGTGCGAAAACATATAAGCGCTTGCTTACCGTGTTGCAGGTAGTCATGGTCGTGCGATGTGATGTGCCGAACGCCCTCATGATCGAATTTCCAGTACGAAGATGGATAGCCCAGGCCTAGGGAGCAGCAAAGTTGCTATTTCTGGGTTAGTTGCGGTATCGACGAATCGGGAAATCTGTTTGGCTAGGTGCCGTGGAGTCAGGCTGACGAAACGACTCAGGGAGGAAACGATGAACGAATCTGAGGGACGAGGCGTGGAATTGGCAACGGCAACCGAATCGTACACAGCCAGCAACAGTCGCAGCAACGCACGTCGGTATTCGAGTCCGAATCGCGTGCTGGCGCGGTCGATGCGAATCAGTCGCGACAACTGGAAGATCAAGCATCAGGCGGTGCAGGAGAAGCTCGAACAGGAGCGGCAGCTTTCTGCAGACCGAGGCCGGTCGCGCGACCAGTGGAAGCGGAAGTGTGACACGGCAACGTCGCGAGCAGAGCAGAGCAGGCGGAAGAACGGGCTCAACAGCGACTGGAAGAGCTGGGACAGGTACGCGCTGAATTGGCAAAGCGGGAAGCCAAAAAAAAGTGATCAGCAAAGTGATGTGACACCGGTTGGAGGTTCAACGCCGGTCAGTGTGATCGACAAAGTCCGTCGCTTGGTGATGATGGCCGGTTCATCACTGCGATCGTTGCCTCGCATCTTCGAAATCTTCCAGAGCGATCCGGATCCGGACGCTCATCTTCCGTCCGCCAGCGGAGCGCGCTGGTGGCTGCTGCGGATGGGGCTGTACGCGTTGCGAGAGCCGCTTGAGCAGGCGTTGGATTGGGTCTACATCATCGACCATTCGATCCAGATCGGAACGCTCAAGCTGTGCCTGATTCTGGGGATTCGGCTGCGTGATTTGCCGAGCCCGTCACGGCCTCTGCGACATCACGACATGCGACTGCTGGCGTTGATTCCCACTGAACATTCCAACGGCCAGATCGTTCTTCAGCAATTGGAAAATGCAACAAAGCGCACGGGAATTCCGCGGGAAATCCTGAGTGACCACGGAAGCGACGTTAAATCGGGAGGCGAACTTTTCGTCGCGGCACACCCGGAAACGACGCTCGTTTACGATGCCGCTCATCAGGGAGCGATTCTACTCAAGCGGCTGTTTCAGGCCGACGATCGATGGGCTCGTTTCATCGCGCAACTTGCTCAAACCAAGAGTCGAATCCAACAGACTCTGGATGTGTTTCTGATGTCGCCGAGCTTGCGACCAAAGGCTCGCTACATGAACCTCGCATCGCTGTTGCGCTGGAGCCGCAGGATTCTGGAATTGCTCGCCCGCGGTACCGCCGGCGGCGCAGTCACCGAACGCACGAAGACCCGCTACGGCTGGATGGAGGATTATCGCGCCGTGCTCAGTGAATGGCTTCGCTGGGAAGATACCGTCAGAAGCAGCGTCGAATTCATTCGCATCCATGGATTTTTTCAGAACTGCGATGTTGAGCTTTCCGCACATCTGCGTGCTCGACCGCCCGCGATGCGTCATGCTCGCGTTGAAGCTGAGTTAATTGCATTCGCTCGTCACGAAAGTGCCTCGACCCGGCCCGGTGAACATCTGGTGGGAAGTTCCGAAGTGGAAGAGTCTGTGTTCGGAAAATTGAAAACGCTTGAGGGAGATCAATCCTCCAGTGGCTTCACTCGTTACGTCCTGAGCCTCGGGGCATTGGTAGGTGACTGGTCCACGACAAGAATCAAGCAGGCGCTGGAGAAAACTCCTGTGAAGGCCGTTCAGGCATGGTGCAACGAGCATCTGCCAGTCTCCGTCCAGGCTCAACGACGCCGCGCCTTTTCCAACTGCAAGCCGTAAACAAATCTCACCTGATCAATATCTTCACGCAACCCCAACTTTGCTGCTGCCTAGCGGTAGGCTAGGCAGTTAAAAAATTGGTATTGACAGGGAGTGCAGTTGCGGCGAATTTATTCCTCAGACATGTTGAATTCCGAAGGAAATTCACGCAGGGACGCAGTGATGACCAAAGCGGTTGAAGAGTATAAATCTCCGGCTCACAAACTGATTTCGATGCTGCACGTCGGGCGTGACAAGCTGCGTCTGAAGTATGCGAGCGTGAGAGTCAATCTCCGGACTGCACAAAACCAGGTGCGAGCCGTGGCAAAGAGTCGCGAGATGTGGCGTCACCGTGCCGAAGCAGCGGAAGCAAAACTGTCCACCCTGGAAAAAAAGATGACCGCCCCTCGTACAAATTGCCCGTCAATCATCGCACCTCTCAGTCGGCCGAATTGATTGTTCCTGACGCGGCTGTCCCACTATCCAACACGCGGATCACGGGCAGCCACTTCGGAGTTTCCGACGTCGTGATGACAGTTCGCAGTGTGATTGACGCGTCTGTCCCGATGCGAGCCGCTTCGCGGATCATCGGTCTGACCAATGAGCTGAACGGTGATGAGCCGTATGATCATCCTTCTCACACCACAGTTCAGAATTTCATTCTTCGGATTGGACTGTATCTGCTGCTGCGAGCCACACGGCCTCACCACGACTGGATCTGGGTTGCCGACCACACCTATTCCGTGGGCACCACGAAAGTGTTCGTGGTGCTGGGGATCACGCTGACGGATTTCCAACAGCTGCGACGACCGTTGGTACATCACGATCTGGAAGTCCTGACGCTGCTTCCGGTGGATCAGTCCAACGGCACCATCGTGCATCAGCAGCTGACTGATCTTGTCGGTCGAGTGGGGGTTCCACTGGCGGTTCTCAGCGATCGCGGTTCCGATCTGAATAAAGGCGTGAGGTTGCTTCAGCAGGATCAGCCGACCGTGATTTCGCTGTACGATATCGTGCATCTGACGTCGCGGAAGATTGAGAAGGTTCTCAACAACGCGCCACAATGGGATGAGTTTCGCAAAGCGTGCTGTCAGTGTGCCAATGCTGTGCGACAATCCACGCTGGCTCACCTGAAGCCGCCGCGTCCGAAGACGAAAGCTCGCTACATGAACATCGATCGCGAAGTCCGTTGGGGAGCTCGTGCCCTGCGACTGCTCGACCGTGTCCGTGAGGGCAACCTGAAGGTACGGCAACAAGTTCGATTGCCGAAAGGCCTGATCGAAGAGAAGTTTGGCTGGCTGGACGAATATCGCAGCAGTCTGCAGCAATGGGAACATCTTTCTCTGACGGCCCGCCATGTGATCAGCGAAGTTCGGCGTCACGGCTACGGTTCGAACACAGTGCTGGCTCTTGAGACCATCGTCGAATCCACGCCTGACGAGTCGTCCCAACGGCTTGTCCGGCAGATCATTGACGACGTGCAACCGATGTGTGACTTATCAGGACGTCATGGCAGCCTTCCGGCGAGCAGTGAGGTTCTGGAATCTCTGTTCGGCAAAGGGAAGCGCCTGCTGAGCGGCACGAGCAGCGGGACCACGAACAGTCTGACCCGGCAGATGTTGGCAATGGTGACATCCACAGCTCGAATCACCCCGACACTGGTTCAAAACGCGTTGGCCAGTTGCAGTGTCAAGAACCTGCTGAAATGGTGCAGTGCCAATTTCAAACCGAGCCTCCATGTGACTCGTCGCCAAGACTTGCCTCCCACTGAAACGGAACAAATCTTGCGCAAGCCAACAGCCCACGCAATACCAGATTTTTAACTGCCCAGGCTTGGCCATGGTTTGGTTGAAGTATTCGATGAATTCGAGCAACCGCTGATGCAGTGCATCGCCGGACGTGAAGTTGCCGCGTTTGATAACTCGCCGAACAACCACACTAAACCAGATTTCCACCTGATTCAGCCACGAGCTGTGTTTCGGAACGTAGATGAACCGAATCTTTCGTTCCACGGCTGTGAGAAACGCTTTGCGAGTTTCCTGGGACTTCAAAATTCCGGACTTCCCTTTCACCCCCAACACTTCCACCGGCAGTTTAAGGCCTTCCATTGCGATCACCCACAGCACGAGACTTTCCGACCAGTGCGTGTTGAGTTGATCGACAATGATTCGCCAGTGGGAATCCGGATGCCGTGCCACCGTTCTCTTGCAGTGTTCCAGAAAATCCAACTCCGTGCGAGTGGGGCCGATCGAAGGCGCAATGGACTCTCCCGAGACAACATGGAAGCTGGCGATCAAACACAGCGTGCCATGCCGGATGTATTCGTATTCGATCCGTTCTTCCTGACCGGGCCGCATGTTTTTTTTGGAGCAATGCGTTCTAACCTACGTTCCGCACATCTCGAAAGTAATATCACGGAATTTCCGCTGGCGTTCAGGCTTGGCGTTCAGGGATGATATTCGTTGGCGGGGATGCTTAGCAGTTTCAGGATTCTTAGATGGATGGGAGCGAGTTCGGTGTTGAAGATTTCGGGATCATCGTTCTGTGTTGTGTAGAGTGTTTGACGTGTGACTGGCTCGAAGACATCCAGCAGCTGGCGCGTCGTCGTCGGTCGAGGACAGTGGCGTCCTTCCGGGTACAACGGCAGCGTGTCGGAATCGGATGACGACATCGCCTGACGCAGTTCTCGCTCCAGCAGTGACTGTAGCATCAGCGCGAAGAAGTAGACCGCCAACAGGCCAGCGATGCGGGTCACGCTTTTCAGATAAACGGGGGCGACGTGAAAATCAGTCTTCAGTTGTGAGAATCGTTTTTCGATGATCGGCTGACGTTTGTAGGCCTTGAGTACGTCCTCGGCCTCCCAGTCGGTGACGTTCGTGATCAGCGGGAAGACGCCATCACCGGATGCCGCCTGAGCAAGCGTTTCGGTGTTTATCTGCCAGTGAATATCAAAACGTGATTGGACGCGGCGATGATACTTCGTGTTCTTCGTCGGACGACCGCGACTGGCCTGTTGAAATGTCTCGTGCTCCGTTTCTTCAATCTCGACCTGCAGCCAGTCGCTCACGCCACGCGCATCAAGAATGGCGGCAACCGCTGTCTCAACTTTCTGTCGGTCACGAAACCGAGTCCGCGCACTCTGCAGTCGCTCACGCAGATCGGTGCAGTCCTGAATGGCTTTCTGCAACCGCCGCGAACGTGTGGCCGCGTCGGATTCCGCCTTGCCTCGACTATGAAACCAGAGCAGCCGATAGCCTTCTTTGCTGAGATGTTCGTCGGAGCAGACGTGGAACAGATCGCGCTGGGAACCATCTTCGTTTGTCAGTCGATACGCTTCTCGCCATGGAATGGTGTCGGGGTTCTCACGCAGCGTCGTGCGGAATGTGGTGTCTTCTTTGCGAGTCGCCGGCAGCACGGTGATGAAGCGTCCACCGAGCCTCGCGATCTCATTCATGTTGGCGGTGGTGGCCAGCTTGCAATCGGCCACGTAAACGAAATCGGGACGCTTGACGAGTTCGGCCATCAGCTTCCACGTGGCCTGATGTGTCTGATCGTCCGCCACATTGCCGCTCGACGTTTGAAAGTAGACCGGCACACCGCCATCGTCGCTCACCGTGAGAATATAGAGCAGTTGTTTGAGGTCGGGTCGATGGTCTTTGTTGTGCCCCCATGTGATCGCCGGAATTGTCTGACCGTCAACAGTCTGCGGCGTCTGCGCGGCCGCATAATCGCCGTGAAAGGTGATCGTTGTCGAGTCGTTGTGTAACTCATCCAGACGCACGTCGAACTCCGCAACGACATGCGTGACAACATCCATGACAAGATTTGTGTCGAGTGATTCAAAGACCCGATCCAGACAGCGTCCGACGCGATCATCGTTAAGATGTTTCAGTTCGTGCGGCGACAGATCGAACAGTTCCGGACCATAGTTCTGAGCCCATTCGGCGACACCATACATG
>CALDJX010000051.1 GCA_937899075.1 uncultured Planctomyces sp. | reverse complement strand
GGCACGGCGACAGGAGCCTTCGCCGCGATTGTCAGCGGCGTGTTTTTCTCATGGCTCGCTGAATACCTCTACAACTCGAACATCGAATCGTGGCCCGCCGTGCAGGAACATCTCGGTGCAAAACTGAACTTCTTCCACCGAGTCGTCTTTGTACTCGGACTGGCAGGAGCAATTCATGTCGTCGTCAGTCTTCTCACTCAACCGGACGAAGAAAAAGGTCGGCTCACCTGGACCGATCTTGGTGGACATTCGACTGGCGATCTGAAGAGCCTCGTTCGTCTGATTGTCCTGGCAATCTCAACCTTCGCCATCATCGGTGTCGCGATGGTCAAGGAGATGATTATCCCAGGAATCGCGGCGGGACTGGCCGCAGCCTGCACGTTCGCGATCTTCCAGTACCACATCAGCTCGCATCGACGAATGGCTTCCCAAAACGCAGACGACGATGATGTGGTCGCGGCCGCGGCAGACGATGTCATGGTGCCACTTCTGGCGGATGACCGGTTCTGGGCCAGCCTGTTGTGCTCCGCCGCCGTCTTCATGCACTACTACTATTACTAAGCCGCGGCCAAGCAACCGACAATCGATGCCAGTGGTCGCTCGCCATCGCGGGCGTTACTCAAATTCGTATTCGCAATTCAAAACACTTCCAGAATCACCGTTCCACTCGAACAGCAAAGGATAAAAACAAATGGCTACTCGAATCGCTTCTCTCATCTGCGTCGCCACGTTGCTGGCCCTGACCTCACTTGCACAGGCTGACGAAAAAACCGCTGACAAGCCCGAGGCGAAGAAAGAGGTCAAGACCGTCGAAGTCGAGATCAAAGGCGGACTGAAGCTGAACGTCCCCGAGACCTGGAAACAGAGCGAACCAAGCAGCCGCTTGCGACTGGCTCAATTCGCCATTCCGAAAGTGAAAGGCGACTCTGAAGACGGCGAACTGGCGTTGTTCAACTTCGGGGCCGGCGGCGGAGCGAAAGCCAACATTGATCGCTGGGTCGGGCAATTCCAGGCGGCTGAGCGTGAAGTCAATGTCAAAGAAGGCGCCCTCGAAACGGGGCGATACTTCTTCGTTGAGATCTCTGGAACCTACGATAAGCCCATCGGTCCGCCGATCGCCCGCCAGACCAAGGCTGCGCCGGGATCGCGCATGCTGGGAGTCATCCTCGGCATGGAAGACAAAGGCATCTACTTCTTCAAAATGACCGGTCCGGACAAAACCGTCGCTGCACAGGCTGCTGCTCTGAAGAAATCATTCGGCGCGGACGAGAAGAAGGAAAAAGAAGTCGCCCTCGACGAACTTCGCTGACCCCTGCAAATCGCGCTTCGAAAAAGCACACCAGTTACCTACGAAGCAGCCCGAACAGAAATTTATCAGGAGACAGCAGAGGGAACAGAGTCGGCGTTTGCTGGCTCTGATTCCTCTGCTGGCTCCTGTTTTGACGGACCGTTTGCAGATCGGCACGTCGAATTGAAAGCCGACTGCTGTTCCTTGACGATCGCAGAAGGTAAAACTAACTTTATTACTTCTATCAATAATGCCACTTGCCTCTATCGCATTTTACTTATACGTCAGCCATTCATGTCGTTTCGCAATTTCGAACTATTCTGCGATGTCGCAGAGTGCCGCAGCTTTTCGAAGGCAGCGGATCGGCGGGGAGTCTCCCAGTCGTCCGTCAGCCAGGCTGTCGCACATCTCGAAAAGCAGCTGAAACTTGAGCTGATCGACCGAAGCCACCGGCCGCTGGCACTCACTCCAGCCGGGCAACGGTATTTTGAAGGGTGTCGTGAGCTGTTGGCCGGTTTCGAACGGCTCGAAACCGAGGTGCAGGAACTTGCCGGCCGAGTCGCGGGAAAGCTCCGGGTCGCCGCCATTTATTCCATCGGCCTGCTTCAGATGGACTCGTACGTCCACCATTTCGAAGCCGCTTTTCCGGATGTTGACCTGCGCGTCGATTATGTCCATCCCGAACAGGTTTACGATCGAATTCGTACGGATTCGGCGGAGATCGGCCTTGTCTCGTTTCCGGAAGATTCGGCTGAGCTCACCGCTATCCCGTGGCAGGAACAGCCGTTTTCACTGATCGTACATCCAGACCATCCGCTGGCGAAAAGAGCATCGCAAGGGTACGATTCCGCACCGATTGAGGCTGTCCAAAGCGAGGACCTGGTGAACTTTACGTCCGAGCTGAAGGTGAGAAAACAGCTCGATCGGTGGCTGCGGGAGGCGGGAGTTTCGCCGAACGTGGTCCACGAATTTGACAACGTCGAGCAAATCCGACGAGCCGTTGAAGACGGTGTCGGCGTCGCCCTGCTTCCCGAGGCAACGGTGACGCGAAGCGTTGAGACTGGCACGCTGGTCAGTCTCAAACTGGAAAACGTCAAGTGGTATCGACCACTCGGCATCATTCATAAGCGGAATCGGAGACTCAGTAACGCAGCCGACAGGTTTGTGGAGCTGCTCCACGAAGACCTGAACACGCTGCGGGGTACTGATTCGAACGAGTCTTCCCGCGAGGGTCGCGCAGGGAATCGCGACCAGAAACTGAACGCGTCGACCTGAGCGTCGACGCGAAAGGCGGTGGAAGTCTCATCTGAGGTGAGGTTCCCATCGTCACCCGACCGAGTGTCTCACGACGAGATTCCCGACCGAAACGACACGAAAACAAAGACGCAACGTCAGTTATAAAGCGAGAGTATTTCGATGACCGATCCGGCGCAGTTCTTGACCGATCAGCAGTACTTCACAGACTCCCTTCGAAACGGACGCCTGCCGGCCAAACGCGGCCTGTACGACCCGCAAAACGAGAAGGAAAACTGCGGCGTCGGCTTTGTTGCGCACATTAAAGGCGAACGTTCGCGGCAGATTATCGACGACGCCGACCGCATGGCTCTGCACATGACCCATCGCGGTGCGTGTGGCTGCGAAGAGAACACCGGCGACGGCGCGGGCATGCTCACCGGCCTGCCGTACGAACTGCTCGAGAAAGTCGCGAAGGCCGACCTCGGTGTAGACCTTCCGGAACGCGGCCGCTACGGAACCGGCATTGTCTTCATGCCGAACAACGACGCCGAGCGTGAAGAAGTCCGGTCGATCGTCAACGCGATCATCGAAGAACGCGGACAGAAACTGCTTGGCTGGCGGGAAGTTCCCGTCGATCCTGAAGGAGCCAACGTCGGCCCGACCGCCGTGCTCTGCATGCCGAACTTTGAACAGCTCTTTATCGAAGCCGCGGACGGACTCGATGCAGACGCCTTCGAACGCGAACTGTTCATCATCCGAAAGTACGCCAGCCGCAAGATTCGCGTCGAAAGCGAACTCGATCAGAACCTGATGTTTTACGTCAGCTCGCTCTCGACGAAAGTCATCATCTACAAGGGCATGCTGATGCCCGAGCAGGTCATGCCGTTTTTCAAAGACCTGCAGGATCCGGATTACAAATCGCATCTGGCGATGGTCCATTCACGATTCTCGACGAACACCTTCCCGAGCTGGGACCGCGCGCAGCCGTGCCGCTTCATGGCTCACAACGGCGAAATCAACACTCTGCGAGGCAACGCCAACTGGATGTTCGCTCGCCAGGGCGTCATGAAGAGCGACCTCTGGGGCGACGACATTCGCAAGCTTTGCCCGATCATCGAGCCGGAATGTTCTGACTCGGGCAACTTCGACAACGCTTTGGAAATGCTTTACCACTCCGGTCGCACGCTGCAGGAAGCCGTCATGATGATGGTGCCGGAAGCCTGGCAGAACCATCACTCGATGTCCGAAGAAAAACGCGCGTTCTACGAGTACCACTCCGCTCTGCAGGAACCGTGGGACGGCCCGGCGTCGATCTCGTTCACCGATGGGCACTACATCGGAGCCTGCCTCGACCGCAACGGCCTGCGACCAAGCCGCTTCTACGTGACGCACGACGACAAAGTCATCATGGCGTCTGAAGTCGGCGTGATCGAAGTTGATCCTGCAAATGTCAAAACGAAAGGCCGCCTGCAGCCCGGCAAAATGTTCCTGGTCGACTTCGAAGAAGGCCGCATCATCGCGGACGAAGAACTGAAAGCGTCGGTCGCTGCCAAGCGTCCGTACAAAGACTGGCTGAAAGACCAGAGTCTCCATCTGGAAGAACTGCCTGCGCAGAAAACGCCAGAGCACTACGACGAAAAAGAGCTGCTCCGCCGGATGCAGGCTTTCGGCTACACGTCCGAAGTCATGCAGTTCATGCTGATGCCCATGCTCCGAGAAGGTCGTGACCCGATCGGATCGATGGGCAACGACGCCGCACTGGCCTGCCTCTCTGACAAGCCGCGACTTGCCTACGAATACTTCAAGCAGTTGTTCGCTCAGGTGACCAATCCGCCGATCGATTCGATTCGAGAAGACATCATCATGTCGCTCGAATGTTACATCGGCCCTGAAGGCAACCTGCTGGACTCGACCGACGAGCAGGCTCACCGACTGTGTGTGCCGCATCCGATCCTCACGAACGAGGAACTGTCAGCGATCAAAAGTCTCGACTATCGCGGATGGAAATCGAAAACCATCGACATCACTTACCCGCGTGCGGAAGGTGCTGCCGGCCTGAAACCCGCCATCGAACGAGTCTGCGACGAAGTCACCCCAGGCGATCAACGACGGCTTCAGCCTGGTTGTCCTGTCCGATCGAAACATCGGCTCCGATCGAGTTCCCATCAGCTCGCTGCTGGCGACCGGCTCGGTTCACCACGCGCTCGTACGTCAGGAACTTCGAACCCGTATCGGCCTTGTCCTTGAATCCGGAGAGGCTCGTGAAGTTCACCACTTCTGCCTGCTGACCGGATACGGTATCGACGCGATCAACCCGTACCTTGCCTTCGAATCACTTCGTCAGGCACGCCTCGACGGAATGCTTGAAGAAAAGTTTACCGACGACAAGATCGTGCCGGCGTACCGCAAAGCTGTCGCCAAAGGCATGCTCAAGGTCATGGGCAAGATGGGCATTTCGACGCTGGCCTCTTACAAGGGCGCTCAGATTTTCGAGGCTGTCGGCCTGAACTCAGAAGTCGTCGAAAAGTGTTTCGTCGGAACAGCCAGCCGCATCGCTGGAGTCGGCTTCGACGTCCTCGCCGAAGAAGGCATCCGCCGGCACGAACTCGGTTTCCCAACGCGAGAGACTCAGTCACTGCCCGTTCTGCCAAACGATGGTCAGTATCACTGGCGAAAAGAAGGCGAGGCTCACGCCTGGAACCCTCACACGATTTCCGAAATCCAGAACGCTGCCCGCAACGGCGACAAGAACGCGTACAAACGATTCAGCGCGTTGGTCAATGATCACAATAACAAAGCGTGCTTTCTGCGAGGCCTGCTGAAATTCAAGAAGCGGAAATCGATCCCGCTGACAGAAGTCGAACCGGTGAGCGCGATCGTCAAGCGATTCTGTACCGGAGCGATGAGCTACGGATCGATTTCAGCCGAGGCCCACGAGACTCTGGCCGTCGCCATGAACGTCATGGGCGGAAAGAGCAACACCGGAGAAGGCGGAGAAGACTACCAGCGGTTCATCCCGTACGAAGCTCTATCCGAAGATCACGAATCCGTCGTCGACAGCCTGAAACAGTTCGACGCGGAAGCCGCGGATCGACGTACGAACGAATACTCAAAGCGGTCCTATATCAAACAGGTCGCTTCGGGACGGTTCGGCGTTACAAGCTGGTACCTGACCAACGCCAGCGAGCTGCAGATCAAAATCGCTCAAGGTGCCAAGCCCGGCGAAGGCGGAGAACTTCCAGGCCACAAGGTCAACAAGATCATCGCCGCCACGCGTCACTCGACTCCAGGCGTTGGTCTGATCAGCCCGCCGCCTCACCACGACATTTATTCCATTGAAGATCTC
>CALDJX010000050.1 GCA_937899075.1 uncultured Planctomyces sp. | reverse complement strand
AAGACGACGACGATTTATGCCTGTCTTCGAGAATTGGCAGACAAATTCGGTTCGCAGCGGAGTCTTGTCAGTCTGGAAGACCCGATCGAAGCGGTGATTCCGGGAGTCGCTCAGTCGCAGATAAATCCAACGGCCGGATTTGATTACGAAACCGGCTTGAAGTCGCTGATGAGGCAGGACCCTGAAGTCATCCTCGTCGGCGAGATTCGCGATCGAGTTGCTGCGGAAACAGTTTTTCAGGCGGCGTTAACGGGGCATCTGGTCCTGACGACGTTCCATGCGGGCAGCGCGACGGGAGCCATCTGCCGACTGTCCGACATGGGAATCGAACCTTATCTTTTGCGGACCGGATTGCTGGGGATTGTTGCTCAGCGGTTGGTTCGAAAGCTTTGCGAGTGCTCAAAGGAGTCGTCCGACACCGACAGCCTGCTCGGTATTGATCTGGCAAGCTGTCACGTTGCGGTTGGCTGTGAAAAGTGTCGCGGCACCGGCTACTACGGTCGGTTGTTGCTGGCGGAGTTTCTTCGGACGGAATCATCAGAAGTCGGGCGAGCGATTCTTTCTCAAAGCGACGCGGATGAGCTCGAGGCATTGGCGGTTTCAGCGGGGATGACAACTCGCTGGGATCGGGCAGTCGAAGCCGTCAAAAGTGGGCAGACCAGCCCCGCGGAAGTACGACGAGTGTTTGGGTTTTCGCATTAGGCTCTGTCAGTTTTCGGTAAGTCGGTTCACCAGTTTTTGACAAGGCATCAGCAGACCTCGCAATGTCCGATCAACCAGCCAGAACTTCAGCCTCAGTCCGTCTCGAAGAGCTGCTCGCTCTTAACGACGAGATCGGCGCGCTCATTCGAGCAGGCGTTCCGCTGGACCTCGGGCTGCGGCAGTACGGAATGCTCAATCAGCCAGGCATTCCAGGTGTGTACAAAGAGAAGAACGCGGTTTCTGCGGCGCTCGGCCGACTGTCCAGTCGACTTGCCGATCGCATTTCAGCAGGAGATTCATTGCAGGCCGCGATCGACCACGAAGGCGACCATCTGCCCGGCATCTATCGCGCCGTCGTGGAAGCGGGAATTCGAGCTGGTCGCCTGCCGGAAGCTCTGGAAGCGTTGTCGGTCGTCGCCCGAGTTCTCTTGAAACTGCATCGCCAGGTCATCGCCGCTCTGATTTATCCTGCCATTGTGGTGGGGCTTGTCTGGCTGATGCTGATTGCTTTTTCCGGGTTCATGATCCCACGGTTTCTTCACATCTGGGAATCTCTGCATCTGGAGCGGGGACCAGCGATCAACATAGTGGCAATGATTCGCGAGACGATGCCGTACTGGGGAATTGGCACTCCAGTCGTTGCGGTCGTGGCGTTTTTCTGGTTGCGAGTTTCTGGAAACCGAAACAGCGAATCTCCGGCCGGGCGACTTGTCGAAAGTCGGCTGCATAGTTTCGCCTGGATTCCGGGCGTCGTCCGTAACTACGAGTACGCAACGTTTCTCAAAATTCTGGCACTGCTCGTCGAGCACGAAACTCCGCTGCACGAGGCGCTGGTTCTGGCAGGACACTCAACGGGCAATCGCCAAATCATTATCGATTCGACGAAGATTGCTCAGCGGATTCAAAATGGCGACTCGCTTCAGGAGTCACTCCAACCCGCCACGCGATTACCGAAGTTTCTACGCTGGATGCTCCGCTCAGGGGCAGAAAACGGCAAGCTCAACGAAACACTGAAACTGGCAGCAGACGTCTACGAGAAGCGAGCTTCGCGACATGCCGAGTTGCTGCGAGTCGTACTGCCGGTCGTACTGACCGTCTTTGTTGCCGGCGGCGTGACACTGCTTTACGGATTGGTGCTGTTTGCACCGGTCAGCGAGCTGTACGACAGACTGGGCGACCCCATTCTCAGGTAAGTATTCCGCGGCGTTTCTGACTTCAATCCTTTTTGCGCGTTTTTGACAAAGCAGCATGCCTCAATATCAGTACACAAGTCCTGACGAGAACGGCGAACTTCAGTCAGGCTTCATCGAAGCCGGCAGCGAAGCAGCCGCTCGGGATCTGCTTGCCCAACAGGGAATTTCCGCTGAGTCGATCAAACTGGCCGATCCGGACCAGGACAACTCAGCGAAACTCGAAACGCAGAACCAACAGTCAGCGTCCTTCGGGATGACGTCGGACGAGCATGTCGAAGTCGTCGGTCAAATCGGCCACCTGGTCTCAGCGGGACTTCCGCTGGCGGCTGGCTTGAGAACACTCAGCGAAGAAGTCCCGTCAAAGCGTCTGCGAACAGTCTTCGAACGGCTGAGCGAAGGGCTCGATCGCGGGAATACTCTGGAAGATGTGCTTAAGTCAGAATCCAGCGACATTCCAGACTGGCTGGCGGCAGTCTTCGAGGCGGGCACCAGAAGTGGGCGACTGCCCGAGTGCATTCAACACTTCATTGAATTCAGCCGTTTGCGCGCTGGCATCCGAATCAAGCTGATCATCAGCATGGTCTATCCCGCGATTCTGCTGGTCGCTGGCATGGCGATCTGCGCGTTCCTTTGCTGTCTGGTAATTTCCGATTTCCGATCGATCTTTGAAGACTTCGGCACAGACATTCCCAAACTTACCGAAATGGTTCTGGCTCTGAGTTCGGTCGTGGAAGACCTGGTCCATTACTGGCCAATGACCCTGCTCGTCGGCTGGACATCGATTCTCGCTGTGTGGTTTCTTTCGAAGTTTGTTTTGGGAACAGCCGGTGTTCGAAGACTCGTTTACCGCATCCCGCTGCTCGGTCGTGTTTTCAAACAGTCCGCGCTGGCCGAGTTTTCTCAACTGCTGGCGATCATGATTGAAGCAAGAATGCCGATGCCAGCAGCACTGAAACTGGTCGGTGGCGCCGTGCGCGATCCGAACCTTTCCGAGGGGGCATACCGTGCGGCAACGTTTATCGAAGCTGGAAATTCGATGAGCGATCTGCGGGGCGTCGTGTGCGAGATTCCTGACGAATTGCTGCGAGTTCCTGGCTGGGGACACAACGATTCGAGCCTTGCCGAATCGCTGCGAGTCTCCAGCGAAGTGTTCGCTCTGCAAAGTGAAATCAGCGGCCGAAGTCTTGCCGGCATGGCAACCCCATGTGCTGTCATCATCGCCGGAGGCATCATCAGTTTGACGGTGATCGCTTTGTTTATGCCCCTTGTCAAATTACTGAATGATCTGAGCTGACTTCGCTTAATCGTTAATACCTTACTGAAGACTGAGCTGCAATTGGCAGCCCTTCATCGTTCAAAACGAGGTCGCTTCTGTGCGATTCGAAGAATTCATATTTCTGATAGCCATCGTGCTTATCCCGTTGCTGGTGTGCGGCTTCTGCCGATACCGCGCCACGGAACTTCGGCATCTAAGAACGGCCCACAATGCTCGCTTGCTCGCCAGGCGAGTAACGACTTTGATCGTCGTTAACCTCGGCTTGTCGATACTATGTACGCTGGTCGGGCTGGTGATGGCAGTGGCCACTGACGGTGATCATCGCGTCATCTTCGCTCTTTATACCGTGCTCGGGATTGCTCTCAGCCTTGCCACAAAGCCGTTGTTCAGAATTCGGGCTTCGCTACGGGCAGAGCCAGATGACGACGACTATTCCGTTCCATCCGTGCCACAACCTTTGTCACGAGCGTTCGGGATCACTCTCTGGTCAATCCTTGGCGTGGCAGTTTCGATCTTGACGCTCTTCGTGAGCTTAGGGCTGTTTTTTCTTTCGGTACTGTTTTTTGCACTCATTCCGTTGTTGTTCTGGCAAACTCGACGAGCTCGAGAAGGGCAGCTCCTTTGGTTGCTGGCGCTGAGCGTTCGCAACAGCCACGACCTCGCCCAGGAAGTACAGGATCACGCTTCGACCTGGACCGGTGCTTACGCTGTGCGACTGAGACAACTGGCCGTCTATTTGAAAGCCGGCAGGCCGCTTGGTCTGGCTCTTGAACGAGTCCCCGGACTGCTGCCACTCTGGGTCGTCGCATCAATCAAAATTGGCGAAGAGACCGGCTCGCTCAGTGAAGTTCTGAATGAGTGCGCGACCGCCGAACTCAGCTGGATGAAGAACCGATTTCGCACCGGATCGATCGGTAGCCTGTTGATCTATCTGGCGTGCTATCCGTGGGTAATTCTGGGGCCGGTAACCTTCATCATGTATTACGTCGTGCCGAAATTTAAGGCGATCTTTGATGGCTTCGGAACAGAACTCCCGCGTGCTACCGAAAATTTCATCTACATCTACGACAATGGTCTGCCACTGATTTTGCTCCTGGCACCACTCTCACTCGTCGGCGTCATTGTTCTCTTGAGGTTCGACCATGCTGGGTGGCGAAATGTCCGCACAGGACTGTTCCAGAGATTTTATCCGCGATACGACGTCGCCCCGATTATGAGGCATCTGGCTCGGACGATCGAGAAGGGGAAAACTCTGCCCGACGGTCTGCTCGCCATCGCCAATTCGTATCATCGTCCGACGGTGGCCGACTCTGTCGCGCAGGTCTATGTCGCGGCTGAATCCGGCGGTGACTGCTGGAAGTCTCTACTGGAAAGAGGCTATCTCTCTCGCCGTGATCTGACGCTGATCGAAGCGGCAAAGCGCTCCGGAAACCTTCCCTGGGCACTGCGAGAGATCGCTGACGTTCGAGAGAAAACTTTCATTTTTCGAATCGACACCTTCGTGCAGTTTTTCCGTCCTGTTCCGATCCTGGCCATCGGGCTTCTGGTCGGTTGGATCTGCATCGCGATGTTTATGCCCGTTATTTCACTCATGAACGACCTGTCCTGATCGTGAGAGGCTTGCTGTGCGTCATTCGCTGAACAATCGAATCAGGAAGCTGCTCGTGCCGACACGGCTGGTGGCCCGCCGTTCCGGTGCCTTGATGGTCGAAGTGGTTGTCGGCGCTGTGCTGCTGGGAATCTTCCTGAGCAGTGTTGGTCCGATGTTTCGATGGATTCGCGACGCCAGGCTGACCAGCGACCGGCACCTTTTCGCCATGCAGGAACTCGCCACACAAATGGAACAGTTGGCTGCTCTGCCGTCTTCACAGATCACTGACCAGCGACTTCAGTCTCTCTCGATCACCGATTCGACTCGCACCATGATTCCCGATGCAAACCTGACTGCCACACGTCAAGCAGAAGAAGACGGCCTGCAGCGAGTCACCCTTGAACTCGCCTGGGTAAACGACGCCGGGATGGACGTTGAGCCGAAACGACTGACAGCCTGGTTTCCGCCCGCGGCAGAAGGGGCAGCCGAATGAAAAATCATCGTCCCTTGAATCAGCCATCAAAAGAATCGGCTTGGCAGAGCCCGCGCTCCCGTCGCGGAAGCTGGTTGGCCCAGGCCGTCATCACGATGGGCATCATGAGCATTCTGATGACGATCGCATCGACATCGCTGTTCCAGATGTTTCGTCAGGAATCGCGCATGGTCGAGCGAGCGTTCCAGACATCAACATGGCTGCAACTGAGCCGGGATTTCCGCGAGGACGGCCATGCGGCTCTCACCGTCAAACAATCGGAGGACGGCAGCCGACTTGAACTCGTCACACCGGACGGACCAGTCACTTGGGTGGCGGACGGTGAGAAGATTCGCCGAATCAGCCAGAGCCTGCCATCAGAAGACGCAGACGATTCACCAGCCATCCAATCGCTGCCGGGTGAACAGTACGTATTTATCGACAACGTCGCTCGATTTTCACTGACAGTCGGAACGTCCGGCACGGCAACAGTGGCATCGATCGAGGTAGCACCACTGCGAACTCTGAACGGCGGAGTCGCCCCGTCAAATGTCACAGTGGCAACCGTAGGCTTGGATCACCGATTCCAGGCAACCGTCGCGGCAGCGGAGGCACAACCATGAAAAAAACTCTGGTTCCATCCACCGCAAAGAATTGTTGCCACGACCGGCGAAGAGCGGGCACCGTCATCGTGATCTTTATGGTCAGCCTGGCCATGTTGTCGATGACGGCGGTCGCGCTGGTTCGAGTCACCTTGCTGCAACGCAGCATGGTGCGGAATAACGAACTGCGGATTCAGTCGGAGTGGCTGTTTCAGTCGGCAGTCGTTCGCGCAGCGTCTGCGTTGAAATCAAACGCTGAATACAGCGGCGAAGAATGGAACATTGCCGCCGAGTCACTCGGTCAATCATCCAATGCAGTCGCGAAAATTTCGATTGAGGCTGTCGACGGAAAGACAAACGAACGGCGAGCTTCGATCATTGTTATCTACCATCCGGACGATGCCGAACGGGCGACCGTTTCTCGATCGGTCACAATTTCACTGTAGGTCAGTCTCCGCCTGACGAAGTTCAGAATTCACAAATAACAAACACGGCAGCTTTCATTGCAGCCGACTAATCCGACAGGAGTTTTCCAATGAAACGAATTTCCAAACCGTTGCATCCACAAAGCGACGCAGCTCGGCGTGGTTTCACGCTGATCGAACTGCTCGTCGTGATCGCGATCATCGCCATCCTGATCGCACTGCTGCTTCCAGCGGTGCAACAGGCTCGTGAAGCCGCGCGGCGTTCACAGTGCAAGAACAACATGGCTCAAATTGCTCTGGCAACGTTGAACTACGAAATGGCACACGGCGTCCTTCCACCGGGGACGGTGAATTCCGATGGACCGATCGTGTCGACGCCGGATGGTTACCACATGAGCTGGACCGTGCAGCTTCTGCCGTACCTCGATCAGACGCCTCTCTTTCTGGCGATTGATTTTTCGAAGGGGGCTTACGAACAAAGCGAAGAGATCACGAAAGCGTCACTGTACGGATTGCTCTGTGCGAGCTCTCCTTCACCAAGTGGGTCTGTAAGTTACGCTGGTTGCCATGGAGGGACTGAGACTCCGATCGCTGAAGACAACGAGGGAGTCTTCTTTCTAAACAGCCACGTGCGCTATCGCGATATTCCGGACGGCAGCACGAATACACTGTTCTTTGGCGAGAAGCTCTGGTCCCCTGCGGAACTCAACTGGTTATCCGGCACCCGAAACTCGATGAGAAACACAGGGCACAAGCCCAACCAGTTGCCATCAATTCGCAACTCTCGTGACAAGATATACCGCTCTTCTGAGACGCCGGACGGCATGAGTGATCCTGCAGTCGTTGGCGGATTTGGTAGCTGGCACACCGGTGGTGCTCAGTTTGCTCTCGGCGACGGCTCTGTTCGGTTCCTGAGTGAGAATATCGACAAGTCTGTGTATGAGAGCCTCGGCAAACGAGCCGACGGCACACTGCCTGTCGAATTCTGATCGACACATTATCGCAGGGTATGACAAGCGCAGCGCCGGCATACCATTGTCGTCGCTCACCGAAACGCCCCGTCCTGTTCTCAGGTAACGGGGTGTTTTCGTTTCTGGAAGTCGGCGACCAGCTTCACGATCAGCCCGGCCATCATTAGCACGATGCCCCCGACCAGCGTCTTCGAATCTACGAACGGGATCAGACCCAGGCAGCCGACCAGACCACAGATTGAAACAAGTCGCGGATAACGTCGTTCCTCAGACGGCTGCCGAAGTGCGCAGAGGTTGGCGGTGGCGTAGTAGATCAAAACCGCGAACGCGCTGATTGACCACGTTCGATAAAGATCGCCGCTCAAGGCGAGCAGGGCGATCATTACGGCTACCAGCAAAACCGCGCGGTGCGGCGAGTCGCCATCATCACTTAACGTTGCAAACCTGGACGGCAGATCGCGGCGGCGTGCCATAGCGAGGGCCACTCGGGAAAGACCCAGAACCAGGTTCAGCAATACTCCAATCATCGCGAGCAAGGCTCCACCTCGAACTATTGACACAGCAATGGGGCTGGCTTGCCCATTCTCCAGCAGTTGGTCGAGCGAACTTGCGACACTGCCGACGTGCACGTTCGGGATCGGCGCGACAAGAGCGACGATCGCCAGTGTCACGACCAGATAAACAACCATCGTAGTCGCAAGTGTGGCGATGACAGCTCGCGGAATGTTGCGAGCCGGTTCTCGAATTTCTTCACCCATCGTCGCGACGCGTCCGTAGCCGGTGTAAGCCACGAAAGAAAGTGCCGCCGCGTGAAACACGTCTCGAAAAGAAAACGACTCGGAGTTGAATTCCGGAAACGTTACCGCGTTGGACAAAGCGCAAAACGAAAATGTGCCAAGAGCCAGTAGAACAAGTCCGACGATGACGCCGTTAACTCGGACCGAACGGCGAACACCCGACAGCACCAGGGCGGTCACTGCGGCGATGATTGCTGCCGCGAGAACTCGATTATCAAAGTTCCTTGCGGATGGAATCAGATATTGAATGCCTTCCGCAAAAGCCAATGCTGCCGTTGCAGCGCTGGCTCCTTTGGCAATCAGAAACATCCACCCGGCGTTGAATCCCAGAACCGGCGTCAGAAATCGATATCCATATTCGTACGCCCCGCCGCTGACCGGATGACTGGCCGCAAGCTGAGAACTACTCAGCCCGTTGCAGACAGCGAGTCCGGCAGCAATCGCTACGGACAGAACTGCCCACTCGCCAGCCAGATTCACGGCGAACAGCAGACTGACAAAGACGCCGGTCCCAAGAATTGACCCCAGTCCCAGCGTTACCGCGCCCGGCAATCCGACGACACGTTTCAATTGTTGCGGCGCGGGCTCTGCTGGCTCGGGCATTCTTTGGCCGGGAAGGTTGAAGGTGGTCAGGATGACGCGTTGCGGTACGCCGGAGCGGTCATCCGCGTTTTTGATCTCTGCGCACTCTGCGATTTTTTAAGTCATCACGACCAACTACGGAGTCGTGTCGAGGACCACGACTTCTTCGTCTATCCCAACGGCATCGTTGAGCTGGTCGGATCGAAGTTCAGCACGAATCTTCGGCCGGCCGGCACTCTTCGAACGCAGCGTCACCTGGAAGTCGACGCTCGCTCGTTCGCCGATTTCCGGGATCGTCGCAAAGCCGATTGCACGGCCACCGACTGCGGCCTTCGGTGGAAGATTCCGAACCGGCCCGCGAGCAGACACGAAATCGACTCCGGTCGGCAGAATCAGCGAGAACTTCACATTGCTGTCCGGGCCCGTGCCTTTGTTGAGAACGGAGAATTCCACCACAAAGTCTTCTCCGGGCAGCACGGTGGCGGGAGCGGTTTCAATTGTTAATCGCAACGCGGCAATCCCACTGGCTTCGACGAGCGAATCTGTTTGCTCCATCGGCTGATCCGGCTGAATCAGTTGCACTCGGCTGCGGTGTACTCCGTAATTTCTCGGAATCACGGTCGTGGACAGCGTCGCGGTTTCATTCGGCTGAACGACGGGCAGATTCCAGCGGATCGAATTCGACGCCTTCGTGAAGACGCCATCGTCCGATGCCGAAACGAACGCCAGTTCCTGAGGCAGGATCACGTTCACCGCCGCTCCTCTGATTGGCTGAGAAGATTCGTTCGTGACAGTAAATTCGTGACTCGTCTTCTGACCGACCGGCTGAGGTCGCGACGCTGGCGACTGAATCACCAGCCCCTTCGCCTCGACAACTTCGACCGACGCTGCGGTTTCAACCGTCGTACCTTTGCCGGACTTAACGATCGCTCGATTCACGTGCTGACCAGGTTTCACAGCGGTCAGCTCAAGGTCGATATCGATCGCTTTTCCGGCCGCCAGATCACCGATTTCGTAAGTGACGTCTTTTCCCGCCGGGTGCTCGAAACCGATCGGCACAATGTCCTGCAGGCTGACATTCTGAGCGACTGCGCTGCCTTCGTTAGCAACTCGAAACCGGAACAGAACATTCTCGCCAACTTTGGCTGTTCCGCGATTCTTCACTTCCAGTTTGATGTCCGGCTTCGCTGCCCGTTTGACCGACGTGCTGGTCGAAACTTCCGCCACGAAATTCACTGTCGCGACGCTGCCAATTTCGCCTTCTTCCAGCGGGACAACTTTGATCAGAAGTTTCTGGTCCGATTTGGCCGGCAAACGACCGAGTCGCCACAGAATCTTCGAACCGATCAACTCAGCTTGAGGGATCGTCCCAACCAGTTTGCAGCCCGTCGGAATTCGATCTTCGACAATCACTTCTGCGGCGTCGGTCTCGCCGTTGTTTGAAATTTCGATCGAGTAAATCAGCGGGGCGCCAATCGTCGCTTCGGCGGGAGCGACTTTGCGAATCGTCACGTCGGGCTTTTCAGCCGTCGCCAGGCTGATTGCAGGGGCAGCGTCCGTCACGACGAACGTTGAATCTTTGACCGGAGCCGGAGGCCCTGGCAAATCAGTCCCCGGCCGATTTGCAGGTTCTGGCAACGCGGCAGGTTCAGCAAGTGGCTCGTCAATCGCTGGGAAACTGATGGGAGATTCAGGTTCCGGCAGAACTTCGGCAAACGGTTCAAACGCCGCGGGCTCGTCGAGAGCTGGCAGGTCGATCGTCGGAAACGGCTCGGCGGTATCCGGCAGAGTGTCGGCAAACGGGTCGGGACCGAAGTCTGTTAACAGCACTGGTGCTGGCTCTTCAGCAGGAAATGGCTCCTCGGCAGCAACAGGCAGAATGCTGCCAGGAAATGGCTCCGGTTCCGGCGATGCCACAGCGATATTCGCAAACTCCGCTGCTTTGATCATGTTATCAATTCGCGCGACCAGCATCGTCGGCGACTCTTCCAGAGGTCCCCATGCAACGTCCAGCTCACCAGCGGCGACCGCTTTGTCACGAGCAAACAGCAGCTCCGAAACGTCGATCGCCTGATAAGACTTCTGCATCAACTCCAGAGCCAACGCACGCAAATCGGGACCTTCGTCAACCGGCGGTGCAGAGAACGGCTCGGGACCGAGGTCGACCGGATTGAACGACGTCACTTCTTCGCTGGCGAATGGATTTTCGGCTTCATCAGCGAACGAGTTAGCGGCTGCCAGGTTCGTCGGACCGAGTTCCGGGATCTCAGGAAAAGCCGGACGTTCAGCTTCAACCTCGGTGACGGGAAACGCGACGATTTCCGGCTGCGTGGTGTCATTGGCAAACGGATCAATGATCGGGTCGTCGACAGGTGGCTCATTCTGAGCGACATCCGGCTCCCACTGTTTGTCGTCAGCCACTCCTGGAGCTGGCCATTCAACGACGCCCGTCGAGGGATCGCCAGGGTTGACCGACGTGTCCGGGGCCTGATCTCCGGAATCAGCGACTTGTTGACCATTCTCAAGCCCGTTCTGAGCCATCAGAGCGATCAGAAAACAAATACCGACAACGCCGGCCAGCGAAACGATCTTCCAGATATTCTGCATGGGAATCCTTTCCCGACAAACTGTTTGCCCTGATCGGTCGCCGATCATCCAGGCAAACTCCCCCCAATTTGGCCGAGGAAGCAACACACCGAGCCCCCGGTCATGAAGCCGAGTCATAGCAAAAGCTACAAAACGCCGAAAGACCGTAATTTTCGGTCAAGACGAGACCGGAGTCAGTGGCCGCCTCAATCGTCGATGTCGACGCTTCACCGCCCCAACAGATGCTGACCGAGAAATTCGAAGCCTCGGCGGTTGACGTCTTCGATAACTTTCGGATCGCCGCCGCCCAGACCGTGTTCGCCGTTCGGCACGGTCAGCATGACGTGGGGAACTGAGTGCTTCTTGAACTCGTCGGCCATCATCGTCGACAGGACGTACGGCACGTCGGTGTCGGCCGTCCCGTGGATCATCGCCGTCGGCGGGTAATCACTGGTGACATTTTTGACGGCCATGTACGGGTAAAACTTTTCCGGATTCCTGTCAGGATCCCATCCGCTGATGACGTCCGGAAAAGTTCCGGTCTGACGCGAGTACTGATAGAAGATGCCGCCGTCGCCCTTGCGGTCACGCGAGTCTGAAATCACCGTTCCGTCGATCTGCTTCCATGCTTCTTCCTTGCTGATCTTGCGGGCGTTGTGTCGCGGGTGCGGACTCGGCTGGCTGTACCACTCGCCGACCAGGTCACCGTACCCCCAGAACGAAAGCAGCACCTGCACGGGCGGCTTCACTCGATAACCCGCCGTCATCGTCATGTAACCGCCCGCCGAGCCGCCCGTCACGGCGACGCGGTTTGGGTCGAGGCGAAACTGCTTTGCTCCTTTGCCGCGAATCCAGCGAAACGCGTCTTCCAGATCTTCGATGATCGCCGGCACTTTCGTTTCTGGAGCGAGTCGGTAGTCGATCGAAATCAGAGCACAGTCATTCTCCTTCGCCCAGTTCCGAACTCGGCCGCTGATCCCTTCGCGGTGCCCCATGATCAACGCTCCGCCGTGGATCCAAACGACAACGGGCAGAACTTTTTCGGTTGCCGGACGATAGACATCGGCATGAATCTTGAGGTCGCCCACTTGCTTATACACGGCCGTCGTCTTGACGAACTCGCTCTGTGCAGGACACGCCGATGGAAAAATCGCCAGCAGAGAAACAAGAACAGCCGCGACTGTGAATTTCATGGCAGGCTCCTTTGAGACGGTCAGTGGGAACTTCACCGTAGCGACCTGCTCAGCAGACTGGAATCGTGAGACTGGTCCGGTCGACCCGTCGCCAACGACTCGTCACGACCTCGCAGTTCTTCGCTCAGGATGTTCGAGTTTCGCAGCACGGTCTGGGGGGAACATGGCGCTGATCAATATTTCGCAACTTGTCGAACCGGTCGACGTAACTTCAATGCCTGTCAACGAAAAAGACCCGCTGTCAGTTGCTGACAACGGGTCTCGATCAAGGGTGAGTAACCGGGTTCGAACCGGCGACCTCCGGAATCACAATCCG
>CALDJX010000049.1 GCA_937899075.1 uncultured Planctomyces sp. | reverse complement strand
GACGTCTTAGCCAGTTCGCGGCCATCGTCAGCAAGCGTCCCTTGAACTTCTCGCGCAAGCAGAGGCGACTGCTGCCACAGAACTTTCAGGATCTGCAGCTCGAGCTCAGTCGGGTATCTGGAAGCAGGACGCGCCATCGATGGTTCTCAATGCGAACGATAAGTCGTCTAGTTCGCTAGACGGTAGTGACGCTGCTTCAACCAATCAATATCGATCGTCTAGTAAAATAGACATTCGGCAGGATTCGTCGGCCCCAGTCTCTGCGAATCGCTCGCGTGATTCGTTTCGAAGGTACGGTACGCTAATTCAGAGATCGCTCATGAGTAACTAATCGGCGAACCCCAACGTGTACTTGTACGCGTTGGCGGTGAAGGTTTCGTCTGGCACTTCGTTAAGGCGGGTCAGGTAGATTTCCAGGTCGAGCGTTGCCGTGTTTTCGATTGTCCAGAAGTTGGACAACTGCAGATTCTGGCCCTCACCGGGGTGGCGGGTGTCGATGGTCGTGACGGTTTCTTTTCTGAGACCGAGCGTCGCTTCGTCGACTTCACCGATAACCAGGGGGTAGCGAGGGTGGCCGGCATTTGTTGGCGCTTCGGCCGCGATGTTTCCGATCCAGTACAGAAGTCCGGTCTTGCGGCTTCGAAAGAGCCTATGAAACGTGCTTGTCGAGAAGAATTTCGTGCCGTCTGAGTAGCCGAATATTTGTGGCTGACCGAACGTCATCCCTCCGTCATTCGAAACGCTGAACCATTTATGAGCCACTCCGTCTTTCGTTTTTGTGATTCGCCAGACAATCAGGATTCGGCCATCGGATAGTTCGGCAACGTCCGGTTCCAGCAGCCCGTTGAACGCGATCGACCTGGGCAGCCACACTGGCTTACCCGCTTGCCAGACATACTCCTGCTGAGCTTTGTCCCAGCGGCCGGAATAGCACACACTTCCGATCGTCCCCTTGCTCGGCCAGCGAGCCCGCGGAGAGGTCTCGTCCGGAACGTCGTCCGGAATCTTCGCATTGATGACCGGAATCAGCAGGTTGCCGTTGCGAAGACGAAGAATTGATTGGCCCGGGTAACCAGTGTTGTTCTCAAGGTACTTCGGATTCAGTTCATTTTTTGGATCAAGGTCGTCGCCTTCTTCATACTTAAGCGTTTGCGTGTTTCCGAACGTCTGTCCGCCGTCAGTCGATGTGCGAACCAGGGCGTGGTTATAAATCATGCGCGGCGGCCCCTGCCGCATGTCCCGCACGTGATGAATGGAGAGCGCAACAAGGCGATCAGAGGCAGGGTCGTACATCCCGCAGAACTTCCAGTCGAGGATCGTCACCTTCTCTTTGTACGTCATCCAGGAAGGTTGAGCCTTCAGCGGCGACCACGTTCTTCCATTGTCCAACGAGATTCGCTGATGAGGATTTTGAGGCGAATCTCCGTAGCCTTTCACCTGATCCTCGTGTGACCACTTCGTGTGAATTTCCTCGAGGTAACCGCCTTTGCCTGGGAATGCGTAAACCCAGGGAGCTTTTCCTTCGACCAGATTCGGCAGATAGACTTCGCGCTTGACACTGACGATCGGCTCAGCAGCGCGAGCCTCGTCGTCAAAGGTGAAGATCGCAAGACAACAACTGATCAAGGCCAGGACAAACTTTGGCGTTCGACAGTCAGTGGCGAAGTGACTGCAGATTCGCTGAAGGAAACCAGGTCGTTGTCTCACAGAAGAATTTGGATCACAAATCATTGTTCGGAGTCCCGCCTTGGAGTTTCAGAGTCACCTGAAAATGGCCAATTGAATTCCTTCGTGCTGGTCCCTACTGCCCCTGAAGTGTCGGTTCCGTCGGGATCTAAATCGGGCACAGTCAACATTCTCACGGCGAAGAACTCGAATCGCCATGCAGACAGGTCAAGTTGATCGGTATTCTCTCCGTCGTCGCGTCGATTGACTCACCGCGAGCTCTCTGGATTTCTCTCTTCCAATTGACGACTGATCCAGTCCGCGGCCAGCTTACTGGCACCTCGCGGTGTCGTGTGCCCGCGAGGTTCGGACATGACATGCAGCTCGACGTTGCTGGGAATGTCGCGTTCTTTGGCAACAGCACTCAACCGGCCGGCAAGTTCGATCGCGTGATGAGTCCCGACACGCTCGTCGCGATCGCCCGTGATAATCCAGACGGGACGTCCAGCGAGTTTCTCTGCCTGACTGATTAGACTGAGCTTTGCAACCAGTGGGTGCTCCTGCCGATCGCGGAACTCGCTCAACGCTGCGAGATGGGTTACCGGAGCGAACCCGGCAGCACATCTCACGCGAGAATCGTGAGCAGCGAAGTGAATCGCGATAAATCCGCCACGGGATGTGCCTGCAGCAACCACTCGATCAGGATCGGTCTGACCGGTTTCAATCAGGTCGTCCAGTACCTTCGACAGTCGGTGATTCGCTTCGGCGACGATATCTTCATCGTTGCCGACTCGATGACTCCATCCGCCGAGCCCGGCAGGTTTGCCATCGACGACCTGAGTTCCGTGGCACGGCAGGTCGATCGAAACGAGCAGATAACCGAGGTCTGCCAGCTCGTTTCCGCATTGCCGGAAATAGGCCGACCCAAGTGTGCCGTCGATCGTGCCGGCGAGAATGAACAGCGTAGGTGATGGTGTCGAGACAGCATCGCCCCACACTCCATAAGCAACGCCATCGACCGTCTCTTTCCTGATCACGACCCGGTCGTTCGCTGCTGCTCGGGTTGCCAGGCCACCCATCAGAACAAGCACCATCATGGTCGTAACCATGCGGCGACTACACACAACCCTCATACTCTCGCCCTCGCAACATTATTCAAACTGAAACGAAAACAGATCGCATTCCTTCATCACGAAGCGAAGCCTTACTGGCTTTCCGGCGAGCGACGACAGGTTTCGATCGTTCTTCCACTTCACGATAAGGTCGATGCCGTCTCCGTAGACGACCGGGCAATCATCGAGGGTGAAGCCAGAAATTGGTTTGCCAGATTCGTCACGGACCTCGACCTGAACCAGACCGACGGCGCTCGTACTGAGATTCAGATGCAACTCTTCGCCTGAGAAAATCAACGGGCGAGTGATCAACTCTCCGGTTTGCGAGCCTGCGTGGACTGACACAAAACCATCTGTCCGCAGCACGTAACGGTCGCCGCTTCGATGATAGATCGACACCTCGTTCGGTCCGGTGGGAACAACGTTCAAGGCAGCGTAGTTGGAACGGTTTCTCCAGCTTTCGGTATCAAGTCCTGGTCGAATGAACGCTTCGGTGAAAACTCGGTCGTACTTTACGGAGCCAGCACGAGTCGTCATGAACAGGATGTCCGTCGCGTTGACATCCTTCTTGTCATAGCCCGGCGCGTCGCCTCGGTCGCGTACGAAACGGGTCGGCGCGGCGATGTAGATGTGCGGCGCGCGGAAGTAGGGGTGCGTCTGGTTTGTGTAGAGATGCTCGCCCGGCAGATTGGGATTCATCGCCACCGGTTTGCTCCAGGTTTTGAAGTCAGGCGACGTGGTGCGGCTGACGCTGCGCAAACGTTCGGAGGTCGTCCATGTGCGGAAGTAGCAAACGTATTTCTGTTCAACTGGCGACCAGAACGAAACATTCTGAGAATCGAAAGCGTGCCGCCATGCCGGCTGATAAGGGATGACTTCGTTCTTTTTCGTCCAGTGAATTCCGTCGGCGGAGACGAACGCAAACAATCCCCATCCCGGTTCGGATTTGCCGCGTTTGTCGCCGGGTCCGGGATAGCCGCCGAGTGCTTTGTAGCGTTCAGCGGGTTTCACGCCGGGGCGAGTGTCGATGAATGGAGTGAAATTGGTGAGCAGCGGTGGCTGATTGGCAAGGATCACGTTGTTGCCGTGTGAACCGCGAATGTCGAACAGTCCGAGATTTGGAAACGTCCACTCGTGACCGTCGCGACTTTCGCCGTAACAGACCATTTCACCCGCGTGCCCTGTATGAAACGGGCCGGGATAGTCCGGGTTCGTTTCTCGCCAGTAAGCGCGAAACAATTGACCGTCGTGGTCCTCGTCTTTGATAACCGTGAAATAGTATTTTTCCGGCAGCGGCGACTTAGGGCGAGGTGCCTTCACCGGGTGGTGCAGCCTGAGTTCCACGCCGCCAGTCATTCGCTGAATCAAGAGCCGGTCAACGAACAACTCACGCCGCGAGCCAATGTCGATCGGCTGTGCAATTGCGACCACTGCAGAAGACACGACAACTAGAGACGTGAGAACCGCAGGTTTCCAGATCAGTGCATTCATCTTTTCGACCAAAGGGCTTTAAAATCAGTGATCAGTTTCCACGTCCTGGAGTGTGCTCGACGAGTTCGAGCAGGCCCCGAGCTGGAATCATCGCCTGAATCGGAGAAGCAATTGAATCAACCGAACACAGTGTCACAAACTCAACGCCGGACACAACTCCTGGCGTGCGTCGCCGTGCTCGCGTATGCCAGCCCAGGGTTCGCCGATGATGGGCTGCAGGCACGATCGAAGGATCGATACTTCGACGAAACGAGTGCCGTCACGCTGTTCTCATTCGACGATGTATCGATTCCGTTTACGCAGAATCTCAAACTGGTGATGCGATCTCCTCAACGGCATTCTGCGAATCCAGTCGTGAAGCGAGGCCCGGAGAACTCGGTTGATGACTGGGCCGTGCAGTTCTACGGCTCGGTCATTCGTGATCGAAACAGCAGCAAGTTTCGCATGTGGTACGTTGCCGTGTCGAAGTCGGAGCGGAATGATCGAACGCTGCCTCGTTCGGCGCCGTGGCGAGTTGCCTATGCTGAAAGTGAGGACGGCATTGCATGGACGAAGCCGAATCTCGGGCTTGTCGAAATTGACGGCAGCACGCACAACAACCTGGTGATGCTGGATCCAGCGATCGGTATTCTCAACCTGAAAGTCCTGCACGAACCCAATGATCCGAACCCGGCTCATCGTTACAAAATGGGTGCTCATGTCTGGTTCCCGAAGAACGATCGGCGGCTGGGCACTCTCGCCTGCTTCGTGAGTCCTGACGGGTTGACCTGGAACCTGCTGACCGACGCGGTTCCGGTCGACGCAGAATTGCCAGAGGCAAACTCGGTGATTCCTCCGTTGCATTTCGAGCCTGTCGGAGGGCTCTATAAATGGGACGGGCTGTATCATCTCTCCGGACAGAACGCGATCGCTGCCGCAAGGCCTTACCACGGCCGAGTCTCGCGGACATTCATCTCGCCGGACTTTGCTCGTTGGAGTCAGACAAACGCAATCCAGTTTGTCCGCGCCGCACAACATCAGCTGCTTGGGCCAGGGAAAAGTCGTATCGGCGAACAGACTCACGAAGGTATTAGCGTGTGGAACCGCGGCAACGTGCTCGTCGGAGTTTCCGGTATGTGGCACGGAACCAAAGAGTGGAACGACCTGACGATCGATCTCGGGCTCGTCGTCAGCAACGATGGCATCAGGTTTCGCGAGCCGGCCCATGAACACATTTTCCTCAAACGCGGAAACGACGGCGACTGGGACCAGGGCGGCTTGCTGCAGGGTCAGGGTTTCGAGAACGTCGGCGAGCAAACTTTCATCTACTACGGAGCATGGGATCCGCGAGTGTGGGAAAGCTCGCCACCTCGCGGCGGAGTGGGCATCGCGACGTTGCCGCGAGATCGATTCGCGGAACTCATCGTTGACTCATCAACCGCAGGCAGCGGCGATTATCAAATGATGAAAACGGTCAGCAGTTTCATGACTCGATCACTGGCAATCGACGACGCTGCACCCCGCCGGTTCTACATCAACGCTGACGGACTTAATGACTCAGCAACGTTGAAGGTTGAACTGCTTGACCACAAGATGGAGCCGTTGTCCGACTATTCCGGCGTGAACGCGGCGATTGTCGCAAACAGCGGATTCCAGACGCCGATCACATGGAAACGCCTAACGCTCGTCAACGACCTGCCCGATCGCATCCGCGTGAGAGTGACTTTTGATGGCGCCAGGAAATCAGGAATTCGCTTCCACGCCCTCTACATTCGGTGACTCGGCAAGCCCGAACGCAGTACCCTCTTGTTGAATGATCGGCGACCGCACTTACTCGCAAACCGCCAAACCCGTTTTAAGGCTCGACCAGATGCCACGATTCATAGCACCGCTTGTGACACTTATTTTTGTGTTAACGGCTTCTGCGGATGAGCGATCAGCGCATGGATTCCGCAAGGTGAAGAGCTTCTCAGTGCCAGAAGCTCACCAGGCCGTCGCGGTCGATAAGGAATCATTTTACGCAATTTCAAATCGCACCATTGCCCGTTACGACAAGGAAACTGGCGAATCGAAACCGAAGGCCGTGGCCAGGTGGACTGCGCCGGCGGACTCTCCTGTCCAGCATCTCAACAGCGGCATCGTCTTGAACGGTCGATTGTATTGCGCGAACTCGAACTGGCCGAAGAAGCCACTAAAGAACACTGTCGAAATCTTTGAAGCACAGACGCTCCAACACCTCGAACGCAAAGAGTTTCCGGAAACGGAAGGAGCCATCAACTGGATTGAGCGGCACCGAGGAGCCTGGTGGATCGTCTTTGCATTCTACGGCGAAGCGGACGTCCGAAAGACAAGACTCGTTCGTTACAACGACGAATGGCAAAGCACTGGTGTCTGGACTTTTCCGGAATCTGTCATCCAGCGCTTTTTACCGAACAGCAACTCCGGCGGAGCGTTCGGCCCGAAAGGGCGTCTATTCGCGACAGGGCACGATCATGCCGAAGTCTACGTTCTTGCGGTCGGTGAGAAACCCGGCGTTCTGATTCACGAAGCGACGGTCAAAGCACCAATCGCCGGCCAGGGAATTGCCTGGGACCGGGGCGAGCCGAACAATCTATATGGCATCGTTCGACGAACCCGCGAAGTCGTCAAAATGCAGTTTGCGTCAGTTGACCAATGACGGGCTAACAAGAAATCATCGCGCCGAGGGATGCGCGCATCGCGGACGAATCCGGCGGCACCGTTTATCGCTTGCCGAAGACTGGTGGCTTCCAGTCTTTCGGGAGACGTCCCTGTGGACGGACTCCGACGGCGTCGGCGGGAATCGGATGATCCGACTGTTTCAGAAGCGGCAGGTCGTCGGCCAGGTGTTTGATTCGGAAATCCCTGTACTGAATTTTCATCGCCGGGCCGACATGCACCTGCACAGCGAGAACTCCTTCCAGTGCCCGGCCTTTCGCGTCGAAATCGATCAGATCGGCGGTCATGTGGCCATCGATCCAATGCTGATGATGATTTCCTTCGACAAGTACGCGGTAATCGTGCCACTCGTCCGCCGCGAATTCTTTGACAGGGATCTCGCCCACGACCCACGGTTGGCCGTCAGTGTCGACGATTACTTTTTCGCCCGTGTGCGACAGAATTCGTCGGCCCCTTTCCTCATAAAGCATGCCGTTGTAATTCGGGTTGTCGGCAACCACGTCGCATTGGTAACCAGTCACGATGTCTAATCCGAGATCCGGCCGCGAAGTTCCTCGATACTGAATGCCACTGTTGCCGCCGGCCGTCACTTTTACTTTGACTCGCAGATCGAAGTTCTGCACGGTCGAATGCGTCCATGTGAGAAAGCGATTCATCTTGAGGGAACCATCGGTCGTCCCTGTCAGCGATCCGTCTTTGACGGACCAGTGCTTCAAATCGCCTGTCCAGCCGCGAAGGCTTTTACCATCAAAGACTCTGACAAAGCCGTCCTTGTCAGGATTTGCACTCACAGCCGCAGCGGCGACCGGGTGCGGAACCGTTGACGCGGTGAACGCTCCTTTGAGCGGCAACAGCGAGCCTCCCAGTTCGTTCACTCTTGCTGTAGTTCGATCGCGCATCGCTGCCAGCGTGTCTGCGTGCGCGGCATCGCCAGCCAGATTGACCAGTTCATCGGGATCATTCTTAAGATCGTGCAGAAATTCCGTTTGACCATGATCTACATAACGAACGTACTTGAAGCGATCATTGCGCACGCCTTCGAACGCGGGGATTCGATTTCGAACCGCGAAGTGCTCATGGAATGACTCCGTCCGCCAGTCGTCCGGTTCTTGCTCAGCGACAATCGGCCGCAGGCTGTGTCCCTGATAACGGGCAGGAACTTCCACGCCGGCCCAGTCGAGAAATGTCGCCGGCAAGTCCAGATTGAGAGCGATGGCATCGCTCACGTGTCCCTTTTTGCCATCGGAAACTCGAGGATCGGCGATGATCAGCGGCACTCGAAGCGACTCTTCGAAGTGTGACCATTTCCCTGCGAGACCTCGATTCCCCATGTAATATCCGTTGTCCGCTGAGTACACGATGATTGTGTTTTCTGCGAGGCCCGCTTCTTCCAACGCCGCCATGAAGCGGCCGATCGCGCCATCGATTCCGCTGACCATGCGATAGTAGGCGCGGATGTTGGTCTGATATTTCTGGTCGGTGTTCCATCGCCAGAAGAACCGCTCGCGGTTGATCGTCGTCTTCAGAAAATCCGGCAGCGAGTCGAAGATTTCGGGAGCGTTCAATCGCGGCGCTGCGATCTGAATGTCGTCGTACATGCCATCGACAGCTCGTGGCCAGGCGAAGTGGCCGATTCCTGGACGACGATCGCCGTCTTCTGCATGGCACGCGTTGAACCACATATTCAGAGCGAACGGCTTGTCCTTTGGCTGCGACTTCACGAAATCGATTCCGCGATCGACGATCACTTCAGTTTCGTGTCGCAAGCTTCCGTCGGGCTGCTTCTTATAAAAAGGGTTTCGACCAATTGCTTCGAACTGGTCGAAGTGATCAGCCTGGCGATACCCCTTCGGCATCTTCGCATGCCACTTTCCGAAGTAGCCTGTTCGATAGCCGTGCTCGCGCAGGATGTCGGAATACAGAGTGGCGACGGCATCCGGACGGGCCTGGTCTCTGTTGCCAGGAATACCGTAACTGCGACCGGTCAGACCGGAGAGAATCGTGGTTCGACTGACCCAGCAGATCGAATGGCTGACGAACGCGTTGTTGAAACGAGTTCCGCGTGCAGCCAGCGCGTCGATATTCGGCGTCTGAATGACATCATTGCCGTAGCAACCAAGCGTGCTCGTCGTTTGATCATCGGCAAAGAAGAAAACGATGTTCGGCTTTGCGGCAAACACGTCAGTCGCGAACCACATCGTCAGAAACGGCAGAATGACAAGAATTCGATTCATGGTGTAATCAGCTTTCTGAAACAACGTTTCGCGGCAGTCGATACGGGCAACACTACGAAAATGGTAACGGCCACGAAGAATCCGGCGAGTCAATTAAGTCCGAAGGCATCTCGGAGTTCGCTGATCACGTCTTCTGACATAACCGACACTTCTCCAACGGCACGAGCGTTGATGACGGCTTCAGCGGTGGACTCCAGAACTTCCAGGCGGTCGAACGTGTCGAGCACGCTTGAACCGGTGACCAGAACTCCGTCGTTTTCAAGAATCGCTGCTGGCGACGCGACCGAAATGGAATCCGCGATGCTGCCGTCGTTTCTGTATTGAACTCCGTACGGCACTCGTGCAACGTCTCGCAGAAAGACATAGCTTTCAGGAATGGTGCGAGCGTCAAATGTTGAATCTGTCACGCTGAATGCTGTTGCGTTAACGGGATGAGCGAACGCGATCGCCTGGACATGAGGATGCTTTCTGTAAATTGCCTGATGCGCGAAGACAGCGCGACTGGCCTTCCTGCCAGCTTCCCGGCGATCGCCGTTGATCAGGACCAGGTCGTCGATACCAAGCCGCTCGCGATCTTTCTGAGTTGGAGTGATGACGAACGAATCATCACCCAGCCGAGCTGAAAAACTTCCTTCGGTACTGATCAACAAACGCTGTCGACAGCCTCGCCGTATGAACTCGCACAATTGTCGGCGAAGTTCCATTTCCTCAGACGATGCGGTTTCCGGTTTGTATTTCTGCAACGCAACGCTGCGACTGTGAGCCTGTTCGAGCTGCTGATCTGTCAGGTACCGCACCGCTCCAAGTTGCCGGCCTTTGATAATTGTCTTCGCTGCGAACTCAAAGGCTTCGAACCTCTGAAACGCGTGCGGCAACGATTCTCCGCCGACAACCACTCCATGGTTCTCAAGAATCACGCTGTCACAACCGGCCGAAAAACTCTCGGCAATATTGCGGCCAAGCTGCTCGCTGCCCGGTAGCCCGTACGGTGCGAATCCAGTCTGACCACACACTGAATGAGCCTGGTGAAACAGCCGTGTGTCTGGCGTTTTCCCACAAATGCTGAAGGCGACCAGCGCGACGGGATGAGCGTGCACGATCGATCGCAAGTCCGGACGAGCTTCATAGATCGCTTTGTGAAACGGAAACTCCGAGGACGGAGGGTGCGGCCCTTCGACAGTGCCGTCAGGCTTCACGCAGACGATGTCGTTGCGTGTCAGGTTTCCTTTGTCGACTCGAGCGGGCGAGATCCAGACATCTCCTGAATCATCCCGGATCGAGAGATTGCCGCCGGAAGTCGTGGTCATGCGATACCGGTAAATCCGGTCCATCGTCTGCATGATCTGGTCGCGAGGGTGCGTCAGCTGTCTGGTCATCGGATCGTCCATTTCAGGTTTCTGTTCAATGTGCTCACCCGCAACTCTACGCCTTCGTCTCTGCCTGACAGACGAATCGTTCGAAATCCGCCAGCTCAACTCGGCTGCCGACAACCAGCGGCGTACGCTGATGGATGCTCGTCGGCTGAATGTCCAGAACGCGACGCTCGCCGTCGATCGCCATCCCGCCGGCCTGCTCGGCCAGAAATGCGATGGGGTTCGCCTCGTAAAGTAGTCGGAGTTTTCCCTGCGGATTGGACTCGGTCGGCGGGTAAAGAAACACGCCGCCTTTCAGCAATGTCCGATGGAAATCCGCCACCATCGACCCGATATATCGTGACGCATATTTGTGACCGAGCACGCCGCTGCGCAGACGATCGATGTACTCGCCGTATCGAGGGGGAAACGTGTCTCGGTACGCTTCGTTGACCGAGTAGTACGGCCCCTGATCCGGCATCCGCATGTTGGGATGACTCAGAATGTACGCTCCCAAAGAAGGGTCGAGCGTGAATCCATGAACCCCGTTCCCGACGCTGTAAACCAGAATCGTCGACGACCCATAGACGACATAGCCAGCGGCAACCTGCTTATTGCCCGGCTGCAACACCCACGCATCCGAATCGTCCAGCTCCACTCCGCTCGGCCGTCGAAGAATTGAAAACGTCGTGCCAACGCTGACGTTCACATCGATGTTTGACGATCCATCGAGAGGGTCAAACACGATCGCGTAGTTCGCGTCTTTCGATCCTTGATGAACGATCATCGGATTCTCATTTTCTTCCGAAGCAAGAATCCCGACGCTGTCTCGCAACCCGAGAAAATGGATCAGCACCTCGTTCGAATAAACGTCCAGCTTCTGCTGACGCTCGCCCTGGACGTTGATGTCGCCGTGCTCACCCAGAATGTCCGACAGCCCCGCGCGTCGAACTTTGTCCTGGATCATCTTCGTGGCCATCGTGATTCCCGAAAGAAGCGACGAGAACTCACCGGATGAACCAGGAAACCGCTTCTGCTCTTCCACAATATGCTGCTGCACGGTCAAAAAAGGCACAGCCGCTGAAGGCTCCGACATCGCTGATGGCTCGCTATTCTTAGGATCGCTGGATTGAATCGTCGTCTGTTTTGACGAGCTGATTTTTAACAGAAGCCGGCAAAGACTCGAAAGGACTCGACGCGTCTCTTTTGTAAACAATTCGAGTTTGCAAACAATTTCGAGAAGTCACCGCGCCGCTGCTCCTTTGTTGTTTCTTTACCTGGCGAATTCGCGACGGTCGTCGGCGGTTCACGATGACAACTCGGTGGTCCTTTTTTCGGACCGGGTCATACTGCGGACCTCAGCGCGGCAATCATCCGGCAGCAACGGCAGCATTCGACTGACTGATACCGACGAAAAGATTCTTCACCAGTGGCGATTCTGAAACGAAGTCTGCAAGCTGACTGACCACTTCACAGCGCGAGCGTTTTCACCATCTAAAGACGGCATCCATACTGATGAATCTCGAACGGCAAACTCGATTACTTCTTCCCGCCCTTCTGTCTCTGTTTATAAGCAGTCTCGTCGGGCAGGCAGCCGAGCGACCCAACATCATCGTGTTTTACACGGACGACCACGGCTACGCGGACCTGTCGTGTCAGGACGTCTTTGACGATATCCGCACTCCGCATGTCGACGCTCTGGCTGCCAGCGGCGTGAGAGCGTTGCACGGTTACAGCACCGCGCCGCAGTGCGTTCCTTCACGAGCGGGTCTGATGATCGGCAAGTTTCAGGCGAGGTTTGGCGTCGAAGCCAACGGCAGGTCACTCGACGGATTTGACCGCGAAACGACGATCGCTCAACGACTGCAAGAGGCGGGCTATATCACGGCTCAGTTTGGGAAATGGCATCTTGGGCCAACCACCGAAATCCCGAAGCACGGCTTCAAGTATGTCTACGCTCAGAATTCACAGGCTCCGTTCTCCGCAAACATCACGACTAGCGGCGACGATCGCCCAATGAGCGTTTTGAAACCCGAGATGTACCACGTCGATGGTTGCAGCCGGGCCGCGGCGTCAATCATCAAGCGTTACAAAGATGCCCCTCTGTTTTTGTACGTCGCTTATCGCGCACCGCACGTTCCGCTCGACGCACCGCCAGAATACCTCAAACGATTTCCGGGTAAGATGCCTGAACGTCGTCGGCAGGCACTCGCCATGCTGTCGGCCGTCGACGACGGCGTCGGTCTGGTCATGAAGACGCTGAAAGAAAACGGCCTCACCGAAAAGACACTCGTCTTCTATATCGGAGACAATGGTGCGCCGCTGAAGATCCACAAGGCCGATTTACCAGGCGGCGGTCCCGGCTGGGACGGATCGCTCAACGATCCGTTGAACGGTGAGAAAGGGATGCTGACCGAAGGCGGCATGCACACTCCGTTTGTCGTGTCGTGGCCCGGCCGGATTCCGGGCGGACAGGAATACCCACACCCGATCAGCGCGCTCGACGTCGCCGCAACGGCGACCGCCCTCGCCAGCATCGTAACTAAACCTGGCGACCTGGACGGGGTCAACCTGATTCCCTTCCTGTCCGGTCAGAACAAAGCCGCCCCGCACGATGCGCTGATGTGGCGCTGGGTTTCTCAATCAGCCATTCGAGAAGGCAATTGGAAACTGCTCCGAGGTGGCGACCGGGAATACCTCTACGACCTGGACGGAGACCTCGAAGAAAAGCACAACCTTGCAGCAAAGCACCCAGAGATCGCCAATCGCTTGCGAAAACGGCTGAGCGATTGGGCCGACGAACTGTCTCCACCCGGCCTTGCCAGAAACATGCCCGACGGCGGCGCGTGGGGTGCTTACTTCGACTTTTACCTGGACGGAAAACAGCCGGCACCTTTGAGGGATAAGTTCGCGGCAAAGCCGAAGGGCACAGCACCAGAGAATCAAAATATTCCCTGGGTGCTTCGCGGTGGTCAGATGCGTCAGACCAGTGACGGGCTGCAGATTACGTCTGACAAGAAAAACGACAGACAGTCGCCTTTCATCGCCAGGAATAGTTTGAAACTTGGCGGCCCCGTCGATGCCAGGGGCACTCTCAAAACGTCAGGCACGGGAATGCTCACGCTTTCCTGGCGAACGTCAGCAGACAAAGACTTCTCACCTGAGAATCGAGTTTCCGTGGCGATCAAACCAACGACCGACTGGCAGGACGTGGCTGCAACCATCCCGGCTCGCGCGGACATCATCCACGTCCGGGTTCAGGTCCCCAACGGAATCTCCACGATCAAGAACCTGGAACTTGTCCCGACGAGCGGCAGAACCGTGACGCTGCTGAAATAGGCATGATCCATTGTGCGGCTGCGGATCTGCTCAAGACTCCGACGAGACTCCGGTCGCTCGGCAATTGAAGCGGTTCAGGCCTCGCTCCGCTTGACGGAGCGTTGCTGGTCGCGACACTTTCGTACCTGACCCCCAAATTAAACTCCCAAACCTTGTTCGAGGATATTGACGATGCGTCTGCTCATCACCGCTGCGGCACTCGGCGTGCTTTGTTTTTCGAACCTCGCAGCGTCGGGGCTGCAAGCTGCCGACTGGACTCAGTGGCGAGGCCCGAATCACAACAATGTTGCCGACCGCGGACAAACCGTTCCGACTTCATGGAACGCCTCTCAGAATGTTGCCTGGAAAGTCAGCGTGCCTGGTCGAGGCCATTCGTCACCGATTGCCGTCGGAAACCTGATCGTTCTGACCAGCGCCGACGAGCAAGGACAACAGCAGGGAGTCTTTGGGTTCGATCGACAGAACGGGACGATGAAATGGGGCACTGCCATCAGCAAGGGAGGCTTCCCCAAGCTTCACGCCAAGAACACGCACGCTTCGTCCACAGCCTGCAGCGATGGTCAGCAGGTTTACGCCACGTTTAATCATCACAACAAAGTCGAAGCAGTCGCGCTGGACATGGATGGAAAGATCGTCTGGAAGCAGGATGTCGGCAGCTTCGTCCCGAAACAGTACCAGTATGGTTACGCCGCCGCTCCGACGCTTTACCTGGGCAAGCTGATCGTCTCGGGCGACAGCGACACCGTTGCCTGGGTGAAGGCTCTGGATACGAAAACCGGGCGCATCGTCTGGCAGCAGAATCGCCCGGCCAGACTGAACTGGTCATCCCCGATCGTTGCCAACGTTGCCGGCAAAGAACAGCTTCTGATCAGCGGCTGCGAGATGATCGCCTCTTACGACCCGACCACCGGCAAACCTCTGTGGAGCCAGCCTTGCCTGACAATGGCCACTTGCGGCACCGTCGTGTGGGATGACGACACGATCTACGCCAGCGGCGGCTACCCGAAGAAGCAGACCGTGGCCGTCAAAGCGGACGGCTCGGGAGAAATTCGCTGGTCCAACACCGTTAAGTGTTACGAGCAATCGATGATCTTTCACAACGGCCACCTTTACGCCATCGACGACGGAGGCATCGCCTTCTGCTGGCACGCCAAGACCGGCCGCGAAATGTGGAAGACCCGCCTGCGAGGTCCGGTCTCCGCATCCCCCGTCCTGGTGGGCGACACGATTTACGCCTCCAACGAACGAGGCACGACGTTCGTTTTCAAAGCCAATCCTCAGCGTTTCGAACCAATCGCCGAGAACCAGCTGGGCGAAGAATCATTCGCCAGCCCCACCGTCGTCGACAACCGCATCCTGCTGCGAGTCGCCACTGGCAGCGGAGCCAGCCGCAAAGAAACCCTCTACGCCATCGGCTCGAAGTAGCTCCAGCTCGCGACAAACAACCGCCCGTACTCCCCAGGAAACGTGACGGTCAGAAAAATTCAACCGCAGATGTACGCGGATCAACGCAGATAATTCAGGCGTGTCGCGCGTTCATCAGCCTGTTGAAAAACGCTTGACTCACCAATTCAATGTGTGCCACTGGCTCTGCCAGTGCTGATTTTCGTCCCAACGCCGGTTACAAAAAGTGCACTGGCAGAGCCAGTGGCACACTTTTTCAACGGGCTGCTATCAGCGTCTCAAGTCCGATGTCTACGATCGCGTAATCGTTTCGTGCAGATTCAGAATGACGCGAGCGACGGATGACCATGCGGCTGCTTCGGCGAGATTTCCTTCTGCCGGTGACGATGACTCGCCGATGCTGAGGAATAGTCGGGCAGCTTCACCATCGACGGTGAATCGTTTGAGGTCGTTTTCGAAGACCGTTGAGAGCACATCGACTTCCCGGTCGGTCGCGTTTCGCGCCAGGGCGACGCGGAAGGCCCATTGGATTCGGTCCGTCGTCGAATCGCCGCCTTCGTGAAGAATTCGGGCTCCGAACACTCGCGCCGCTTCGACGTAAGTTGGATCGTTCAACAGAACGAGAGCCTGTTGGGGAATGTTGGAACGCGGACGTTCGACGGTGCACTCTTCTCGGCTCGGAGCATCAAAGGCGACCATGCTCGGGTGGAGGAACATTCTCTGCCACCACGTGTAAAGGCCTCGTCGATAGTTGGCTTCACCTTTGTCGCCTGGCCACTTTCGAGTCGGAAAGTTCATGTGACGCCAGTAGCCCGCTGGTTGATAAGGATAGGTGCTGCGACCGCCGATCTTTGTCACGAGCAATCCGCTGATGGCGAGTGCGTTGTCGCGTACGAGTTCGGCTTCGATCCGGAATCGCGCCTGCCGGGCGTAGAGTTGGTTGTACGGGTCGAGCTTGCGAAGTTCACCAGAAGCCGTAGACGACTGTCGATAAGTTCCAGACGTGACCAGCAGCCGAATCATCTGTTTGACGTTCCAGTCGTTGCCCATGAACTCGAGGGCCAGCCAGTCGAGCATTTCCGGATGAGTCGGCAGCGTGCCTTGCCGGCCGAGGTCGTCCAGCGGTGTGGCCAGTCCACTTCCGAAGTACAGCTTCCAGAGCCGATTGACGAACGTGCGCGCGGTCAGCGGGTTGTCGCGAGAGACGATCCACTTCGCGAGGTCCAGCCGGCTCGCTCGATCGTCTTTCGAGATGATTCCAAGAAACTCGGGAATGGCCGACGTCATCACAGGGCCAGACTCGTCGAGCCAGTTTCCGCGAGGCAGCAGACGAATCGGTCTCGGGTTCGTCGCCTTGGTCATCAACGTTCGCGGAATGGATTTTTCGTACGCTTCTTTTTCTTTGCCGAGTCGGGCGATTTCGTCGCGGACAGAGTTCAGTTCAGGAGCGACCGTTCGAAAGTAACTGGCGATTTCGTTCTTCTGTTTGTCATCGCGAGAATCGGCAACGATACGAAGAGCGGCAACGACGTTAGCCGGAACGCCAATGGCCTTTGCGTTGAAGTAGAATCCTCCGACTCCGCCACCGTTGATAACTTTCACTAGAATTGCGTTTTCGCCTTTTACCAGTTGGGCTTTCACCTTGTCCTGATCCGGAGCAACGCCTCGCTGTGCTTTATTGGCGTGAATCTGTTTGCCGTTCACCCAAACGGCGATCGCGTCATCGCTGCCGAGCGACAATTCAGTTTCGATGTCCGCTGGAACGGTCGCCGTTCGGTGGAAGTACCAGGATGAGTTTTCGCCTGAGAGTGGAAACGCTGTTCCGTCAACGAGCTTGTCCTGCTTCTGCCACTTCGCCTTGCCGATGGTTTGCTTGAGATCGACATTGGCTTCAGGTCCGAAATCTTTCGACCATGCCTCATCAAAACTCGCGGCTTTGAACGGCCCGATCATTTGCCAGGTCGAAAAAGTGGCAGACGTTTCCAGGTCAGCCAGCGTCGCCGTTTCCCACTTTGCCTGCGCTGTGACAAGTTCGGGCGTCGACTTGTTCAACTCGGTGTTCGCTGTTGCGATCTTCTTGTCAAAGTCGGCGAGTTTCTGCTGCGTCTCGTCGTTCATCACCGGGTATGATTTCGGGTTGCCGACGGCGATTTCGCTGACGTCGGCAAAGAACGATCCGAAGCTGTAAAAGTCTTTCATCGTGAAAGGGTCGTACTTGTGGTCGTGGCATTCGCAGCAGCCCATCGTCGAGCCGAGAAAAATCTGCGATGTATTGCGGACTCGGTCGGCCATGTACTTGGCGAGGTATTCCTTTGCTTGAGCCCCGCCTTCGCTGGTCGTTTGCAGCAGCATGTTGAAGCCCGATGCAACCTGCTGCTCGCTGCCGCTTTCCGGGAGCAGATCGCCAGCCAGTTGTTCAACCACAAACTGATCGTACGGCTTGTTCGAGTTGAACGCGTTGATCACGTAGTCGCGGTACGGAGCGGACTGCCTGGCTTCGTCCGAGTGGTAGCCGTTGCTGTCGGCGTAGCGGACGACGTCCAGCCAGTAGATTGCCAGTCGCTCTCCGAAGTGTTCCGACGCGAGCAGACGATCGACCAGCTGCTCGTACTTCTGCGGATCTTTGCTGGCGATGTAAGTGTCGACGTCTTCCGGTTTCGGCGGCAGGCCGATCAGGTCAAGAAACAGCCTCCGTACAAGAGTCGCTTCGTCGGCCTGTTTCGATGGCGCCAGTCCAGCCGCTTCGACTCGTCTCAGAACGAAACGATCAATCTCGTTCTTCACGGCATCTTCGTGTTGAACCGTTGGCGGCGCGACTTTGGCTGGTGGGACGTAAGCCCAATGTGTCGCCCATCTCGCACCTTGTTCGATCCAACGTTGGAGCGTCGCTTGCTGCGCGTCGGTTGGTTGCTTCTTGGAATCCGGAGGCGGCATCCGTTCGTCGTCGTCTTTCGATAGGATTCGCCGGATGAGTTCGCTTTCCAGCGGCTTGCCACGCACGATCAATGCCGTGTCGCGTTTCGCGAAGACAGAGGATTCCTGATCGAGTCGCAGGTCGGCCTCTCGGGTATTCGCGTCCGGGCCGTGGCAGGTGAAGCACAGGTCCGACAGAATTGGCCGCACGTCGCGGTTGAAGTCGACGTCGTCGGCAGCTTCAACGAAGGCGGCGATAAAGAAAACTGAAAACGCGATGGCAAGGACGTATCGATGTTTCATGATCAAAGCGACTTTCCGTTGCGAACGGTTGGCAATGTAGGCTGGAACAAGCTCCGCGCCGTTCCGGCAGTCGTCAGTCGAAACCCATTCAATTTGCCGGAACCGCGCGGAGCTTGTTCCAGCCTACGACTAACGGCCTGGCAAGAGTGTATCAAACCGCTAGCGGTCGCAAACTCGTACAAGCCTGGGGGAGCAGCCTTATGAAGAAGATTCCAGACTATCTGCCGCAGCAGGTCAACTCGGGGCGGTGGGTGACGGCGTACACGCTGTTTGAACTTCGCGAGCGGCTTGACTCAACTCGATTTGTGCTGCCTGTCTGTTCGCTGGGAACTTCGTACGTCGACCTTGCGGCGAACGTTGCGGATGACGAACTGCTGCTGCCGCCGTTGTTTCATGAAGCGATGACTGAAGAACTGCGGGACGCGATGATCGCCAGAATTCGAGAATGCTTTCCGCTTTACAAATTGGCTGGCGACTCCGCGGAACATTCGAATCGACTGCGTGTCGAGATGCACGATCCGCGTGCGTTGCCGGAAGTTCCCCGACCGAACGTCTTGTCGTTCAGCGTCGACACCGCCGTGGAAGAACACGGTCCGCACCTGCCGCTTTCGACGGACACCGTTCAGAGTTATTCCGTACTTCTTAAGTTGGAAGAAGAAGTCGACGGGTGTGTTGCCGGGGAACCTGTGGAGTACGGGCATCTCACCTGGGGGCTGCCGTTCGGGATGAGTGTTGACCTGACTCCGGAGTTGTTGACACGTTATGTCACCGGCTACGCAAACGCGGTCCTTGACTGGCAGCGTCCCGAGACGATGTACGTCGTCGATGTCCACGGTTCGATCGTGCATCGCAAAGCGATCATCGCCGGACTGGAACAAAGCCGCGTCGATCGCTGGGCCTTTCGCTGGCTGCACGAGCCACTCATTGAATTCGCCTCCGAACGCGGCGATCAGCACGCCGGCGGCGTTGAAACCTCGCTGGTCGAGCAGGCCAATCCAGCACTCATTGACGACCGCTGGTTTCCGTCGCGGATTGCGGATATCGAGGCCGGGCAGATGACGCTCGAAAAAGCGGTCGAGCTGACTCCGGACCTTCGCCAGTTCATCAGCTACGTCGAAGAAACCGGAGCCAACGGAATCGTCGGCAGGATTCGCAACTACGAAACGCTCGACGGCGCGGCGATGTTCGAAACGATGTTGTCGGTGGCTCGCGACGATGTTCGCAAGCTGCTTAACAACTCACCGAACACCGGCCAGCACATCGCCGGCGACAGTCCCTGGGAACGCGACAAGATTTAACGGAGAGAAACAGAAGGATTCCGACGAAGAATCAGCAATGAACAGGATGATCAGCCTGGTCGGAATCCTCGAAAGGCAGCCGCCGAATAATTGCATCCTTACAACTGGTCTCAAAACTCGCCGAGTGTCGCGCCGTCGGAACGACGCATCAGGTTTGTGTAGACCGTCGAGTCGATATTTTCGGAGATGAATCTCACCGTTCCGTCTCCGAGGACCATCTGGCAACCGCCGGTGTGCCAACTGCTGAAGCCTGCCGTGACTGTGCCACGGTTTTCGCCGCTGAGAGTTACTCCCAGACGGACGTTCTTATTGATGGCAAAGTACGGCAGCGATTGCCTGCCCTCTGGCGACGTCACTGCTGTCACGTTGCCAGTTTCAGGCAACGGGTCGCCCGGGGCGTTGAGTTCAATTCGGCCGCCCGTTGCCGTCGCCACGATGCACAGCGGGCTTACGGTATTGATGTTCGGAATGCCGGCCCAGTAGCTGTTAAACGGACCGTCTGCTTTGCCCATCGGCCATTCGACGCCTTTCTCGAGGAGTCGTCGTTCTCCCACCAGGACGATGTTCGACATTCCGTCCTTGACGTCCGGGATACTGACACTGGAACTCGGACCGAACATCCCCCGCAGGTATTTCTTGTCGACGAGCTTTCCTTCGAAACCGGCCAATGTGGACCAGGTGGTGGGAATGCCCACTCCAAAATTCCCGACGTAGTTCGTCGTTCCGAGCGAGGCGCCCCACTGCGATCGAGCTTGTGCGACTCCATCGTCCGAGGCGCACCGGTACACGGATAACTCGGTCGAGATCAGGGCTGAGTTACCTGCTGCAGTGTCAACAAGACGATGATGCGAATCGAATTTCTCGAAGAGCGGTGCCTGATCGATGAACGGCAGAATATGGAATCCCCACCCGAATCCTGATGACTGTGCCGGAGTTTTTCCCGCGATCCAGCCTGGAGGAAAGGTTTCGTGAACGTCGTGGTAGTTGTGCAATGCAAGACCAATCTGCTTGAGATTGTTCTTGCATTGCGATCGCCTCGCCGCCGGTCGACTGCGGCGGGTTGCCGGTAAAAGAAGCGCCGCCAGAACCAGAAGAACGACGATGGTGACGATGACGTCCAGCGCGGTGAGTCCGTTTCGATTCTTGTGCTGCATGGCTTGCTCCTTTGTTCGACGCTGGGTTTTGACTCACATTCACGGGTAACGCAAACGCGTGGGTCCGAATGAACATCAAACTAAGGCGATGCTCGTGTTATGGCAAGACGAAATCCCGGAATTCGACAGAGAAACGTCAAGCGCGCAACGCGGCACTCCATAGTGAGTGCCGGCGATGGATCGGTGGCGACAAAGCGAGCTGCGCACATCGTGAAGCAACGGGACGGCGAGTGGACTTATTCAGTCGACTCTTTGGGCTTGTTGAGGTCGTCGAGTGCCGCTTTGACGGAATCGTACATCACGATGAATTCTGAGAGCCGCGTCTTCTTGAAATTCTTGAGAGCCTCGTCTGACAAGCCGCACACGCAGAGTTCGCGGCGGCCGTCGCTCATGCGGTGCTGCAATTCTCCCAGCACGCCGAGCACCGTGTTGGAGAGGATCCACGCTTCCTGGAAATCGATGATGAACTTTTCCGGTTGCCCGTCAGATTCCAGACTGAGCATCGATGATCGGAACGCGTCGGTGCTGGCTGAGTCGAGAATCTTGTGATTGGTGACTCGCGCGAACAGGTTCTTACCCTGCCAGACGATGTCCAGGTTGGGGTAGTCGCGTCGTCGGAGAATGGTCTTCCAGGGTTCCTCGGCGACCACGCTGACGGTTGACGATTCTTCACTGCGACTCGGACAGTGAATCATGATGACATCGGCCGGCTGCATTTCGTTGTTGAATGTCGCGTGGACGATGTTCTGCGGAATGGTTGCGGACTCGCCAGCGTGCAGCACCTGGCTTTTCTGGTCGATCCACTGCTCGACCTTGCCCTTGGTCACGATGATGACTTCTTCCATGTCCGGGTGCTGATGGAAGGACCACACGCAGTTGGGTTTGATCTGGACCCTCGCCACGTGCAGCAACGCTGACGGGGTAATCGGCGGTCCGGCCAGCCAGTTCATGTTTCCCCAGGGGAACGATTCCACTTCGAGCTGCCGCTCGTGATCGGCGATGAACTTGAAGAAGTTTCGCGGCAGTCCGTAACGACCCGGTGCTGGTCCGCTCGCCCGGCTGGCCTTTGATCCACTTTTGGATGCTTTGCCGTCGGCAGACGCCTGACCACCCGGCGCGACGTCCACGCCAGGGTTCTCCCAAACATCTTTTGCTGCTTCGACGGATTGGCAGACCGTGACAAGTTCGTCGAGCTTCGTCGCGGTCATGACTTTCTGCACGATTGGATTCGAGCTGCAGAGCATGAGCCGGGTTTTTGCGCGGGCGGCCGAGTTGGCCAGTCGAGCGATTTCGCCAAGCGTCCTTGATTGCAGAAATCCGGAACCGGACAGGTCAATGACAACTCGCGGTGGCTGGGCCTCGCGTACGAAGATGTCGAGTTCCAGCAGCAGTGCCACGAACTTGTGATGGTCGGCCAGGCTGTTCAGACGAACGACGATTCCGCCATCAACAGATTCAGCTTCCGCACAATCCGTACTCAGCAACATTTGTATGATCCTCGGACAATTTCGCTTGCGGCCGACCAGTCACTGTGGGACCGCTCTTGAGGCAATTCAAAGTCCAACGTGCCTCCCCGACAGGCTGACGATAAATCGGGCGAATATTTCTTCGAGCCACTGTGTCACACCTGAACGATTCCCACAATAAATTCCACAATAAACAAGATTGCCGATCATCGGCAGCCCGCACGCCGAAATAATTCGAGCTGCATAAGTTGCCGACAAGCGTGGCGGCGGACGGTTGCGATTCAGATTTGTCGGTGCCTTTTTTGTTTAGCGAAACCCTTAGACTGGCCAAAGATTTATGTGGTCGCAGATGGATGCATCGAAGGTGCTGACGAATTCGTTCTTTGCTGAACGTCTTATCCGCTTGCTCGTGGTGTGACGGTCAACGTTAGTTGGTGTGCGACTTGCATCTGACTCCAATGATGCTTGCTACTCGGTCCTGAGAATAATTTTGGAATGAAACAATCAGCACAGACGATTGGCGACCTGGAAGCTGAGATTGAAGCTCGGATGGGAGTCTGCCCGGCGTTCTTTCTGCTGCCTGAGGATATTTCGGTCTCGCAGCAGCTTTGGGCCGCCGCACGATTCGGGTATCTGGACGCGCCGTTTCCGTCTCTGTTCAAAGAGCGTTTGTTTGCCTACCTGTCGCGATTCTGTTGCGTCCCTTACTGCGTAGGACGCCACGCGGCCTTCTTGCTGGGTGCTGGCAACGTCGCCGGTGATGCAAATTGCCCGGCAATGTCACCGGACGAGGTCGTCAGCACGCTGCAGAGTCGACTTCCGAATTACACTGAAGTCGCTCGAAACCTGAAGCTCGTCGCGAGCCTTGAAGCACCGTTCGATGAATGGGGGCAGGACGCGGAGGCCGCACTGTTTCCGTGTCTGGCCGCTGTATTTCTACGGAGCGAAGGAGCAGATGATTCCGAACGGGAACTTCGTCGCCTGTTTGGGCCGGCGAAGTACGACCGGCTGGTCTGGTTTCTTGGTTTCATCAGGATGGCACATTTCTGGACCGAAACTCATCCAGAACTCGAACTGGAACACGACGTCCAGGTTCTGTTTGACAAGCATCCGAACGTCGCCGAGGCAGCGTCAGTCCGTCCGCCACCCGGCAGCGATTCGCCGCTCACGGGAAAAACCGTTCTGATTGTCGACGATGACGAAGCTATCCTGGATTCATTGAGACTACTGCTGGAATTCGAGGGTGTTTCAGTTCTCACTTCCGCAGACAGTGGTTCGGCGCTTTATCAGGTCGGGCAGGCTGGCGAGAACATCGACGTTTTGATAATCGACGTCACGTTGCCGGAAGTGAGCGGCCCGGAATGTCTCGAGTTGATACGCGGCACGTTGCCGGAAACGCCGGCGATTCTGGTGAGCGGGTTCAGCGAGGCTGACCTTGAGACGCCGTTAGAGCTCGACGAGCGAACCTTTTTTCTCACCAAGCCGTGCCCACGCAAGACTCTGATCGAAATGCTCGAATCTCTGCTGGCGACCGCCGACGCGTCGGCAGCATCGGAAATAGTCCCGGATTAACCTCCCGGTTTCCAACTTCGTCATTCCCGCGCGGGCGGGAACCCAGCTTCGTCATTCCCGCGCAGGCGGGAACCCAGTATTCAACGGACAACTGGCTTCCCGCCTGCGCGGGAAAGACGAAATTCGCTGCCCTCACAGAAATCGCGGAGTTATTCTGGACTCTTTCCTAAGCGTCTGTCCACGAGGCAATTCTCGAAACTGGTGAATCAGAACGCCGCGTCTGAGCCGTCTCGTTCGGCGAATTGACTCGCTGGCACTGGTCGACGAAAGTGTGCGGTCGCTGTCGAGTTCTGACAGCGTCTACTGGGTGGATCTCGTCATGAGACCCCCGTTTTGAGGCGGTCACATTTTCTCGAAGTGACGTCGACAACTCGCTGGTCTGGATTGATTCCGAATGAAACACGCAACCGCGGCGGCGAAGTTTATTGCCAACGATGAACGCGCTCACTGGCACGACAAAGCGCTCTGGTTTATTCGTTCCAAACGCGACCGGATGGCTCACAGCGTTCCTGAATGGGAACTTCTGCGCGACACGGCGGCGGCTGTCAAAGCGCACACGATGACGCACCTGGCGGAGTTGCTGGAGCAGTTTGAGGAAAACGCGACGAAACTTGGCGCGACGGTCCATTGGGCGAAAGACGCAGCTGAGCACAACGAAATCGTGCATGGCCTGCTGCGTGAACACAACGTCAAGAAGCTGGTCAAAAGCAAGTCGATGTTGACCGAAGAGTGCCACCTCAATCCGTTTCTCGAAAAGCACGGGATCGAGGTCACCGATACGGACCTCGGCGAGTGGCTCGTGCAGCTTCGGAACGAACCACCCAGCCACATCGTCATGCCGGCAATTCATATTAAGAAGGAAGAAGTCGGCGAACTCTTTCACCGCGTGCTCGGGACTGAAGAAGGAGCCAGCGATCCTCCTTACCTCGCCGAGGCCGCGCGGACGGCTCTGCGGCAGAAGTTCATGGAAGCCGACGCCGGCTTAACCGGCGTCAACTTTGCCATCGCCGAAACTGGCGGGATCGTCGTCTGCACGAATGAAGGCAACGCTGATCTGGGCGTGTCGTTGCCGAAGCTCCACATTGCCAGCATGGGTATCGAGAAGATGATTCCGCAGGCCGAGCACCTGGGAGTCTTTCTGCGACTGCTGGCTCGTTCGGCAACTGGTCAACCAATCACCACGTACAGCTCGCATTTCCACGGCCCGCGTCCGGGCGGAGAGTTGCACATCATTCTGGTCGACAACGGCCGGTCGAAATTACTGGCCAGTGACGACTTTCATCGATCGCTTAACTGCATCCGCTGCGGAGCGTGCATGAACACCTGCCCGGTTTATCGACGAACCGGCGGGCACAGTTACGGCACCACGGTGCCGGGGCCGATCGGATCGATCCTCGCCCCGTCGCGCGACCCGGATGAGCACTCGACATTGCCCTACGCATGCAGTCTTTGCGGGTCCTGTTCGGACGTTTGTCCGGTGAAGATCGACCTGCATTCTCAGTTGCTGACATGGCGGCGTGACATCGCTGCGTTGGGTTATGTCTCGCTCGACAAGAGCGTCCCGATGAAGCTGGCGTCTGCCGTGTTTCGACGACCGTGGCTGTATCGGTTTGCTGGTCGAGTCGCGCGAAACGTCGTTCCGTGGATGCCTCGGTTCATGCTTTACAACCCGTTGAACGTCTGGGGACGGAAGCGGGAACTTCCCGAGTTTCCCAAAGAGAGTTTTCAACAGGCGTACGCCCGGCGGCAGAAGACTTCAGGAAAAGGGGGAGTGAGATGAGCAGCCGAGACTCCGTGCTGAAAGCAATTCGAAAAAGTCAACGAGAAGCGACTCCCCTCCCGACGCTGGATCAAAACTGGCTGACGTTTGACGATCCGATCGACCAGTTCACGACCGTTCTCGAATCAGTCGGTGGAAAGTGTATTCAGGTTAAATCGTTGTCAGAGATCAACGACCGACTGGCTGAGTTTCCGCAGTTCGAGTCAGCCAATGTTCGAGCATCGACGATTGAAGGTTTGGGGCTGCCGACGTTCAGTCTTGACGAGATTGATGATCCGCACGACGTTGAGAACGTGGACTTTGCCGTGCTGGCTGGCGAGTTCGCCGTTGCTGAAAACGGAGCTGTGTGGGTAACCGATGAAACGCTCAAACATCGCGTGCTGCACTTCATCACGCAGCACCTGGCGTTGATCATCCCGAACAAGAACGTCGTCAACAACATGCATGAAGCCTACAAACGTCTGTCATTCGAAGGCGGACGATTCGGCACATTCATCTCGGGACCCTCCAAGACGGCGGACATCGAACAGTCGCTCGTGATCGGCGCGCACGGCCCACGATCTCACGTCGTGTTTCTGGTCGATGACGCATTTTGAGTTATCGGCCATTGGCGTTCTTGTGAGACCTTCACACGACCGGTCACGTTTCAATCGACCGGTCCGTCAGATTTCTCAATAGCTGGCAGCACGCTTTCGGCGACGGACAAACTGTGGTCGGCTCCTGACGTGGGTGCCGGAATGTCTTCGTGGTGGGCAAGGTTCTCACCGGTCACCATCACCGAGAATGTCGTTCCGCCAGGTCCGGTTTCAGCGAGATCAATTCGTCCGTTCGACTCACGTTCCAACAACTGACGACAGACGAACAGTCCGAGACCGGTGCCTGTCGACTTGGTTGTGTAGTACGGTTCAAAAATGCTTTCGCGGTTCTCGTCGCGAATTCCATGTCCCGTGTCTCGGACATCGATTCGGATCCAGCCGGATTCAAGACTCGTTGAGATTTCGATCGTGCCGCCTTCAGGCGTGGCGTCCATTGCGTTCAGGATCAGATTCAGAAACACCTGCACGAGCTGATCGTGCACGACGCGTAATGAAGGCAACCCTGCGGCGTAGTGCGTGACAATGCGTTTTCCTTTTCGCCGCTTGTAATACTTCGCGATACTTAAGGCTTCTTCGACGGTATTCCGAACGTCGCAAACGCTCGCCTGACTGTTGGCCGGGCGGCTGAAGTCGACCAGTTCTCGAAGTGTCCCCTGAATTCGACGGAGCTGGTCGCCGATCATCTGGTAACGCTCGATCGTGTCAGGGTCGGCCGACTTGCGTTTCAGGATCTGCACGAGCGAGCTGATGGCCGCCAGCGGGTTACCAACCTCGTGAGCAATTCCGGCGGCCAGCAATCCGAACGCCGCCTGCTTTTCGTGCTGAACCAGCATTGCCTGAGATTCTCGAAGTTCCTGAGTCCGCTCAGCGATGCGGTGTTCCAGTTGTTCGTTGGCTTCGGCGAGTCGCTGACTGGCGATTCGGATCAGCATGGAGAGCTGGATGCTGGCCCAGGTGACCCACCCCATCGACACGACCATGATCACCCAGGGGAGCGTGCTCGACAACGGCAACGTCAGCAGCAGAATGGTGTAGCTTGTCGCGTGGAAGAGGAATGTCGTGTACGTGATGACCGGCGCGTACCGAATCGCGCACACGACCACAGACAGCAGGTAGTAAAATCGAAAGGCGCTTTCCTGGCCAAGATCGAAGAAGCAAAGTAAGCCGATGAAGGCTGTCTCAAGCAGAGACACGACCAGTGGCCAGTCGCTCAAGAAAACTTTCCCGCGGTAGCTCCAGTACGTGTCCAGAGCCACGTAGATGACACCGACGCAAAGAATTGAATTCAGCAGCAGGACATCGCGAGAGGACCCCGGTGGCAGCAGATCGGCACTGATCAGATTTACCAGGGAGAAACCAACAGCTACGCCGAACCACCGGATTCTTAGAGTGATAGATTCGGCGGCGAGGTCAAATCGAAAAGAATCGTTGGAAGCCGATTCGGAAGACACGGTCGAGTGCTCTGATGCTGGCAGGAGGTGAATTCGGCCGAGTGCCGAGTGAAGGTCGCGATCCTTAATCTGATCCTTTTAGCGGTTTGAGCGAAGGAATTCACGGGTAAATCGGCTGCTCAACCACGGTGCTTTGCGGAGGTGTCGGAACAATACTAGATTAGCAGCCAACTTCGACGTCGGCTGGATAAGCGGATGTCTGACCGCCTCGATTAACGATCGCTGATGCCGTTAGTGATTGTTCCCACCGCGACAGTTCATCTCGATACGCCATCGAAGACTTAGTTTCTCTTTTCGGAAGGACATTCCCATGCGAACTGTTCTGCTTGCAACCTGCCTGCTGACTTTCTCATTTCTCTCTGCAAGAGTCTCCGCGGCAGAAGGCTACTGGAATCAGTTTCGCGGGCCACATGCGAACGGAACTTCCGAAGCGAAGGGCCTGCCGCTGACGTTTGGTGAAGGCTCAAAGGAAGTCGTGTGGAAAGTTCCCATGAAAGGTCGAGCCTGGTCGACGCCGGTCGTCTGGGGAAATCAAATCTGGGTGACGAACGCTCCCGAGATCATCAATCCCGAAGGCGCGACGAATCAGGATTCATTCTCCAAAGGTGCGAAGCCGCTGAAAGATCCGATTCGGTTGTCGGCAGTCTGCCTCGATCTGAAAACGGGCAAAGTCATTCATGACGTGACCGTGTCAGAAGTTTACGAACCGCAGTACACACACCCGACGAACAGTCTGGCATCGCCAACTCCGTGGATCGAAGACGGTCGCATTTACGTCCACTTTGGAACGTACGGCACCGCCTGCATCGACACAGAAACCGGAAAAAAGATCTGGGAGAATCATGAACTGAGTTGTCATCACTGGCGTGGGCCGGGGTCTTCACCAGTAGTACACGGCGATCTGATTTTTCTGACGTTCGACGGGTATGACAAACAGTTCGTGGCGGCGTTGAATAAGAACACGGGCAAGTTGGTCTGGAAAACGGACCGTGACATCGACTACGGAACCGACAACGGTGACCGTAAGAAGGCTTATTCGACACCTCTGATTGTTGACGCCGGCGGTCGCGAAGTTCTGGTCAGCCCGTTCGCGATGGCGACGATTGCTTACGAACCCAAAACTGGAAAGCCAGTGTGGCGCGTCAATCACGGCGGCATGAACGCTGGCTCGCGACCGATCATTGGAAACGGACTTGTTTACATCAGCGCAGGCAGCGGTGCCGACTCGTTGATCGCTGTCGACCCGAACGGGAAGGGCGACATCACCGACACGAACGTCAAATGGCGAGCCGGACGGATGGTCCCGAAACGTCCTTCTCAAGTGCTGGCCGGTGATCGCTACTTCATGATGGAAGACGGCGGTGTCTGCTCGTGTCTGAATGCTCTGACCGGCGAAGTGTTGTGGGCTGAACGCGTTTCTGGAGCGTACTGGTCATCGCCGCTGTACGCGAACGGGCATCTGTATTGCTGCTCGCAGGATGGGAAAGTGGCAGTCGTGAAGGCAGGCGATGACTTCGAACTCGTCCATGAAACGATGTTTGAAGAAGGCTTCACAGCATCGCCGATTGTCGCAGACAACTCGCTGATTCTGCGATCACACTCACACATTTACCGCATCGCGAAGCAGGACTGACAATGAGCGATGATTTGATCGAAGTCGAAGTTTCGCCGGTCGAGGGGCAGCAATGGTTCGACGGTGAGCCATTTCCGCTCGTTCATGCGTGCCGTACGGATGGTGCGGAACTTGATGCTGTCGAGGAGTGGGTTCGCCAATCGAGAACAACGCTCAATCGGCAGGCGATGGACCACGGCGCTGTGTTGTTTCGAGGGCTTCCGCTCTCAACCGACCAGGACCTCGACCGATTTATTCGCGCGTTCGACTACCCGAATTTTCCGTATGCGGATTCGCTTTCCAACGCCGTTCGAGTCAACCGAACCGAACGAGTCTTTACCGCCAATGAAGCGCCGCCGGACGTCACGATCTGCCTGCACCACGAGATGGCTCAGACTCCGGTTTATCCGAGTCGGCTGTTCTTCTTTTGTGAACAGCCGGCAGAGCAGGGCGGTGCGACGCCGTTGTGCCGGTCCGACATTCTCTTTGAAAGACTGAAGGAAGAGTTCCCGGAGTTCGTCGCCGACTGCGAGACGAAAGGGCTGCTCTACACAAACATCATGCCGGCCGAGAACGATCCGACATCGGGCATGGGGCGAAGCTGGCAGAGCACGTTTCGAGCGGAGACTCGCGCGGCTGCCGAACAACGGTTGCAGAATCTTGGGTACTCGTGGGAATGGCTTCCGGATGGATGCCTCCGCAGCACGACTCCAGTTCTGCAGGCAGTCATGAAAGTCGAGCCTGGCCGCAAGACTTTCTTCAACCAGTTGATCGCCGCGTTTCACGGTTGGAAAGACAGCCGCAACGATCCGACGAAAGCGGTCACGTTCGGCGACGGCAGTTTGTTGAACCCTGCAACGATGGATACTGTCGCAAAGATCGCGGAAGAATTGACGTTCGATGTTCCCTGGCAAAAGGGCGACGTCGCGCTGGTCGATAACCGAGTCGCCATGCATGGCCGGCGAACATTCACCGGCACTCGCAAAGTACTGGCTTCACTCGTCGCGATGGATGCCTGACGGGCGACCGTTGAATCGCTGCAGAAATACCAGCGGCAAACGAAAAGGCCCGTCGACTCACGTGAGCCGGCGGGCCTTAATCGATAAAAGTGAATGGGATCAACGTGTGCGTGACGTCGGACGCGTTGAAGGACGAACGACGCTCGGCGCTGGTTTTTCGGAAGCAGCTTTCTTGTTCTGCTCGCTCACCTGGCGGCCGAGCATCACATCGCTGAAGCCTTTGAGGTCGGTCCAGAACGTGCCTTCGCCTGCGTAGAGCATGTCGAACTCGATGTCGTCCGGCAGGCCCTGGGCGAAGACCCAGTTGTTGTAAGCCTTACCTGATCCGAAGGCCGCAACGGCGAGGCCGAACTTGTCTGCTTTCGCTTCTTCCGACATCTCGCGAGCGCTGGCGTCCGCTTCGCCCAGCAGTCGTGTTGCCGACGCTTCGATCTCGGCAGTTTCTTTGTCAATCGCCGCGACCAGTGCCTGGGTCTTTGCGGTGATTTCTTCGGCCTCTTTCTGGCCTTCCGCGAGTCGTGACGCGACGAGCTTTTCCGTTTCCGCTTCCGTGGTGTCCGTCGCGAGGTTGACCTCGGCTTCGGCCTTGTTCAGGTTGCCCATTGTCAGATTGGTAATTTCTTCCTGTTCGCGAGTGAGCTTCAGTTCGTTCGCAATGTTGCCTTCCTGGATTGGTTGTCGAACTTTCTGAGGGATGTAGATATGCCGAACGAGTCCGTTCAGAACAGTGATTCCTTTTTTGTCGAGTACTGCTTTGAAACGTTCTGAAGTCTTTGTCTGAAACGCCTGCCGAGACTCGCCAACAAGCAGTTCGACCGCTCCGAGTTTTGATCCTTCACTGCGGCAGATGCTTTCGATTTGCGGACAGACGACGTTTGCTTTGATGGCGTCGACATTTCCAAACCGACTGATAACGTCCGGAGCCTGGTCAGGCATGATTCCCCAGATTGCGGTGAAATCCATCTGGATTGGGAATCCGTCATTCGATGGAAATCCAATTCCAGAATCAGCGTCACCGATGATTGGTTCGCCGCTTGATTCGAAGAGTGGGAGCCCTGCCTGGTCCTTCTTCAGCTCAGCGATGATGCTCAACTCACGGTACCCGATGTTGACGATGTCGACCTGCTGTTCACGCGGATTGATCGGGTACACACCCGGAGGCAGGACGTCAGGCTGGATGCCGGCCTTCTGCTCGGTTAGCGGATTGTCGGCGAGGTTTGTGACGACACCGACGTATCCGGTCGGAATGGAAACCCAGCCCGCCTGCTTGACTTGAAGTCCGCTATTGATGAGTTCGGTTTTTGTCTTCGTGACTTCGTAAGCGTGCCAGTTGACTCGGTATCGACCCGGTGGAAGAACTTTTCGAAGGATCCCTTTTTGAGTCGTGCTGCCAAGGTCGCCGTCCACGAGGAAGTCTCCCGCGGGGAGATCCTGTCCCATTTTGCAGACGACAATTCCCACTTCTCCAGGTTCAATGACGGTGTCCGGTCGGATTTCCGTTTGCCACCACAACGGGCAATAGAAGTGTCGTCCCGGCCCGACAAGATTTTCCAGGACGCCGAGTTCGTCAGGAGTTTTCTTTCCGTCAGAGACTTTGGCGAAGGCTCCCTGCGTTGCTGGCACGCGAGTCCCCAGCCCGGGGATGGGCAATGGCGGCCCCTTATAGCGAAGGAGCATGCTGTGCCCTTCGGGAACCCAGACGCGGTTGTAACCCCATTCAAGGGTGAGCCAGCCACCGCCAGCGATCAATACTGCGGTCAGAGCGAGAATCGCTGCCGGTCCGCCGGGAAGCTTTGATAAGTTCATATTTCTGTCTCCGAGTAACTTCGGATTTCTGAGCTGGTGTCAGTTAACGTTGCGAATCTCACGGCTGCTTAGAGTCAGTCCGAGTGAAAGTTTCTCAATCGGATCCGACAGACGTTGAGACCGACTTGATCGAATCCGCGACTGGTGAACCTGCCTGCTGGACGGCGGGAACTACTGACGATTCTCCGCTGACCGATTCGAATATTCGCATGATCGGACTGTCCGCCGTGTTAACCATGATGCGTCGGTAGGCGGACGCGATTTTTTGATACAGCACAAACTGAGCGTACTCGTCGCCGTTGCCGTCGAAGGCTTCGACAGCCCGTTTCCACCCGGCAGCGTCGGCTTTGTTTTCGTAGCCAATCACGTCTGCCGTCGCTCGGCCTCTCGCCGTTATCGCGGCGGCTTCGTCCTGCGCTGCTTCCAGCTTCAGCGTGGCGACGGCGAGTTTCTCTTCGGCTTTGGTTTTCGCGATTTCCTGTTCACGTTCGGCTTCGGTGACGAACTTAATGATTTCCTGTTCGATTTCGACCAGTTCTTTGGCCTGAATTGCTTTGGCCATGCTGATCGCCAGATTCCTCTCCGCTTCCTGTTGAGTGATCTGCGACTGATATTTCTGCTCTTCCAGTCGAGAATTTTCTCGCTGCTGAATCGGCTCGGCGATCTGTTCCGGCGGGTTGATGCGAGTGATCAATGCTTCCTGAATTTCGATGCCCAACGGCTCACAGGCTTCACGCATTTCCGTCTGGAAGCTCAGTTCAAACTCCATTCGCGTTTCGCCTTCGATGAAATCCTTTCCGAGTTTGGCTGAGCCGGCCAGGCGACAGAAACTTCGAGCGTTCGGCATGATCACTTTGCGGATGATCTCTTCGTCGATGGCGTCGCCGTTTTCGTCTTCGTTGTAAATGACGTAGACCTCGGCCGCCTTTTCCGGATTCACTCGGAACTGGATTCGACCGTCGAGGCTGACCCAGAATCCGTCCTTCGATGGGAAACCCATGTCTTTGTTTTCGGCGAGATTAAATCGCTGGCTGCGGCAGTCGACCTTGCTGATCCGTTGCACGTAAGGGTTAACCTGTTGCGTTCCTTCCTTCAGAGTTTCGCGCTGAACGCCTCGTTCTCCAGGTTCGACAAGCAGTTCATTCGGTTTCGCTGGAAGTTTCCCGGCAAGGTTGGTGACCACACCGCGGTAGCCGGCTTCGATAGTGACTGGTTCGCCCATCTCAAGATGGAAGAGGTTGGGATTGATCGCGTAGCGGCCGGGGATCAGCACGTTCGGAATGATCCCTTTTCGGACCGGATTTCCGATCTGATTGCCAGAAGCCTTCCCTTCTTTCTCAATGGCTCCGAGGAATTCACCATAGCCGGGATCTTCACCGACCAGGCTGATCAGAATTCCAAGCTTGCCTTCCGGGATAGTCGTCTGCGGAATGACATCCCAGTCCCAATCGTACGGGTTGAAGAATCGCGGCCCTTCATCGAACGGGTTCATGAAGTAGCGACCTTCCATCAGAAAAACCGCCTGCGACCCTTTGTGATTGAGGGACGGAGCGACTTCGTCTCCGTTGGTGATATCGAGTCCGGTTTTCACGGTCAGGATCGCCATCTCACCCGTGCCGACGTCAATGCGGCAGTTGTGGTAAATGGCCATGCCCAGTACGACGACTCCGAAAACGGCAAGAACAGTCCGACTGCCCTGCCGAGTCTTTTCCTGTCGTCGTCGTTTTTTCTCAGGTCGCGATAAGTTTGAAAATGGATCGTCAGACATGTTCGGTGCCCCTTATCAGGGTGTGCGTCAGCAGGTTATTCAACGTGATGGTCGTGGCCGTTTGGAAACGAAACGTCACACCGCAGACGTTTCCAGTAAACGTGACGGCTTCCAACCATAGGTTGAGAGTTGTCAGCGGGTGGCGTGTTCTGTCCAGGCGTTGTGAGCGTGTGACAGATGGTTCGGGTTGTGATGACTGTCTGAGTCGCACGCTGCGTCGCAGTATTGGATTGCTGGTTGAACGCCGGATCCGGCAGTCGGCTCAAACATTCTTTCCGAGTCGTTCCGTTGTCGGAGTTGGTTCTCTGGATTGGGAACACGAATCTGTGGCCGGTTGTCGTCGTTTGGGTTGGCCCTTGTTTGAGTGGGCCTTTGTTTGAGAGGTCCTGTCGCGAAGGATTCCGGATGGTCTCGTGACGCGTGCGGACAATCGCCTCCCACTCTGAGTGAGGCACCTGAACGCTTCAGCAATACAAACAGCAGGACCAGCAGGTGCTGTCGGGGCTGGCCAGATTCTCAAACCGAACCTCCCTGTAAAACCGTCACGCCGCCGTTGATGTGGGAAGGTATGCTTGTCTCGCGACCATTTCGCGTGGAAGCAGTCTGACTATTTCAGAGAGCAGGGTGATCGAGGATGAAATACGATCTCGTCGTTATCGGCAGCGGTCCTTCGGGACAGAAGGGAGCGATTGCCGCCGCGAAACTGAATAAGCGAGTGGCAATCATCGAACGCAACAGCAGCCAGATTGGCGGCGTGTGCCTTCACACGGGCACGATCCCTTCGAAGACGATGCGCGAAGCGATTCTGCATCTAACCGGCTACAAACACCGTGACATTTACACAGAGCGCTATCGACGCAAAAGACGCATCACGATGGCAGATCTGCAACGGTCTGTGGCTTCGGTCAATCATCGCGAAATGGAAGTCATCGAAGATCAGCTCACCAGAAACAGTGTCGACATTTACGCGGGCGAAGCACGTTTCGTTGACCCTCACACGGTTGAAGTAACGCGAGACGGCGATTCGATCAAACTTGAAACAGAGCACGTCCTGCTGGCTGTTGGAACTCGCCCCGATCGCAATCCTTCGACACCATTCGACGGTCAGTGCGTTTTTGATTCCGACGAGTTACTCAACATCGATCACATTCCACGTTCGATGATCGTGGTCGGCGGCGGAGTGATCGGCATTGAATACGCGATCATGTTCGCAACGCTGGGCGTCAACGTGACAGTCGTCGACGGTCGAGACCAACTGCTTGGATTCTGCGACAAAGAAATTGTCGACACGCTGTTGTACCACGCCCGGTCAATCGGAATGGTTTTCCGTCTGGGCGAAAACGTGGTGAAGATCAACCGGTTGGCCGAAGACCGAGCGGCGATCGAGCTTGAAAGCGGCAAGCGTCTCGTTGCTGAATCAGTCCTGATGGCCGTTGGCCGAACGGGCGACACTGAGGGATTAAATCTTCAAGCGGCCGGCTTGAAGCCAGACGCTCGCGGTCGGGTGGAATGTAACGAGCACCACGAAACAGCCGTATCACACATTTATGGCGTTGGGGACGTCGTTGGTTTTCCAGCGCTGGCCAGCGTCTCGATGGAACAAGGGCGGCGAGCTGTCGCGCACATGTTTGGCGAGGTGGAACGCGAATACCAGACGATGCCGTACGGGCTGTTTACGATTCCGGAAATCTCGATGATCGGCGAGAACGAAGAAGAGTTGACGGCGCGAAAAGTTCCGTACGAAGTTGGCGTGGCTCGCTTCCGAGAGATCGCTAAAGGGCAGATCGTCGGAGATCGCATGGGGCTTCTGAAGTTGCTCTTTCACCGTGACACTCGAAAAGTTTTGGGTGTCCACGTGATCGGCGATTCGGCGACTGAAATCGTCCACATCGGGCAGGCTGTCATGCAGTTTGACGGAACGATCGATTACTTCCGCGACACCGTGTTTAACTACCCGACGATGGCCGAGTGCTACAAAGTGGCTGCATTCGACGGGCTGAACAAGATTAGCCTGGACCTGCAACTTGAACAGGAAATCTCGCAGCACGAAACGTCGATTCTCGAGCAGGTTGACGAGCTGGTCGCTGAAGTCAGTTCGGTGATTCAACCAGTGGCCGACGAAGAGACCGTTGCGGCCGGAGACGTCAACTGACCTCTTCATCCTCTGGTATTTCGGCAGCTGGAACATCGTCTCGAAGCGGCATGTCGATGTCGCGTTTCTGAATGTACTGCTCGGGTTTTCCTCGATAGAGGCGAACGTGCAGCGTGTCGTACTGACCTTTGTTGAGATGCTCGTTCACGAGTTCTTTGACTCGGTCAGCCGCCGCCAGTGGTTCTGCGTCGTCGGATTCGAGATCGAATTCGACTCGCATGATGATCCAGATTTCGGCCGGCGTGCCCTTATGGATCTTTCGTTGCCCGGCGTCGACGCGTGGACTTGATCGCGGAAACTCTGCGGAAATCGCACGCTGCAACGGCACGAACGGCGCCGAATGGTAGTACCAGTACACCCACAACGTCGCCGTTGCGATCGCTCCGAAAGCGACCATCAGGGCGACCACTGCCGGACCAGCAACGGCGCCGGATCGTCTAGTTGTGTCTGCACGAAGAGGGGATGAATTCATGGTGGGATATTTCACGCGGGTAGATAACTCTCGAAATAAATGAAGTTTGCCGACGAGGCATCAGACTGAAGCGGTTTCCGTGTCACTCGCCTGAATGGTCTTGCCGGTGATTGTGTAGACGTACTTCAGGATTTCAATGAAGACGTCATACAGATCCGCCGGAATGCTCTGTCCGACTTTCAATGTCCGGTAGACCTGCCGCGCCAGTTCGGGGCGTTCAATGATCGGAATATTGTTCTCCATTGCGATTTCTCTCATGCGAAATGCAGTCTCGTCGGCGCCTTTCGCCACGACAGTCGGAACGGAGACGAACGGCGGATCGTATTTGAAAGCGACTGCGTAGTGAGTCGGGTTTGTCAGAACGAAAGCCGATGACGATACCTGACTGAGGTCTCGTGCCTCGATCAGCTTCTGATGAGCGTCGCGTCGCCGACGACGGATCAGAGGGTCGCCGTCCATTTCTTTCATTTCGCGGCGGACTTCTTCCTTCGTCATCATGATTTCCTGAGTGTGCTTCCAACGCTGAAAGGCGTAGTCGGCGACACCCAGAATGATCAGGATGAGAGACAACACGATGGACAGCTTCAGGATTGCGTATCCTACGGCGAGACCCGCGGTCCACGGCGAAGCCGACGTCAGCTGGAGGAAGCCTGGAAGTTCGAGCCAAATCAGCCACCCGGCCGCGATCGTCAGCAGGGCTAGTTTGCAAAGACTGATCGCCAGGGTGACGACACCACGCACGGAGAAGATTCGTTTAAGGCCGGTCACCGGATTGATAGCGTTTACGTTGAGGTTCAGCTTTTCGGTCGCGACCAGAAAGCCGACCTGCGCGACATTGACGGCCAGAGCGGCAGCGAACAGCCCGAACATCCAGGGAAGCACGCTCGAAGAGGCCCAGATACCGACTTCCTTGAACTCGGCGTAGAACTCTCCAACGTCGGCTTTGTGATTGCCGGCGGTGCGAAGGTGCTGCGAGATCAAATTTCCCAGGGCCTTCACAAGGTCGGCGCCCAGGAAGAAAAGCACGGCCGCGGTCGAGAGCAGATGGCCGGCAATGTTCAGTTCGGTGCTGCGCGCAATGTTTCCCTTACGGCGTTCTTCCTGACGCCGATGCTCGGTGGGATCCTCTGACTTGTCT
>CALDJX010000048.1 GCA_937899075.1 uncultured Planctomyces sp. | reverse complement strand
GCACCGCCTGCCAACCAAAACCTGAACTCACAGGATCGCTTCTTTAAGGGCTAGTCGGACGGTTTCCTGGTCCAGCGAGCGAGATCCTGAACTCGGATGGTCGATGCGATCAGCAACAGCGTGAGTGAGGTCAGAATGCAGCTTGAACACTTGATCGTACTTTCCAACGACATCTTCAACGGGTGCTGAAAGGAGTCGAGATTGAGGAAGTATCACTGCTGGAGCGATTGATTCCCGGCGTTCCCTTCGCTTGACAGCTACATCAGCATGTCGTGGACTTCGTCGGAGGTCAGGGTGTTCAACTTGCCCAACGGTATCGTCGAGACATTCGACTTCTTTTGTTCCTCAATGCCGGACCGTTTCACTTCAATGACTGCCGTCAGCATCTGCGGGTTGGCCGATGGTTCAGGAAAAGGATAATTGGATCGATGTCCCGCAGCGAACAATCACCAGTTATCTGATCTCGTAAAGTACTTACGACATATCGTCATCGACTGATCGCTGGACCCGCATAGGGTAAACTTCTGTCTGTACCTCGAACATTTGATCCGCTTGGCCATTGGAAGAATGCAATCAGCGAGTGCGGCATTCCAACACGTTCTTTCGCGATCTGGCTCTGGCGAGATCATTCCGGGTACAATCGCTGTCCCGCCTTGAAACCCTCGCTGTTCCCGCATTGCTTACGAAGACCCGCCGATGAAGTTCCGATCAGCAACTCTGTTTGCCGTTGCGCTCTTCGCACTGACTCAACGTTCTCTGCCTGCGGAGGACGCGGTCAAGACCCCAGTCGATGCCGCTGGCGTTGAGTTCTTCGAAAAGAAGATTCGGCCGGTGCTTTTGCAGCATTGTTACGAGTGTCATTCCGCGAAATCGAAAAACGTCAAAGGTGGGCTGCTGCTTGATTCACGCGAAGCAGCACAGAAGGGCGGCGACTCCGGAGCCGCGGTCGTGCCGAAGAATGTTGCCGAGAGCCTGTTGATCAGCGCTTTGCGACATGACGGTTTTGAGATGCCGCCGAAGGGCAAGCTCCCCGACTCGGTGATCGCCGACTTCGTCAAGTGGGTCGAGATGGGGGCCCCGGATCCTCGTGATCGTCAGCTTGTTGAGACATCAATCGACTTCGACGAAGCCGGCAAACATTGGGCTTACCAGCCAATCACTCAGCCCGCGGCTCCCAAGGTTGAACGCTCCGACTGGCCGAAGAACGCCATCGACTATTTCACGCTGGCGAAAATGGAGCAGCTCAAGCTGCGGCCTGTCGATCAAGCTGGGAAGCAAGAACTGATTCGTCGCGCGACGTTCGACCTGACTGGCCTGCCGCCGACTCCGGACGATGTTGCGGCCTTTCTTCACGACGAATCCACGGATGCCTTTGAGAAGGTGATCAACCGGCTGCTTCAATCGGATCATTACGGTGAGCGGTGGGGTCGGTACTGGCTGGATGTTGCGCGGTACTCCGAAGACCAGGCGCATACGTTCTCGGTCAAGGCGAATACGAACGGGTTCCGCTACCGCGACTGGGTTGTCTCTGCGTTCAATCAGGACATGCCCTACGACAAGTTCGTCCGCATGCAGATCGCGGGCGATCTGATCGGACCGGAATCGGAGGCATCCTACGATCACCTCGTCGCGCTGGGGTTCTTTGGTCTGGGTGCGCAGTACTACAAGAACAGCGATGCAGCCAAAGCAGCAGCCGATGAACTCGACGACCGCATCGATACGCTCACGCGAGGATTTCTCGGCCTGACGGTGTCGTGTGCTCGCTGTCACGATCACAAGTTCGATCCGATTCCGACTCAGGATTATTACTCGCTGGCCGGGATCTTCCGCAGCTCGAAACTGCACAACGCTCCGCTTTGCAGGCCGGAGGAAATTAAGGCGTACAACGACGGTCAGCAACGGGTTAAGAGCACGGACGCCGACCTGAAGAAGTTTCTGGCCGACGAGAAAGCGACAGCAGCGGAAACGAAGGTTGGCGAGATTGCAAAGTATGTCACCGCGGTTTGGACGCATCGATCCGCCGCGGCGAACGGACAGCCTGCAAACACTAAGACGCTCGCTGAAGCGGCCGGCGTGAACGAGTTTCTGCTCAAACGCTGGATCAGCTTTCTTGATGCAAAGCAGAAAGGAAAGATCAGCGCTCTCGATTCATGGTTCGCTCTCACCGCTTTAGAATCACCGAGCAGCAACGCGACCGAGTCCGTCCCCGACGAGGTGTCGACGGTCGCAAGCGCCTTTCAGGAGTACATCCAAAGCCTGCTGAATGTTCGCGACGGAGTCACCACGACAAACCTGGTCCAATCCGCTGGTGACAAACCTCACAAGCCGGGCAGGCCTCGATTTGTGACTCCGAAAGTCACGAAGGTCCGACCGACGGCGGGGATCGATGTCGACATCAGCGGAGCGAAGCAGTTGTTCCTTGTCGTGTCAGACGGTGGCAACGGCAACAGTTGTGACCATTCCGACTGGATCGCTCCGCGACTCGTCGGAGAAAAAGGCGAGCTGAAGCTAACGGAAGTGAAATGGAAGTCGTTGGAAGGGTTCGGCGGTGGAAAGATCAACCGGAATTACGGCGGCCAGCCGATCAAAGTTGGCGGCAAGACGTACGACAATGGCATCGGCGTGCACGCTCCCTGTGTGATCGTCTACGACCTTCCCGCAGGCTATCAACGTTTCAAGGCGACCGGCGGTCTGGATAATAGTGGATCCGACCAGGCTGGATGCGGCGACCAGGCCGCCGTCCAGTTCAGTGTCTACACGGAACAGCCAGTGGACGGTCCTATCAATCCCGTCAAGGATGTCCTGTCGATCGTGTTTGGCAAAGACGGACCGTTCGCCGTCACCGATGATCACCTTGAAAACTTTCTGACCGATGAGAAACGCGACCAGCTCATCAAACTGCGAGCCGACTTTGAAGACGCGAAGAAGACTGCTCCGCCGATGTACGCCATCGCTCATGCCTACACCGAAGCGAACGCTGCCGACATGCGTGTCTTCGTTCGCGGCAACCCGGCTCAGCAACGCGAAGTGGCGCCGCGGCGTTTCCTGAGGATTCTTGCGGGATCGGATCGCGATCAGTTCACCGAAGGCAGCGGTCGGCGGCAACTGGCTGAAGCCATCACTCATCGTGACAACCCGCTCACCGCGCGAGTGTTCGCAAATCGAATCTGGCAGCATCATTTCGGACGTGGAATCGTTGCCACACCGAGCAACTTTGGAAAACAGGGTGAAGCTCCCACGCATCCTGGCCTGCTGGACTATTTAGCCTCGAAATTCATCGAGTCGGACTGGTCGACGAAAACGCTTCATCGCGAGATCATGCTGTCCTCGACTTATCAGCTGAGCACTTCGAACAGCGACCCCAACTCCGACATCGACGCAGACAACCGGTTTCTCTGGAGAATGAATCGTCGACGTCTGGACGTCGAAGCATGGCGAGACGCTTTGCTGGATGTGTCCGGCAAGCTCGACCGAACCTTCGGTGGCCCGTCCACAAATCTGGCGGATGCCAACAATGTGCGTCGGACGGTTTACGCGAAGGTCAGCCGCCACGAACTCGACAACCTGCTTCGCCTCTTTGATTTTCCAGACGCGAATATCACCAGTTCAAAACGCAGCGAAACGACGGTGCCTCAGCAGCAGCTCTTTGTTTTGAACAGCCCGTTCATGGTGGAACAGGCCAAGGCATTCTCGGCACGGCTTCACAAGGAAGCACCGGACAGTGATGAGACTCGCATCCGACGAGGCTTCATGCTTGCCTTTGGCCGGCCGCCCGTTGACGGGGAAGTGAAACTCGGACTGGCTTACCTCAACAGTGAAGCGGATCCGCAGAGCAAGCTGACGCTTTGGCAAAGCTATGCCCAGGTGCTGCTGGGCAGCAACGAATTCATGTACCTCGATTAGCAGGCCGTTCAGAAAGGTAACCCGGCGCGTAAGCGAGGACGGCATCCATGCGAGATACCAGCCTCGCTTACGCGTCGGGTTACTAGGTGTCCTCCGTTCAAACGTCATACGAAGATCAACGATGAATCCAATATTGCAACAACTCGGCATGAGCAGACGCGAGACTCTTCAACGCATGGGCACCGGTATGGGTGTGCTCGGTCTGGCCGGACTTCTGGCTTCCGACGGCACGCTGGCAAGCGGTGCTGAATCGGGATCGGCAAGTCCGCTGGCACCGAAAGCGGCTCACTTCGCACCTCGCGCAAAGCACGTAATTCACCTCTTCATGAACGGAGGACCATCCCAGGTCGACACGTTCGATCCAAAGCCAGCGCTGACAAAGTACAACGGACAACGACCGCCATCTGCCGACCTCAAGACGGAACGCAAGACCGGCGGACTGCTCATGTCACCGTTCAAGTTTCAGAAGTATGGTGAGTCCGGGATCGAGGTCAGTGACCTGTTTCCGCATGTCGGGTCCTGCATTGATGACATCTGCGTGATCCGATCAATGCACACCAACATTCCCAACCACGAGCCGTCGCTGCTCATGATGAACAGCGGCGAAACGCAGCCCACCCGGCCAGCGATGGGATCGTGGCTGCTGTACGGCCTTGGTACTGAAAATCAAAACCTGCCGGGTTATGTCGTCCTGTGTCCGGGGAAGCCGGTCGTCGGCCCTCAGTTGTGGAGTAACAGTTTTCTGCCGGGCATCTTTCAGGGCACGCACATTAATCATGCCCGCAGCGTCGACCCGAAGAAGGTCATTCAACACATCAGCAATCCGTATCTCACCAGCACAGGCCAGCGGCGCCAGCTTGATCTCCTCAAGAAAATGAACGAGCTGCATCTTGAGCGCCGAGGCGGCCAGGACAATCGTCTGGAAGCACGCATCGAGTCGCTCGAAATGGCGTTCCGAATGCAGACCGAGGCTCAGACAGTCTTTGACCTTGCGAAGGAATCAAAGGAGACGCGGGCAGCGTACGGCACTGGCCAGTTTGCCAACGGCTGCCTCGCTGCACGACGTCTGGTGGAAAGCGGCGTCAGAATGGTGCAGGTCTATTACGGCAATGGGCAGCCCTGGGATGACCACGGCGACATCAAGCAGCACGCGAACAAAGCCAAAGATGTCGACCAGCCGATCGCCGCACTGATCAACGATCTGAAAGCACGAGACCTGCTGAAGGACACCCTGATCGTGTGGGGCGGCGAGTTCGGCAGAACGCCGGTCGCCGAAAACGGAAACGGTCGCGACCACAATCATCACGGCTTTTCGATGTGGCTCGCGGGAGGCGGCGTCAAGGGCGACATGACCTACGGTGCCACTGACGAATTCGGTTTCGCAGCGGTCGAGAACAAGGTCCACGTCCACGATCTACACGCAACCATCCTGCACCTGATGGGGCTCGACCACGAGAAACTCACATTCCGCTACAGCGGCCGCGACTTCCGTCTCACCGACGTACACGGCCGCGTCGTCCACGAGTTGATCTCGTAATGGTAGTTGGACAACGCCCTCGGACTTCCAAAGACCGGCAGAGAAACTTTGTCAGTCAGAGTCTCAACGACCGGCTGGACAGGCCCAACCGCGAATGAAACCGACCATGAATCGCGAACACGACATCCTCGTCGTCGAGTGGTGGTATTCGCAGAAATGGTGACTCACAATGGTGAGTTTTCTGGTCCAGCAAAGAGATCTCTGGTTTCATCGGAGAACATCCCCGCCACAAAATGCCACAAACGGGTTTCGCTGAGTGCCTCTTAGAAATGCAAATACCTCTGAGTCATAAGGTTACGACTCAGAGGCATTCAATTGAGCGGAGAGAGGGGGATTTGAACCCCCGGTACCTTGCGGCACACAGCATTTCCAGTGCTGCACAATCGGCCACTCTGTCATCTCTCCGAAGCTCGATGGTTTGCCCTCGTGGCCGAGCCGGCAGTCACGCTGCCAAAGCAAACCCGTTTCAGATGTGCTGAAATCGGTTTCCAAATCGAAACCGACACCAGCATCAGTCAATTCATCGAATTAATTCGGCAGGAGCGTCGCTCAAGCTCAAACTAAGTTGGATGGCTCAATTATTCTGCAGCAGCAGCTTCTTTGCGCTGAGCACATTCCGCTTCGCGAGCGGCAACTGCGTTGACAGCAACCATCCGCGTGCGAAGCTGGCGACAGTTCGCATCCAGATTTCTCCAGATCGCATCGCGTTTTCGGTCGGCTTCGCCCACTTTTTTCTCATCGAGAACAGCGATGTACTGATCGAGCTTTTCCCGAGCGATGGCGTGTTGTCGGTCGAGTGAATCCTGTGTCTGTCCCATAATCGCAAACCTTGTTCATCAGCGGGCCAATTCAGACCCTTTCAACTTCTTCTTAATTTGTACATTTCAGCCGGTACTCAGCTGAAGAATCGGACATTGTGGCGATCTGTGACGAGTTGATCAATAGGTCGAGTCGGAAATCATTCACTTCGCGAATCGACACCCATGGTGAGTGCGTATTTGCCGATAAATCGTCGTGGAGCCAGTCGTGACAAGTAGCGAAGCTCGCCAGAGCGTGGGAATCTGTACGGTTCTCCCACCGTCTTGCGACGGTAGGTACCGGTTACCTGCAAATATCCGTTGAATCGGCATCTCCGAGGTCGCACACCAATATGACATCCAACACTCCAGGCCAGGACGTAACTGACTTCTCAGAACTCAATCGGCGGCGGTTCTTTGCGACGGGTGCCAGCGGTCTTGGCACGCTGGCGCTGGCGTCGTTGATGAATGAGGAAGGTGCTCTGGCAGGTGGTGTGCCGTCGCAACTCGCCCACCTGGCACCAAACGCCAAGCGTTGCATCTACCTTTTCATGGAAGGAGGTCCAAGCCAGATGGACCTCTTCGATCAAAAGCCGAAACTGAACGAACTCGACGGCCAGCCGATGCCCGAGTCGATTCTCAAAGAGATCAAGTTCGCTTTCATCCAGAAGGAGAGCGCGCGACTGATGGGCAGTCCGCGAACGTTTCGTCAGTACGGCGAGTGTGGCATGGAACTGTCGGATCTACTGCCACATCTCAGCACCTGTGTCGATGACATCGCGATGGTTCGATCGATGCATGGCGAGCAGTTCAACCACCTGCCAGGTCAGTTGATGATGCTGTCCGGTTCGGCGCTGCAGGGGTGGCCGACGCTGGGTTCGTGGCTCAATTATGGACTCGGCAGCGAGTCGCAGAATCTTCCAAGTTACGTCGTGCTGGCAACGCTTGGGCGAGGACTTCCCGGCGGTGCGTCGAGCTGGTCCAGCGGGTTTCTGCCGTCGCAGTATTCCGGCACTCTGTTTCGTAATCAGGGAAGCCCGGTGCTGAATCTGGAGAATCCGCCGGGCATGTCACGAGACGTTCAGGCTCGAAGTCTGCAAGCCATCAACGAGTTAAACAATCTGCGTTTAGACAAAGTTGGCAACCCTGAAATCACCAGTCGCATCAAGGCCTATGAACTTGCATTCCGCATGCAGCAGACGGCTCCGGAGTTGCTCGACATTTCCGGGGAAACGAAAGCGACGCTCGACGAGTACGGCGTGACGCGTGAAGACGCAGCGGACAAGTCCGGATTCCAGAGTTCGTACGCGCGGAATTGCCTGCTCGCTCGGCGCATGATCGAACGCGGGGTCCGGTTCGTGACTTTGTTCCTGTCGACGTGGGATCACCACAGCTACCTGGACAGCGGCCTGAAGCGTTACACAAAGATTTCCGACCAGCCCGTCGCTGCGTTGCTGAAAGACCTGAAGCGGCGAGGTCTGCTGGATGAAACTCTGGTCGTCTGGGGCGGCGAATTTGGTCGCACTCCGCTGGGCGAGAACCGGGTCAATTTCAAGACGGTCACCGGTCGCGACCATCATCCCTATTCATTCAGCATGTGGCTGGCGGGCGGAGGGGTGAAAGGCGGACAAGTCATCGGTGAGACCGACGAAATCGGCTGGGGCGTCGCGAAAGATCCCGTCCACGTTCACGACATGCACGCCACGATTCTGCACCTGTTCGGACTGGACCACAAAAAGCTGACCTACCGCTTCCAGGGTCGCGACTTCCGAATCACCGACACCGCTGGCAACGTCGTCAACAAATTGCTGTCAGCCGCAGCGACGACCTGAATTCATCACTCAGGCAAAGCCTTCGCCACAACAAACAATGGGACGTCGGAGGACGCGGAATTAACGGATCAGCGTGGATCCGATTCCGTGTGGTCCCGCCGCATCGCCCGATCCGCGGACAATCCAAAAGCTTCGTGAATGACTTCGCCGCCGAAGACGGTCGGGATCTCGTCGCGGTTGTTGTGGCTCCACGCCAGTCGGTGCTGGTCGATGCCCAGAGCGTGCAGCAACGTGGCGTGCATGTCGGCCGGAGTAAGCGGTCGTTCGATCGGGACGTAGCCCAGCTCGTCGGTCGCCCCGATGATCTGTCCGCCTTTTACTCCACCACCGGCCAGCCACATTGTGTAGCCGGACGGTGAATGGTCGCGGCCACGGCTGTTACCGGTTCTCGCGCCTTCGATCGTCGGAGTCCGCCCGAATTCGCCTCCCCACACAACGAGCGTCGTGTCGAGTAATCCTCTCTGCTTAAGATTGCGCAGCAGCGCGGCGATTGGCTGGTCGGTTTGCTTTCCGCCTTTCAGGTGATTGGACGTCAGGCTGCTGTGAGCATCCCAGCCGCCGTTGCGTAGCTGAATGCAGCGAACTCCGCGTTCCACCAGTCGCCGAGCGAGCAGGCAGTGCGTCCCGAACTCGGCGGTTTCCTTCTGATCGAGACCGTACATCTCGCGAGTCTGTGCCGACTCCTGCGACAGTTCAAAGACTTCCGGTGCGGACGCCTGCATGCGATAGCCCAGTTCGTACGATGCGATGCGGGCTTCCAGTTCCGAATCCGGGCCTTGACGATCCAGGTGCCGCCGGTTCATCTCGTTGATGAAATCGAGCTGCCGGCGTCGATTCGAGTCCGTGTAACCGCCGGGCATTTCGGTATACGGCACTCCTTTGTTGCCATCGACCAGCGTGCCCTGATACCGGGGCGGAAGAAACCCCGCTCCCCAGCCGGGAAGCTGCGGTGGCGGGCCGGTGACGTTCGACAGGAACACCATAAACCCTGGCAGGTTCTGGCCAGCGCTGCCGAGGCCGTAATTCATCCACGCGCCCATGCTGGGCCGATCACCGACACCCGTTCCCGTCAGAGCAATACATTCACCGGGTCCGTGAACGGGAACTCGATGGTTCAGCGACCGCACGACGCACATCTCGTCGACCAGCTCTGCTGTGTGCGGAAACAGACTGGAGACAGGAATGCCGCTCTCGCCGTATTGACGGAACGAAAACGGCGAGCCGAACAGTTTCGATTCGACTCCCGAACGAGGAATGTTCGGAACCGTCGCCGCGATTGAATCGGGCACACGTTGACCGTCGAGCTTTGACAGTGTCGGCTTTGGATCGAACGTGTCCGTCTGACCGGGCGCTCCGGACATAAACAGAAAGATAATGCTCCGAGCCGTCGCCGCGTGGTGAGGCTGCGGCAAACGTCGATGCGGCTCACTCGCCAGAGAGTCTTCCAGCAGCATCGAGGTCAGCGCCACCGAGCCGAAGCCCAGAGCGCTTTCCTGCAGCATTAATCGGCGGTTCAAGTGCATGTCCGGGTTTCCGCGAGTTTCGCTCATCGAATGGATTCGAGTTTCATGCCGCTATGGGATGTAGACGAACTCGTTGAGGTTCAACAGCGCGTGACACAACTGCATCAGACGCGAGTCAGTCGTCGCACCGTCGCCGTTGTCGGCCGCGTTCTGTGAATCAGGTTGAAGGATCTTCGTCGCAAGTTCCCGCTCATGAGCATCCGGCCGTCGTGTAAGCGTTCTCTGGAACGCGACTTCAATTTGTTTATCGGCATCGTCGGGGAAAGCTTCCGCCACGGTTATTGCCAGAGCCCTCGCGCGGTCGGCCATGAACTGGCTGTTGAGCATGAACAACGGTTGAAGAGCGACCGTCGAAACGGATCGTCGCGAGCAACTGGCGATGCCCTCCGGTGCGTCAAACATTTCCATCACGGACGGCATGCTGCTGCGCTGCTGAAACAGATAGATCGTGCGACGGAGGTTCTGCTCTTCGCGTTCGGGCGGAATGCTGACTCCGCCCCGCGTGCGGTCGAGTTCTCCTGTCGCAACCAGCACCGAGTCGCGAATCGCTTCCGCTTCCAGCCGCCGCCGGGGCCAGTTCCAGAGCAGCCGGTTGTTCGGATCGATCGCCGCGTTTGCCGAGTTGTGGAGTCGCTGCTGGCGATACGTGCTCGACAGAACGATCTGTCGGTGAATGTGTTTTGTGCTCCAGCCGTTCTGCATCAGCTCGGTCGCCAGCCAGTCGAGCAGTTCCGGATGAGTCGGCTCGGCACCTTTCACGCCGAAGTCGCTGGCAGTGGCCACGATGCCGCGACCAAAGTGGAATTGCCATAACCGATTAACCCAGACGCGCGCGACGAGCGGATTCTTCGAGTCGGCCATCCAGTCGGCGAGCGCAGATCGCGGCTTGTCACCGAGCGAACTCGGAGTGGTGCCGAGTACTTCCGGCCACCCGGCACCGACAGTCGGTCCTGGAGTGCTGACATCGCCGCGGATCAGCATCCGGGCTTCCGTGTCTTTGAGCGAAGCTGGCTGCCACTTAATTGGCTTCCGGTTGACGACCGGGTAACGCTCGATGCCAGCGTTAGCGGTCGCGGCCGAGAGGTATCCCCATGTGTAAGGTTTGTCTGTCGGCGCGAAGAGCTTCTTCCTGGTCAGCGATTTGACTTCCTTCGCATAAAAGTCGTACGCCGGTTTGGGAATCCACCGCTCGATGTCTGTCGGGTTCGCAACGTCACTTTCGCGCAGCGACAAATTACCGAGTTGCCCGTTCACAAAGAACGCCTGCAATCGGTAGTAGTCTCGCTGACTGACGGGATCGAACTTGTGGTTGTGGCACTGAGCACACTCCAGAGTCAGCCCCAGCATGACACTGCCGGTCGCGTTGACGATGTCGACCAGCACGTCGTTTCGCTGGATGGCATCGTCTTCCTGATTTCCGCTGATCCGCGCGGCGCCCAGAAACCCCGTCGCAATCACATTCTCATCGGAATAGGGCAGCAGCTCATCGCCAGCCAGTTGCTCCTTGAGGAAACGATCGTATGGCTTGTCTTTGTTGAAACTGTCGATGACGTAGTCGCGATACCGCCACGCGTACGGTCGCACGAAGTCGTGCTGATAACCCTGACTCTCCGCCCAACGTGCCAGGTCGAGCCAGTAGCGACCCCATCGCTCGCCGTAATGAGGTGACTTGAGCAATCGATCGACGAGATTCTGCCAGGCATTCGGGGACGTGTCGTTGAGAAACACGTCGACTTCTTCCTGTGTCGGCGGCAGGCCGATCAGATCCAGATACAGTCGCCGGATCAGCGTCGTCGGCGACGCTTCTGCCGCGTGTTTCAAACCAGCGGTGGCGTGCGTTCGAGCGACGAAAGCATCGACGGAAGTCCTCACCCAGGCCGCGTCTTCCACCTGAGGCATGTCGGCGCGAACGATTGGCTGAAACGCCCAATGATCGGACTCACGCATCGGCGGCGGCAGAAGTTTATCGTCCCACTTCATGCCCTGATCGATCCACGCGGCCAGCATCGCCATCTGCTGGTCGCTCAGCGGATCGACTCCGTCGGGAGGCATCCGATCTTCCTCCGACTCAGCCGCGAGCACTTTGATCAGGCGGCTGTCACGACTCCGGCCAGGCTCGGCGAGCACTTCGCCAGTGCTGTAGCCCAGCAGTTCGCGATGAACGTCGAGCCGGTATCCGGATTCGGGTTTCTCTCCGGCATGACAATCGAAGCAGCGAGTCTTCAGCAACGGGTAAACATCGCGTCTGAAGTCGACGGGTTTCTCCCAGACCACTCCGTTGATCCCTCTCGTGGCACTGTCGGCGAGCAGTGTCGCTGACTCATCGAGCACGCCCTCCCAGGAATTGCCAAGCATCAGACTTTGAACATGAATCCGATCCGTGGGCTCAGTCTTAAGACCGGTCGAAAACCCAATCCACTGGATCAGGCTGAGACTCTGCGCTCCCGAGACGGTCGCATCCGGTGCCGCCAGGTCCGAGGTTTCCGGATCGATCCAAAGGTCGAACTGATCGTAGTCCGCTCGTGCACCCTCACTGGACTTTCTTAATCGGCCAACGACCCGATAGGTCCGATTGTATTCAAGCTCGACCTTGCTCCATGCTGTGTGAGCGGGTCCGACTCGAACCATAAACACGTTCCGCCCCTTCTTCGGTCCGCGATCAGCGATGTGGACTCCAATGTTGGGAACGTTCGAGGCGTGTGTCGAACGGTCGCCTCCATCGAGTCGATCCAGCCACAGCACGAAGAATTCCGGATCGACGACTGAAGGATCGACGGCTTCGTCACTTTGGTAACGCAACTCGAATCGGACGAACACTTCCTTCTGCGTAAGGGGACTCGCCAGCTCCCGCCGCAAAGGATTGTTGCGGATTCCAGTACCGCTGATCGAAAGTCCGCGCCGCGAGACTGCGTCAGGAGTATTCGATGTACTCGCAGTCACTTCGATGATTTCTGGAATTGCCGCCCGGGGCGTGATCCACGCTCGCTTCCAGCCCACTCCACCATTTGCATTGCGCAGTGGCCCGATCGAGCCATCGAACAATTCCAGTGCGACGACATTGCCGCTGACGGGTGTCACGCCGGAAGACTGTGACTTTTCATCGGCATGTAGCATCGTGCTCAGAGCAAATGCACAAGTCATCAACAATCCCAAACAACCGCATCGCCGTACGATGACTGGTATCGTGTTGTCTGACTGGCTCGACTTCATATTACCTTGTCCGAGACCGAGAGTTTCCTTGAATGAGTTGTGGTCACCGAAGCGACGCCGTAACAGGTTACACCGAAAGCCAGTTCCAAATCGATGTCCAGACCGAACACTCGCGAGAGCACTTCTGGAACGGAAACGTGTGATCGCCTGTCGCTGGCCTGCTGCGAATCTTCGCACAACGAAACGGCGTGATTCTGCGTGACGGGAATGCAGACGCAGAGCTGCTTGCTTGCTTGCGATTGCTGACGCAGGATGACGGCAACACCCACCTGATGAGATCGCGCCTGCCATCGCTAAACGGCAACGTACCGAGGATCGAGTTCGCCGCGATCACTTTTGTTCGAAGCCGGCAATGCCTGCGGTGCGGCTGCTGCCAAAGCTGTCGGTTTCAACTCCCATTCGCTGGGCGAGCGAGACAAAAAGATCTGACAGAGGCGTGTTGTTTCTCTCGTCGCGAACAATGTGCGAACCGTGTCGGTATCCGCCGCCGGCAACGATGATCGGCAGATTGGTGCAGTTATGCGACGACGCATTGCCGAGATTTGAACCGAACAGCACGGCGGTATTGTCGAGCAGCGAAGAATCTCTTTCTTTCACTCCGCGGAGTTTTCCGAGAAAGCGGTTGAATTCCGTAAGCTGCGCTTCTTCGATCAGCTTCAGCTCAGCGATCTTCGTTTCGTCGCGTCCGTGATGGGAAAGTGCGTGCCAGTCGTTTTGAACTCCGCGAATGTTGCTTGGTGGAGAATTCAGCGGCCCGTGCATGTAGCTGACCACGCGCGTCGAGTCGGTTTGCAGAGCCAGAGCGATCAGATCGTACATCACACGCTGGCGAGCGGTGATGTCGTTCTTATCCGCAACATCTATCGTTGGTTCGGCATCCACGACCGGTTTTGGCTTTTGCACCCATTGCTGTGACTGTTCCAATTCGCCTTCCAGATCGCGAATCGCCGAGAAGTATTCCTGCAGCTTGTGGCGGTCGGTCGAGCCCAGCTCGCGATCCAGTTGTTTCGCGTCGCCCGATACTGTGTCGAGAATACTCTTGCCACGCCGCAATTCGGTCAGCTTCTGTGCGACTTCTTCTTTCGTGCCCGAGACGAACAATGCCTGAAACACTCGGGCCGGCGAACGCTCGGCGGGGATTTCAACGCCGGCTTCCGTCCACGAAAGCGACTTCCCTCCGCTGAGGCTCAGAAACGGCAACCGAGTCTGACCGCGAAGGCGCTGTGCCATGACCTGATCAAGAGAAATCGTATTCCTGAACCCCGGCCGCCCCGCTCGCGGTGCTGACGTTAACCACGTCATGTCCGACGAGTGGCCCGTGTTGTTTTCGGGATGTGACAAGCCAGAGAACAGCGTCAGGTCATCAACGTGATCCTCGAGCTGCTTCATGTACGGCGTCTGCCGGTAATCGCCGTCCGCATTCTCCGGGAACAGGAACGGAGCGTGATATCCAAGCGGCCCGCAGATGGCCACGAATCGCGGAAGCGAAGCCGTCGTCGCGGGTCTTGCAAACGCGGGCGTCATGGCGTCCAGCGCTGGCAGAGCGATACACGCTCCCATTCCACGCAAAACGTGACGGCGACTGAGGGCTCGTTGTCGGAGTGGCATTGTTACTCGTTCCTGAATATGTCGCTTTGAACACAAAGGTGGATGAGGTCTCGAATGCGATAGTCGGTTGCGGCGGCAGATCGCACAATCCGTTCGATTTCAGCACGGTCCGAGAATCCCAGTTCGCGGCCGGTCGCGAACGTCAGCAACTTCACCGTGAGCGTCTTTGCCAGCATCTTCGGATCGCCGGCGAGATACTTTCGAAACTGACGGAAGCCGTCGAATGTTCTGCCGTCCGCCAACTTGCCGGAACTGTCGACCGAAGCGCCCAACTGGTACCGAACCGGCCGACCGTTGATGGTTGCGCTGACACGCTCGCCGTTCGCACTCAGCCGGAAACGCTCGCGGAATTTGCCGGTCGGATTGAAACACTCCATCGCGAAACCCGGCGGATCGATATGTTGGTGGCAGGAATTACAACTGGTCATCGATCGGTGTTTGACGAGCAACTCACGCAGCGTTGTGGCACCTCGGGTATCCGGCTCGACACCGGGAGTACCCGGCGGAGGCGGCTGGGGTGTTTCGCCCAGAATTCGTTCCATGACCCATGCACCGCGCGTGACGGGCGATGTGTTGGTGCCATTCGCCGTGACGCGAAGAATGCTGGCCTGCGACAGCAATCCGCCGCGCAGCGAGTTTGTCGGCAGAGACACCTTGCGGATCTCGGGACCATCAACCGCAGGTAATTCGTAGTGTTCGGCGAGGCGTTGATTCAGCATGGCGAAGTCCGAGTCCACAAGGTTTGTGATCGGCAGGTTCGATCGAATCAACTCGTGAACGAAGCCGCGAGTTTCCAGCGGCAACGAATGCCGCAGATACTCGTCAAACTCCGGGAACAGTCGACTGTCAGGGAATGTGGCTTCAAGGTCTCGCAGGTCCAGCCACGCATCGCAGAAGTCCTGAATGAATCGATCAAACCGGGCGTCGTTCAACAACCGCTCCGTCTGCCTCCGCAGTTCGGCCGCATCCGATTTTAGTTGCCCCGAGGCGGCGACTCGTAACAGTTCTTGATCGACCTTTGTACGAATCAGAAACAGCGACAATCGCACAGCCAGATCATGGTCGTCTAAACGAGCCGAGCCTTCCGGAAGATACAGGAACTTTGGCGAACAGAAGATGGCGACGACCGCGGTGCGAAGTGAGTCCTCAAACGACGACCCTTCAGCACGCTCTGTCTGAAACAGGCTGACGAAACGTGCGACATCCTCGTCGTCGACTTGCCGCCGGAACGCGGCACTCGCAACTCGGATAAGTGATTGCCGAGCGTCCTGAACTTCATCATCTGACGTGACGGTGAATCGGGGCTTGTACCCTCGACGCTGTCGATCGGACGGACGCGGCGGCGGAATCTCAGTGCGTTGAATTCCGTCGAAGACCAGTCGATGTCCGCGCGATGGAAACTCGACGTTGATTGGCCCTTCCAGTTGCGCATCGTGGACCGCCAGGCCCGGACCTTTGTAGTCGTCAATCGTTTTTCGTTTGTACTGATCCGGATCGAAAATTCCGTGTGGATCGATTACCAGAAAGTAATTTGCTTCCATGTAAGCGTCGAACACAATCGGCGTGACTTTGTCCGGCGGCACTGAGAAGTAGCCAAGTATTTCGGTTTGCCCACCGCTGGCATATGTCTTTGCCAGGACAGAAAAGGAAAGTGGCACTTTGGACTGATAGGCGTAGGCGTTGATCGTAATTCGATACCTGCCACGTTCTCGGGTTCGGGCGTTCTGCAAATGGCCGTCAAGCAGATAGCCGCCGGAAAAACGCGCGACCGCACCGTCGTCCAATTGACGAAACGTCCGACCGATCTTCTGGTGCTTTCGATAGTCAGCGGTGATCGACGTCGATTCCGGCGGCCCGACCGACGTGACAATCGACTCATCAAGGAAACGATTCGCCGCCGCCATGTATCGCTTTAAGTGAACCGACGATAGTCCGAGTGAACTTCCGACGTTGTCGAATTCGTGAAACCGACCATCTTCCGGTAGGTCGGTGTTCAGATCGAGATTCACACCGAATAGATCGTTCATCGTGTTCTGGTATTCGATCCGATTCAACCGCCGCAGCACTGTGCCCTTCGCGGACGCATGCGCATCGGTCAGTGCGCGATGCAGAACCGACTTGAACCGTGCCGATTCCGCTACCGTCAGATCATCCGCATCAGCTGGCGGCATCTCGCCCGATTGAACGCGATCGTAAACCCGTTCCCATTTGGCGAATGCCGCCGCGTCTGTCAGGTTGTCACCGAGTGAACTCAGTTCAAACCCACCTTGGTTTTCTCCGCCGGCGTGGCAGCTGCCGCACCGATTCGTGAGCACCGGCTTCAACGCAGTATGCGATTCCTGCGCTGCGGCGACGCTCGTGCCAGCGTCCGATATCGCACAAACGGCCAGGACTAAAGCGATGATTGAGAATCTTCTTAAGATCATGTTCAGTCTTCTTACAGGAATCGTTCGATTCGCCACAGCTGTACAAGGGATCTTGGTCACTTCGCGTTCTCACCTGCCAAAGACGATGGGCTATTCAACACTCCGCTGAGCCAATCGGAAACCTATTCGAAATGCGTCCGCCCAGGACGCCTTGTCAGAGCAATTACGGAGTCATCGTAATTCGTTGATCAGCTTGAACACTCTTCCGGACAAGTCGCCCTCTTCCGTGAGGCAGAGTCACCACCACATCGCACAGTGTGTGATCCGCCAGTCCGAAATGAGCGACCGCTTCCTGAGACGAGGCGTAGCCGAAACCAGTCGCGATCTCGCGCGAGCCGATGCGGGCGTCTGGGTTTTCGGACTGCCCCGCTTCGTAGACGTCGACCCGCGATCCTACTCCCATCGCGTTCACTCCTTTAGCGCCGGACACTCTTACGTCGAGCCAGTGACCGCCCTTTGTTTCGTTCTTCAGCAACAGCGATGGAAGTTCGACCCACCAGTTTGGAAGCAGCAAGTCCAGACGCCCGTCCCGGTCAAAGTCACACGTTGGACCGGGTGCGAAATAGACAACCTTGCGATCGAAAACCATCTTCTCAAAAAACGTTCCAGATCGTTTGATCGCTCGGTCTTCGTCGTTCGGAAAATCGTTAACGCCGAGTGCGTGTTCCGAGAACCGAGGTGTGTTTCCGCGATCGGCGTTGCCCGTGTTGCGGAAAATCACAGGATACGGTCGTCCTTCGGCAAACTTGACGATGCTGGTGTAGATGTCCGAACGCCCATCGTTATCGAAGTCCTGGATTTCGACGTGCGGTCCTTTCAGCGGCAACGGAGTCAGACCGGCCGATTCGGTGACATCTTCGAACCCTGGTACGCCGTTGGAGACTCCTCGATTCAGATACAGTCGATTCGCCAGCGGCTTGAGCCACGGCGTGCTGTAGTGCTGGCCGAGGACAATGTCTGGCAACGCATCGCCATTCACATCCGAAATCGCGACGCCGCAAACCATGTCGTCACCTTTGGCCGTCGGCCAGGCGAACGTCTCGCGTGCTCCCGCTGCTTCGTGAAACCGGCCGGTCCCGTCGTTCAGCATCAGGTAATTGCCGATGGTTGACGCCAGGAAGAAATCCGGCCAGCCATCGCCGTTCACATCTGCAGCGGCAACTCCCAGTCCGGCTGCGTCCTGTGGGATTCCGATCTCGCGCGAGACGTCTTCAAAACGCAGTCCGTCCAGGTTTCGAAACAACCGGGACGTCTTCGTCTTCGATCCGTTGTAACCCGCAATCGGATCCTCACCAACGAGCAGGTCCAACAGCCCATCGCCGTCGATGTCGAGTACGGTGACGCTGCGTCCGCCAAAGTCCGTCGGGCAGGCCGCGTTGCCTTCCGAGATGTTTTTGAAACGCCCCGCGCCATCGTTACGAAACAGCGAGCAGCCGGCGAACGGATGCCCCATTCGCTCTGCAAGTCGACCGCCAGCCGGAGCCGGCATGCTGGCAACGTAGAGATCGAGGTCGCCGTCGTTGTCGAGGTCGGCAAACAGCACGCCGGTCGCACGGGTTGAGATCCTCAACTGCGGTTGGTCATCGAGCTCGAGTCGGCCTTTCCGGTTTCGAAAAAACAAATTCGGTTGCGTGTCTTTGTAATGAAACGTCCCGACATACAGATCGGCCCAGCCATCGCCGTCCACATCACCCCAGCCTGCACCATGCCCCTGAATTCCAGCCGCCGCCGGGAGAAATCCAGACTCGTGTCCGACATCACGAAATCGGAACGGCCCCATCGAGGTCTGCGCATCGGCGTTGACCGAGGCCAGATTCAAAACCAACGCCAGGAACCCGGCGGCGGCCAGTGCTTCTCTGCTCATAGGATGCTCCCGTGTTTTCATCTTTGACTCATCTTGAAAATCGGACGTCGATCGCAGGAAACGCTCGCGTCATGGTGGCCTGTCAATCTCCAGGAGTCTATGTCGATGGCTGCTGCGAATTCCTGATGGAGCGACGCTCAAGTCCCTATTTCATTCCCGGCCCGAGGTGGAAACCCGGATGCGGCGGCTGGTTGTAGCCGACGTTCTGCCAGGCGATTGAGACTCGGTATTGCGGGTCGTGCATCAGAGTCGGAAGGCGATGTTGCGTTGGAATTGTCGTTGTGAAAATCAGGAGTGCATCGTTGTCGCGATGTCGCAGAATGACTCCCTCACGCCAGTCGCCGAGGATATCGGCAGACAATGCCGGAGTCGCTTTCGTGCCGTTATTGGATCGTGCTCCAAAGTCGGAAGCTGTCAGCAACGGATGGCTGCGGCCAGTTTCCGGATCCCATTTGCTGACCGTTTCCCGGTCGAGGATTTCGCGCAGCAGATCGCCGTCCCACCACACCGCGAAGTTGGTCTGGCGCGGCTTGCGAGTGGCGATTATCTCACCGGCAGCACTCATCAGGCCGCCGCGAGAACCCCAGCATTCGGTGCCGGGGTAGCGTGGATCGAGGTCGATTGCCACGCCGCGGCCGACGTCGCGCCCTTCGCCGCTGATGCTCCAGAGAATCCGGCCATCTTCGGCGGCGCGCATCTCGACTCCGTGTTGCCCGTACTGTCCGGGAGTTTCGTGAACCATGAAGACTTCCAGGCCGGGACGCGCAGGATCCAGATCACCGAGGTGCAACGCGTCACCGTGACCGGTTGAGTACAGCCCCTTGCCGTCTCCGTAGAAATCGTAAACCAGAAACTGTGTGTAATGAGCTCCCGCGCGAACGTTCCACCCGAGGTCAATTCGCCACAGCAGGGTGCCGTCCAGCTTGTACGCATCGAGAAATACCTTGCCGGTGTAACCCGCTCGCGAGTTGTTCTGCGCGTTCGAGGGCTCCCACTTCACGATGAGTTCGTACTCGCCGTCGCCATCCAGGTCGCCCACGCTCGTATCGTTCGGAGAATACGAATACTCCCGGCCGTCTGGCGTCTTCGCTGCGTCCGGTCGTTGCAGTGGAACGCGATGAAACGGCTGCCCCCAGACCGGAGTGCTTTCCTTCGCGAGTTCCTTCCCATCGACGAGCGGGACGATCGAGTACATCGCTGACGGTTTGCCCTCGGCATCGACGTAGTTGGTACTGCCGGTGACTGGACTCTGGTTGATCTTCAAGCCGTCACGATAGATATCGAAGGCGATCGAATCGGGATCCGTTCGCAGCAAGCGCCAGCTCAGGAAGACGCCGGACTCCCGCAGCAACGCGACGGGGCCTCGACCAAGTCGTTCAAACTGCCGGCTGGCGGGCGAACGATTTTCGATCGCGGCCGCGTCGCCGTTTCCTGCACAACAGGTGACCGTCAGCGAAACCAGCAGCAGTTCTGCCAGACTCAGAGCCAGCAGCAGGACTGATCGGCTTGAGACGGATAACTGCACGTAGTCTCCATTCTATTGCTCTCGTGGCTGGGGATCGGTTTCCGGCAACGAGTCTGATTACGGGACGACATTCACCCTGGCTGACACCGCGAAGGCCGTGTCCCAGCTCACGTCTTCCTGCGGCGCCGTGAAGACGGTTTCCCAGGTGACTCCGTCTTCGCTGCGTTGGATGTCGTACCGGCGACGTTCCACGTTGATGATCGTGCCGGATTCCGATTGCACAAAACGACCGCCGGGCGTCGTCTTCGGAAGATCGTCCCACGTAATCCCGTCTTTGCTCCGGCGGCCGTGACTGCCCTTTTGGGCGGTGAGCCAGAATTCGTTGTTGACGAAGCTCAGGCCTCTCCAGGATTTGCCGTGTCCTTTTAATCCGGGGTTGTGCATCGTCCACGTTTCGCCGCCGTCGGATGAGCGGGCAACGTGTTCCTTGAAGCTGCACAGAAACACTCCGTTGCCGTAAACGATCACTTCCTGGCCGGCGCCGGCTTCCTCTGGGATTCGACTGTGCTTCCAGGTTCGACAGTTGTCGTCGCTGTAAAACACGTGCTGATTGTCGCCGACGACGATGAAGCGACCGCCCTTGAAGTCGCCGAAGCCGCAGATCATGTGATGAGTCCCGCCACCGTCGAGCAGTGATTTGACACTGTGGGCCTTCCAGTCCGAAAACGTCTCGCCGGAACTGGTCATGCCACGCCACTGATCGGCACTGGTGAGCATGATGCCGTTGCCGCCTGCCGCTCCCCAGACGCTGCCAAGTTTTCCAGGCTCAGCATTCAGGTGAGTCCAGCGAAGACCGTCATCCGAGCCGATGTAAACGCCGGGAGTTCCCCAGCCGGAAAACACGCCGATGACACCTTTGGTCGCGGTCATTCCATACACGGCAAACGTGCCGTGCCAGCCTCCGTCTTCGAGCGAATCCGTACCAAGAAACGTCTGCCTCCACGAACGACCGTCGTCGCGCGACACAAGAACCCGCATCCCCTGTTTGGAACAGACGGCGAACACGGGTCGCTCCATTCTGGGATTCAAACGCGCACCGTAGGAAATGTCTTCTCGAATCGGAGCGTGCTCTTTCTGCGCGAAAGCAGGAGCCGCGCAGAGGACAATGGCCATTCCGATCAGCAGTGTGGTTCGTGTCATTAATTCGTCCTGTCAAATCCTGGCGAGCAGAAGCAGCGAGCGCGATCCATCATGAGGTCTCTCGAACAACACGGAATCCGGTGTAAACCGCAGCGTCAGCGGCTTCGGCGAATGTCCGGATCGAGGACCGCACGGCGGCCGGAGCACAGGTCCACGCTCCGCCGCGCATCGCCCACAAGGACGAACCGCATCGCATCGTCAGGATGACTCTGGCTAAGCCGAATCCGCGGAACCTCGCCGTCCGCTCCGTGAGCACCGCTAGCGCGGATTTGACCTTGTCGAACCCGTCGGCTGTCCCATCCGGAGGCAACACATCCAGCGGACTCTCACCCGTCGGAAACTTCATCGACAGCAGTTCGGCGACTGTGTTGGTGTACTCGTGCCGGTTCATCCGTCGCAGCAGGACACGGCCCCCGGTACTGATCCGAGCCCGCTCGCTGGCTCGCAACTGTGCCGCGATCCACCGCGAGGTCTTCTCGATGAGTTCCACCGGCGGGCGTTTTTCACCATTCGGCGGCATCTCGCCGAGATTGATCGCGTTGCGAATTTCAATCCAGGCCGCAGCGTTGTCGCGGTCTGCAAAGTCGGCGGTAAGGTGATCGATCCGCAGCTTGCATTCCGATTTCTTCGGACCGTGGCACCGCACGCAGTATTCACTGAAAAGCGGTGCGATCTCGCTCTCCAGCGAGTCGGCTCCGAATGTGGAACGGCATCCAACAGCCATCAGCAACCAGGCGAGTATGCGAAGTGGTGTGTCTTTCACGGACGTTTTGTGACCTCTGGCTGACCGATGCAGTACAGCTTGTCGCCGGTCCGCAACAGTATTCGACCATCGACGAGTGCGGGAGTCGCCATGCAGACGGTTTCGCTTTCGAGACTGTTGGTGTGGAGAAGTTCGAACTCGCGACCGGCTCGAATGACGAATGTCTCGCCGAATTCATTCAGGCAGAAGATTTTTCCATTCGCTGCCCAGGGGGATGACGTGAAGGCTCGACCGTTCGGTAATCGCTGCTTGCCATAAACCGGTTTGCCAGTCTTCGCGTCGAATGAAGCCACAAAGCCGCGATCGTGCAACACGTAGAGCTGTTCGCCGTAAACGATCGTCGACGGGTTGTAGGGAGCTTCCTGTTTCTGGCACCACGCGATCGATTCATTGGATGTCGCATCATCGGCAAGCGAGATGTCGCCGGACGCTCCAGGTTTCAACGCGAAGATCGGACGCTTCTTATCGAGAACATAACCTGAGGACACATAAAGCAAGCTGTGAGCTGTGTATGGAGTGCCGATATTAATCGTTGAACTTCCGCCGAGTTCATACAGCAGTCGGCCATCCAGATCGTAAGAGCGAATTCGGCCAGTTCCAGAAGTCACAATCTCAGATCGAATCTCATTGTCCCAGACGAACGGTGTCGCCCAGTTACTCCCTTCGTCCCGTTTGACACGCCAGACCTGGTCGCCGGTGTGCTTGTCGAAGGCCGCCAGGTAGGACTCGTCCTCAGAGTCGCTCACCATGTAGATTCGATTGTTGTGCAACACCGGGGAAGAAGCCGTTCCCCAGTCGAAACGGGTTTGGCACGGGGGCAGCGGTTTTGACCAGACGTTGTCGCCTTCGACGGTGAGGCAGAACAAACCGACATCGCCAAAAAGTACGTAAACTCGCTCACCATCGGTCACCGGAGTTTCCGACGCATAGCTGTTTTTGAGATGTCGAGCCGACTTCGGTTTCGCTCGATGCAGAGTTTTCTGCCATAGCTCGCTGCCGTCTTTCAGGTTGAGGCATAACAGTTTCCACTCGTGCATTGCGTCGTCGGGTTTGGGACGGTTTCCACCAAAGTAGAGGCCTGGCCTGGCAGATTCAGGCATTCCTTCGCGAGTGACGGTCACGACAAAGACGCGATCGCCGCTGACAATGGGAGACGCCCAACCGCGTCCGGGTACCGGTCGCTTCCAGAGGATATTCTCCGACTCACTCCACCGATCCGGCAGCTGTGGATGATCCGAAACACCTCTGGCACCAGGCCCCCGAAACCGCGGCCACTCGCTATCGGCCGACGCGTGGCGAGACAAACTTGCGACCGCGATTCCAAACAACATCAGAATCACCGCAGTTCGAAAATCGAAACGTCGTGTGAGAGATTCAGAACTTACGCGCACCATGCCGTCTCCGTTTGTTAAGTCAATCGTTCACTATAAGGATTGGATTTGAAATTCCTGGACGTTCTGCGGTTTGACGACGACGTTTCTAAGCTGCTCGATCTGTTCGCGATGCTTGGCGTGCTCCGCTTCCGCACCGATGCTCGTTGAAGTCGTCGTAACGGTCGCTGCCGGACTCGGCGTCACGACTGACGAACTTCAGGTCGCCGGACAATTCGATTGATCGGCATGCAACTATTCGATCAGCAGAATCTGCACAGGTCCGACCTTACCGGCGTACTTGTTTGTCGAGAATTCCCGAACATGTGAGCCTGCGTCCTCGCCGACGCTTAAACCGTCGAATGGCTGAGTGAGAAACTCTCCGCTGACGTTTCCATTCGCCACTTCTCGACCCTCGAGTGCAATGGTTGCCGCGCCAGTTTTTTCCTGGCGGACGATGACTGTGAGCCGGCCGGATGGAACTTTGTCTTTGCCAGAGACCGTCGTGGCAACATCGTTTCGCGTCACGGTCCAGTGGAGAAAACCGTCTTTGGTCCAGAGAGCATAGCCGTTCGACGCACCGCCTTGAGCAATCAGCACACCATCGGTCCCGTTGAACGTCAGCGGTACCGTCAGTTGGATTCCGCGGCCGGGCAGGTAGGGCGAGGACTCGGCCTTCACGTTGGCGCCTTGCTGGAATTCGAATTTCAACGTCCTGGCGTTGGCATTTGGTTTCTTTTCGTCAGAGGAAGTTCCTCGGAGCGGGAGTCCCCCGTCTTCCGGAACCTCGTAGTGCTCCTTCAGTCGATCAAGTTCCGCTTTGAGTTCTTTGATCCGGGCCGACTGCTTCGGATCTTCATAGATGCTGTGCATTTCGCTGGGGTCGTTTTTGAGATCGAACAATTCCCACTCTTCCCCATCCGGGACGTCGATCCCGTAAAAACGAATCAGCTTATAGCGTCGGTCGCTGACACCCTCATGTCGTCTAACTGAGTGCACAGCCGGGTACTCGTAGTAGTGGTAATACAACGACTTTCGCCAGTCGGCTGGTGTCTCGCCTTTGAGCAGCGGGACCAGACTTTCGCCCTGCATGTCATCCGGAATTGGAGCGCCGGCGATGTCCAGGAATGTGTCGGCAAAGTCGATGTTCTGCACAAGATCATCGTTCCGTTGACCGGGCTTAATGACGCCCGGCCACCTGGCGACCAGTGGGGTTCTGAACGATTCCTCGTACATGAATCGTTTGTCGAACCATCCGTGTTCGCCGAGATAAAACCCCTGGTCCGAGGAATACATCACCACTGTGTTCTGCTCGAGATTGTTGTCTTTCAGCCAGGCGAGAAGCCGTCCGATGTTCTCATCCACGCCGGCGACACAGCCCAGATAGTCCTGCATGTAGGCCTGATACTTCCAGCGGATCAGTTCTTCGCCTTCGAGCGGATGTTTCTCCAGCCAGGCGGCTCGTTCTGATCCGGGAGTCACCTTCAGGTCACCGCTCATCCGCATGGTTTTCGAGATAGACATGTCCTGTTTGTGAGCGGCGACGCCTCGGCCGGAGTAGTCGTCAAAGAGACTGTCAGGTTCCGGGAACGTCCGTTTGCGAAACTCCTCGATAATCCGCGGTGCCGGCAGCCAGTTTCGATGCGGGGCCTTGTAATGCACCATCATCATGAACGGTTTCGCATCGTCCTTGCCGTTGTCCAGCCAGTTCAAAGCGCGGTCGGTGACGATGTCCGTCGAGTGGCCTTCGTACTGCGTTTTTCCCTCGGCAGTGACGAACTGAGGATTCGTGTATCGCCCTTGCCCGGGCAGGACTTCCCAGTAGTCAAATCCCTGCATGGCTCCGTTCAGGTGAATTTTCCCGATCATCGCCGTCTGATAGCCGTGCTTCTGGAGAATCTTCTGGAACTGCTGCTGGTCGTGATTGAAACCGCCGCGGTTGTCGAACTTTCCGTTGAGATGGCTGTGCTTGCCGGTGAGTAACGTCGCTCGGCTGGGTGCACAGATCGAATTACCGACATAGGCCCGGTCAAAGATGATGCCGTCGCGGGCGATGCTGTCGATGTTCGGCGTCAGGTTTTCTGATTGGAGTCGGCCGCCGTAAGCGCCGATCGCGTTGCAGGCGTGATCGTCAGAAAAGATCCAGACTATGTTGGGGCGTTGCGCCGCTACGGCGACGCTTGACGTGACGACGACCATCGCGAACAGAGTGGCACAGACTGAGCGGTAATGCGGTCTTGTCATAAAATAGTTTCCTGCGTTGGTGATTGTCATCAATCTGAGTCACAGAAAATACCGCCTCAACTGAAACTCGCAAGACACCGTACTTCCTGGGTCCGTGGCTTTCGTCCATCGAGACACGTTACGGAACCGTCGCTCCACGTGCGTGTTGAGGTTTGGATTTTTCGGCGGAAGCAGCACGGCTTCAGTGCCGTAGTTCTGGCTGAGGAACTCGCGCCTCGCCAGGAATCTGTGTGATCGCAACTCCGATGCCGAACAGTGCCGAAAGTAATCTGGAGTTCGGTTGAGGTTTTTGACCATACGCGATTTTCGATCGTGTTTCAGGTTGAATTCTGAGTAACTTCAGAAACCGCTCGTGGCGACAGAGGCATGCGTCAACAGCGGAGCCATGTCTCGATCGAAGTCGCTCTTCGCCTCGGCGAGAACCCACAGCAGCGGAATCGCCACCAGCACCAACCGGATTAAGCCCACAAGCCAGGGCTTTCGGTTTCGCAGCCACGGTGTCTCGGTTACCCAGCAGAGGAGTGGAGCCAGCAGCATGGTCAACGCACTTGTCGTCGAGAGCTCTCCGAAGAATCGTCCGATGAGCAACAGGCCTGAGAGGCCGACCACTCCGATTCCGATGATCGCGGGATTACAAATACGGGGCGATGTGCCGGAACGTTTCGAAATCAGCCAGGTTCCGCCGGTCGTGGCCGCAAGTGTCGCGGCCAATGGGAATGCCGCCGCGCCACCTTTGATATAGCCCGCAAGCATGATGGTGATACCCGCGCACTGAATTGTCAGACTCAACGCCAGTGGAATTGAGACTCCGGAAGAACGTTGATTCAACCAGGTGAGCAGGCTCCACAAGGCTGCAACAAGCACGCCACAACCAACCAGTATCAGACTGGCTTGCCAAAGCGGCCAGGTGAAGTCGGAGTCACTCAGGTAGACCGAATTGTGCAGCAGGATCCTCGGTATGGTTGCGGCGAGTCCCAACCGAAGGGACCACGCAAACCAGTGCGGGACGGATTCAAATCCAGCAGCCAGTTCGATGGCGACGGCCGCTGGAATGACGATCGTCAAGAAGCGGTTGAGACCGCTGACCGGAGGCCAGGTCAGTCGCAAAGCCAACACATGATACCCGGCAGAAAGACCGACACCGATTCCCACAACGCACGCGGAATTCAGCCAAGTCATACCTGCGGAACGTTTCAAGCTTGCCATCGCCAGTACGGAAATCGCACTGGCGATGGCGGCTGTCAGCATCGCTTGAAGATAGAGTTGTGGATCGGGCATCAGCCAAAGCACTTGCTGAGTTGTTGTGCGGTGTTCTGCAGGCTGCCACTGCGGAACTCACCGTTTGTTTCGATCCACAAACTCCGACGCGGAAACAATGACAACGATTTATTTCCGCACGCCTTCACAATCGATCATGATCAGAGCTTCATCGCCGATCGGACCGATGGCGTTCTTGTCGAATCCGTAGTCGCTGCGTTTGAGCGAAACTTCGGTCGAGAACGCAACTCGTTTGACTTTTCCGAAGTCATGTTCTTCGCCGCCCATCAGCACGATTTTGATCTTCTTTGTCGTGCCATGCATCGTGAAGTCGCCCGTCACTTCGAATCCGCCTTTGATGACCTTCGTGCTCGTACTTTTGAATTCGATCGTTGGGAACTGTTTCGTATCGAAGTAGTCGGGTTGTCGCAGGTGCGCGTCGCGCGCTTTGTTGGCTGTGTCGACGCTTTCCGTTTTGATCGTCAGCGCGAAGGTCGATTTTTCAGGATTCTCCCGGTCGAGCGAAAACTTCCCGGCGACATCGTTAAACCGGCCATGAATCCAACTGATCCCCAGGTGGCGAGCTTTGAAACTGACCGAAGAATGCACCAGGTCATAGTCATATTCGTCGGCCGCTGAAGCTGAGGTGCTGGCAGCACTGACAAACGTTCCGACTGCAAGGGCCAGGGCCCACATTGAAAACTGTCGTCGCATGAGGTTGTTCCTTCTAAGGAGATCGAGAATTCGTAACAACTGTTTTAGAGTCACCCGGCCATCGGCGTATAGCAGGCCGAACGAAGCTTATTTGGGCATGGGCAAAACAATGAGTGCGTTTTCCGCGAATGACGACTCACCGACTTTGCCGTTCATCCGATATTGGATTCGCAGTTTCTTAACGACTCCTGGCGCCGGATCGCCACCGAAACTCGTGTTGTAAGCCGTCGACGCTAACGTGATCAGCGGCAGGTTGCTGGCTTGCTTTCGAAGCACCGCCGTGACGTCTCTTTGAGATGCTCCGGCCCCGTATTCCGCTTTGATGATTTCCAGTTTGACATTGTCGAGCCCGGCGCCGGACAGCAGTTCTTTCACATTAACACCCTTGCCGCCGAGTTTCTGAGCGATGACCAGAGCGGCTTGCGTCGCCGCTGGTTTCAACTCTCGTGTGCCCATCGCTTTGGTGGCCAGTCGGAGTCCCTGCGGGCTGGGGTGCAGTGCCAGGACATCCATCAGCAGCAACTGTTCGTCGGTTCGAGTCGCCGCGTCAAACGCGTTCTGGCACATGTCAACGCGTTGCTGTTCCGGCATTGCGAACTTTCTCGCGACGCCGATGTATCCTCTCAATGCACGAATTCTGAACTTCTCGGCCGGGGCCGTTTTCGCCAGGTCCAGCAGAACGGGCGCGACGGCCAAGTCATTCCATTTGCCCAGCAATCGGCTGCCGTCGTCTTGAAGTTGAGGATCGTTGCTCTTTGCAGCCGTCGCCAGAGTCTGCAGCGCCGTCTCTCCCCCGACATCGGTCAGTATTTCCAGAATTGCTGTTTGCGATCCTGGAGGAGAGCGTTTCAAAGCGGTTGCAAGTTTGGCGGCGCAGCCCTCTCGGTCCGGCATCCGGACACAAGCGGTTTTCAAAGCCTGTCGAGCGACTGCTGCGTCTTCGGAATGTCGCGGAGCCAGCACCTGCGAAATAAGAACGTCCAGCTTTTTGAGTGAGACGGTCTCGCCCAGAGCAATCAACGCGGCGCTCCGCACGGTTTTGTCGGGATGGTCAAGCGCCTTTTCGACTTCTTCAACGTCATTGATGCGTCTTTGCCCAACCAGTTGAAGCAGTAACGTGTGAGTTTTTCCTGTGGATGTCGGCAGAAGGCCGACGATTTCCTCGTTGACATTCTTCCCCGAAAGATCGGCGAGTGTTGTCTGGGCTGCCTGCGCGAGCTCCGTGTCGGCTCCGACGGCGATTTCCAGCAGAGTGGAAAGGCAAGAGCCATCACCCACTCGTTTGAGTGCATCGATAGCCGACAGACGGACTTGTTTGGGACCTTGTTCCGCAGCCTTCAGTACTGCTGGCAGAACGACAAATTCCGGCCGGTCGGCCATGGCCTGAATGATTAGCGCTGCCCGATCGGGTGTCGCGCGGGATACCTCATCAGGCAGAAACGAGTCCAGGGTGTGACCCGGATACTCGCGAACCGTTCCCAGAGCGAGCTGGAACATCGCCTTGTCCGGCGATTGGAAAAGTTCGAGCAAGAGCGGAATTCCCTTCTGACTCCGAGCGAGAATCGCGCCGCGAGTCGCCTCCAGAATTCTCTGTTTGGGGACATCGGCGTTGCGGACTTCGTCGTAGATTTCTGCGGCCGCCACTGTGTCACCTTTGCTGTGCAACCGCTCGGCGCACAGGATACACCCTTCGGCAACGGCTGATCTCACTTTGGCGGGTGCCGAGGCAAGGACAGCTCGCAGCGATTTTGTCGCAGCGTCATTCCCGATGTGCCCCAGAGCGACAGCCGCAGCAGACGCCACTTCAGCATCGGCGTCCTGCAGTTTCTTCGTCAGCAGATCGACCGCCTTCGCGTCCTTGAGAACACCGATTGAATTGATCATCCCAACCAGCAGTCGACCGTCGAGCGATTCCGCTGCTTGCCGCAATGCATCAATGGACGCATCGCCTGGGATCACTTCCAGCGCGATTCTGGCCCATGACGACAACTGCGGATCTGGCAGCAGCTTTGCGAGATCAGGAACGGCCTCGCTGGAACCGTGAATGGCCAGGCTCTTGCACGCGATCGCTTTTTCGGCGCCCGGCGCGTCCGAGCGAAGCACCGCAATCAGTTCCTGTTCTTTTTCCGCTGACGAGTTTGCATCGTCCGCAGCTCGGGTCGAGGTGGTGACCGCGACTATCAATGCCGCGAGGAAAACGGCGGAACGTGTGAGTCGTCGAGTTGTATGCATGTTATTTCTCCAGAACATGGAGGACGGTGTTGATGAAGTCTTCGTCCGCAAAGATGGCGAATACGCCGAGGTCAGCCGGTTACAGCCTCCACGGTTCCCGCAGCGCTTCCGAACGCAGGCGATTGGCCGCGTCGTCGTCGATGAACGTGTTGGTGGCGTTGTCGAATTTGACCTGGCGATCCAGCAGCAGGGCGATGTTGGCGGCGTGGCAGGCGATGTGCGCGTTGCATGCTGCCTGGGCATTTCCTTTCGGCTGGCGTCGAGTCTTCACGCAGTCGAGGAAGTCACGGACGTGGAAAGTGGCCGGGTAGCCGCCGATTTCTTCCACCTCTCGGCCAGCGAGCAACTCCGGCGAACTCAAAACCATCTTGCCGCTGTCACCAGCTTCAACCCAGCCAGTTTCACCTTCGAACCGCACAGGGCATGACCCCAACGGAATCCAGCCCTTCTCGCGGAAGATCAACTGCGTGCCGTTTTCATATCTGGCCATCAGTTCGCCGTCTTTCCTCGAGTTGTATTCGACCGGCGGCAGGCAGTCATCGACGGCCCATTGGCAAAGGTCCACGCAATGGGAACCCCACTCCAGCACTCCGCCGCCTTTGAACGCGCCGACGAAGCCGCCACCTTTTTCAAAGTTGAAACCATCCAGCAGCTTCTGATTGAAAGGACGCCAGGCGGCCGGCCCAAGGTACATGTCCCAGTCGACAACGTCCTTGTCCGGTTGCTCTTCGGGAACCAGCCAGCCGCTCATCATGGCCTGCATGCCTGCCGGATGAGCGTAGACTTTCTTGAGTTTGCCAAGCTTTCCGGTTCGAGCCAGTTCGCAGGCGAATGCGAAGTGCGGCAGGTTTCGTCGCTGAGTCCCTGCCTGGAAAACTCGCGCAGTGCGCCGCATCGTGTCGGCGAGGATCAAGCTCTGGGAGATGTTCTTCGTGACTGGCTTTTCGCAATACATGTCCTTGCCAGCTTTAGCGGCAGTCATTGCGGCCGTCGCATGCCAGTTCGGGCCGGTGGCGATCAGTACGGCATCGATATCGGTTCGGTCGAGAAGTTCACGAAAGTCGCTGTAGGTATCGCAATTTTTATTACCGTGATGCGTGTCGACGATCTTCTTCACTTCGCCGCGACGTTTCTGCTTGATGTCTGCAACCGCGACGAACTGCACGTCGTTTTGCTGGAGGAAGCAGCCGAGGTCGTAGCCGCCACGTCGTCCGATGCCGATTCCTCCCACAACCACTCGTTCGCTCGGAGGAACGGCGCCGTCCCGACCCAACGCAGAACTTGGGATAATGGTTGGAGCCATCACTGCGGCTCCGGCAGCCGAAGCTGCGGTCTTCAAAAACCGACGCCGTGAATGTCGCGTTGCCTTCTTCGACATAGTGCTCTCCTGGTTGTGATGCTCGCCTGTCTGGCGAGGCTCGGTCCTCGCGATTGAAACATGTTTCGTGCACGGAGAGCATATCCTTGCGCCGGGCATCTTTACACGGACACGCGTGGTCAGCGTCTCTTATGACCCGTGATTTACAACGTCGCGATGTGGCATTGTATTCGCGTTCTGCCGCGAACTGATTGGCGTCCGTACGTCAGTCACGCTGGCGTGTTCGTGTGTGGGCGCCGCAACGTAAAGCAGTTCGGATGCAAATCGTTCGTGCGTAGCAACATGGTCAGCCAGTCGCGATGATATTCGCCGAATTGACATTTCCGAAGGCCCTCAGAAGAAAAGCCGAGCCCATGAAGTGGATTGTTCTGTTGATGCTGATCACCAATGTGGCCAGCAGGCTGCCTGCCGCCGAGTTTGACATCACTCGGTTTGGAGCAACCCCAAACGATCAAGCCGATGATACCACCGCGATTGAAGACGCATTGACAGCGTGTGGCCAGGCAGGTGGCGGCACCGTGTTTGTCCCTGCGGGCACATTCATTCTGTCACGCCGCAACAGTGAGAGTCCCATTCTGGAAGTGCCGCCCAATACGACGCTCCGTGGAGAAGGGACGGCATCGATTCTGAAATTCGATCCCGGCGTCAACCAGAGTAATTTCTGGCGGATGATCGGAGCACCGGTTGCAGGAGGGACGAAGAACGTCGTAATCCGCGATCTGCATCTCGACGGATCCAACACGCATCCTGCATACGTCAAGGGCGAGACACCCGAACACAACGCTGGATTGTGGTTCTACAACAAGGACCATGTCATCGAGAACGTGACAGTGATGAACGTCTTCGCCGAGAACTTCTCCGGCGATTGCATGGCGTTTTCATACAACTGCCGCAGCATCACCGTCCGAGACTGCACGCTTCGCAATTTTATCCGCCAGGGAATTCAGATGGGCGGCAGCCCCGGTTCCCGCGACTACCTCGTCACCGGCTGCCGAGACCTCGAACACTCCGTTAAGCCAGGTGGCTCGACGATTCACGTCGAGCACGCGCGTGGCTTGAAGAATGTGATCATCGAGAACAATCAGTGTCGCAAATCGATTCTTGCCGGAGGCGTCGACGGCATGATCATTCGAGGTAATACCGTGACCGGCAAGCTTGTCGGCAACAGCAATAGCAACCTGCTGATCTGCGACAACATTGTTCGATCCGGAGGACAGACCGGATCCGTCATGCAATTCGGATATACCAAGGGCCTGACCATCCGCGGCAACATCATCACTGGAGCAGACAGCAATCCGACAGGCATCTATGTGTGGGGCAACTCTCGCTACAACGATCAACCAGGCGAGGACGTCATCATCTCCGATAATCAGATCACAGCGACTGACCACGCAATTTCTCTCAACGGAGCCAAACGTGTCCGCATCATTGGCAACGTGTTGAAGGCTGCACGGCCATTGCTTGAACGACGGACTGAAGGAGTCGTTAGCGACATTGTCGATCCGGATGCTGCGACTGAGTAACGGCTCATCATTCGACGCGGCGCTAAGGGCGGGAACTGACTGCCCGATGTGAGTGATTGCGGGTCGCGAGTGTCTGCCGTCATGATGGAGTGACGAATTCGTTCGAAAGGTCGCAGGCTGAATTCGATTGGTTTGTCTGGTGGACGGACTCTGAGTCAAATTGCTCATTGGCCATCCCTTACTGAAATTATCCCGTCAGGTAGTCTCATGTCCGAGTCGAATTTTTCACGACGGCGTTTCCTTCAAACGACTTCGAGCGGATTGATGGTTTCTGCGTCGCTGACGTCGCCGGATACTCAAGCCGCGGACACGCGAGATGCATCGCGCGTTGCGAATCCGGTGGCTGGCGATGTACTGCGGACGAAGGGCGGGCTATCGGAAGACGGCAAGCAGTTGCTCGAACAACAGCGGGCGATTCCCGTCGCTGGAAAGACGGACGTGCTTGTCTGTGGCGGCGGCCCAGCGGGAATCGGTGCTGCTCTGGCTGCAGCCCGCGCAGGTGCTTCGGTGCAGTTGATCGAGGTTGCGGGTTGCCTGGGTGGCGTCTGGACTGTGGGCCTGCTGACAAAGATTCTCGACGGAGAGAACAAATCGGGGATCATGGCCGAGTTGTTGAAGTCGTTTGCTTCGCGAGGAAGCCAGATTGCCCGCGATACTCAAGGGACAGTCTACGATCCGGAGATCGCCAAACTGGTACTTGAAGAGCTGTGTGTCGAAGCGGGAGTGAAGATTCGCTTGCATACTCGACTTGTCGGTGCCGTGACTGATGATCGCCATCGAGTCGTCGGCGTACTGACGGAATCGAAGTCCGGTCGCGAAGCGTGGCTGGCCGAACGGTTTGTCGACTGCAGCGGAGACGGTGATCTGGCGGCTCATGCAGGTTGCCGTTTTGACGTTGGCATCGGTGAAGACTGCGGGTGCCAGCCAATGTCGATGCTGGCACTTCTGACGGGCGTTGATCCGGACGCGATTCGACCATTCATCCGCGAGTCCGGCTCGGCAGCCAAGAGACGACTTCTGAAGTTGATGGAAGATCATGGAGTCACCCCTTCGTATCGCGCGCCAACGTTGCGGCACCTGCATAGTGGCATCTACTCGATCATGACCAACCATGAATATGGCGTGTCGGCTTTCGACGCGGGTGCGATCACTGAGGCAACCATCCGTGCCCGCCGTGAAGTACACGAAATCGTCGACGGACTGCGAAAGCTCGGTTCGCCGTGGCAGAATCTTTCAGTCGTCGCCACGGCCGAGCAAATCGGTGTCCGAGAGGGGCGGCGAATTCGAGGTCGCTATGTCATCACCGCGGAAGACGTTGCCAAGGGGCTGCAACACGAACAAGCCATCTGTCGCGCCAGGTTTCCAATCGACGTACACGCGTTGGATGCTCACGGCAATAAAGAGATCAGCCGAAACTTTAAGGCTGGTGGTCACAAACCCTACGACATTCCGTATCCAGCTCTCGTCGCGGCTGACGTCGACGGACTGTTGATGGCAGGACGGTGTATCAGCGGCGACTTCATCGCTCACTCCAGTTACCGGGTGACCGGCAACTCTGTTCCGATGGGAGAAGCCGCCGGGCTGGCGGCGGCAGTTTCTGTGGCGAAGAATGTGATGCCACACGAACTCCACTGGGACGAGATCAAGCGTGTCTAAGGGGCTCGTTCTGGCGTCCCCGACTTACGAACTTCAAGAAATTCTCGTTAAGGATTTTCATCGTGCATCGAAAACGAATTCACAGTCGGTACGTTCTGCTGTTGGTCCTGCTCGGGTTTGGTCTCGCTTCTCGGACCTACGCTGATGACGCCGCACCTGGCAAAACTCATCGCGACATCGTCTTCGCGGAAGTTGACGGTCACCGACTGAAGCTGGACCTCTATCTTCCGTCCGGACTTGAGGAAGCGCCGCTGGTGGTGTGGATTCATGGCGGCGGCTGGCGAGCTGGCTCGAAAAACAAGGTCCCAATTCTTGATCTGACGAAGCGTGGTTATGCCGTCGCGAGTATCAGTTATCGATTTACGACCAATGCGATTTTTCCGGCGCAGATCCACGACTGCAAAGCCGCCGTCCGGTGGCTGCGAGCCAACGCCGGAAAGTACGACTACGACGCAGATTGGATTGCGGTTGCCGGCAGTTCGGCGGGTGGCCATCTGGCACTGCTGATGGGAGTTTCCGGCCACGTGAAAGAGCTGGAAGGAAACGTGGGCGATCATGCGGATCAGTCTTCAGCAGTCCAGGCGGTCATCGACTACTTCGGCCCGTCCGATTTTGTGCTGCGAGGGAAGACACAACCGGAACGTGCCTACACGGAGAAGTCGGGAAGTTTCGCACTGTTGGGCGGCGTGAAGAACGGCAAGGTCGATCCTGAAGCAGAGAAGCTGGCCAGCCCGGCCCATTACGTTTCCGAAGATGATCCGCCGTTGCTGATTTTTCATGGGAAAGTCGACAGTACCGTGCTTCTGGACCAGAGCGAGCACATCGCAAAGCTTTATGAGAAAGCTGGCCTGAAAGCCCGCCTGGTCATACTCGAAAAGGCAGGTCACGGAGGTCGGCAGTTCTTCACCGGGGACCACTTTGAAAGTGCCAGGATGTTCCTCGATAGCTATCGCCCTGCCATAAAGTCCCGGTAATTTTCAGGAACGGAAAGCGAAATTCGATTCTCGAATTGAGCCGAGTTAGAACCGTTTCCCATCCACGCATTTTTCACTACGGCGTTCATGATGAGTCTTGATCAGTTCAAACATCGGGTTGATTCTGTCGACGAGCTCGAGACATTGATCGGTTCACCGAGCGAACTTGTGATCCGCAAACAACTGTCGGAACTCGATCGTCACATGCGGGCGTTTATTACCGAGTCTCCGTTTGCGTTGCTGGGTACTTACGGACATGACGGGCGATGTGACGTTTCGCCACGCGGGGATCTGCCGGCGGTCGCACAGGTACTGGATTCAAAGACGCTGATTCTCGCTGAGCGTCCTGGAAATCGCCGAGCGGACTCGCTTCAAAACATCATAGAAAACGGGCGGGTCGGTTTACTGTTCGTTATCCCGGGGCTTGGCGAAACGTTGCGAGTCAACGGCTCAGCTTGCGTGATTCGCGATGAGGAAGTTCTCGCATCGCTGGCCGTTCAGGGAAGGCGGCCGGTCCTTGGCATCGCGGTTGAAGTGGAAGAGTGTTACTTACAATGTGCGAAGGCCTTGATTCGCTCCAAGCTCTGGGAGCCGCCACAACCACTCAAAACGCCTGGTCTCGCGTGTTTTGCCGAGATCCTGATCGACCAGACGAAAATCGATGAGTCTGTAGAATCGCTCGACCAACAGATTCAACAGTCGTACGCAGATCGTCTCTACTGATGACCTTTCGGAATGATGACCGTTCGTTACTCGGCATTCTTTACCCGCCATCGCGATGCAACTTAGTCTGCTTCTGTCGCCCTTTCCAAAACGAGTGATCCCATGATTAATCTGTCTACTTTTCGTTCGGTCGTTCCGTTGGCGCGAGTCTTTCTCGCACTGATCACGGTCGTCGTGCTGGTCGCAACCGCAAAAGCGGAGCACGAAGGGAAGGTTCAGATTCTGTTGCTTGGCGACAGCACTACGGAAGGCAGCATCCCGAGGCTCATCAAACCCGAAGGGCCGCACCTGGAAACAGTCCTTGAACAGCTACTCGCAGCGGAAGAGGCCCTCCCGCCGTGCCATGTCATTAACTCAAGTCTGAGCGGAGAGTACATCCGAAGGCTGCTCGATTCGGGACGCTACGATCGCGATGCCGCAAAGCTTCCCGGAGTCGACTACATCTTTATTCGATACGGCCTGAACGATCGGGCCAGGGTGGATGAATTTACGACGGAGTTTCCGAAGCACTTTCATGAACTCATCGATCGGCTTCGAAAGGACCATCCCTCGGCATTGCTGATTCCGACGACCGTTATCCCGTTTGCGAATGAAGAAGACAGCGTGCAGATCAACGGCCTGGTGAGGCAGGTCGCCGAAAAAGAGAAGCTGGACGTTTTCGACATCTATCCAAGGTATGCCACTGAGCTGAAAAAGGGCCACAACATGCTCAACTATCGTCGGTACTCGTTGGCAAAAGTTCCGACGAAGTATCACGCGCTGGTACAGCCGTTTGTCCGCGGATCGAGCGTGGTGGTCATGGCCAATGAACTGGATCCAATCCTCGGGGACTTGCCCGGCTGGTACGGCGATCGGCATCCGAATCTCGCCGGCTACAACGTCATCGCCGACGAAACGGCCCGGTACCTTGTGAAGCTGTTGCGTGAGAAGAACTTGAGCAAGTGAATGACGCCGGTATTTGACCGAGGACTAAAAATGTGTCGGAAGGTTGAACACTTTTTGAATTCACTCTCGATGCCTGGCCGCAGTCAGCTCAGACGCGTGCCTGCTACTGATAGACGCGGACGTAGTCGATCAGGAACTTTTGAGGAAATGTCGTCTTGTCATTCGGTGCTCCGACGAAGTGGCCACCGACTGACAGGTTCAGGAGTAAGTGGAATCTCTGATCGAACGGAGCAGGGAACTTAGCGTTGTCCGAATGCCATTTGGTCTGCGTTTGCCAGGGCTTTCCATCGATCGACCAGACGATTTTTCCTTCCTGCCAATCGATGGCGAAAGTGTGAAAGTCGTCGCTGAAGGAACCGCTCTTCAGGTCGAACTCAGCCCCGGAATATTTGTTGTTGGGCCATCCCCCGCCGTAGTGCAATGTTCCCAGGATCTGCTTCTGGTTCTGGCCACGATATTCCATGATGTCGATCTCGCCGCTCAACGCCCATCCTCCGTACTTGTCATCGGTCGGCAACATCCAGATCGCCGGCCAGATTCCCTGCCCGATCGGCATCTTGGCTCGAACTTCAATGCGACCGTACTTCCAGTCACCGCGATGCTTGGTCCGGACTCGACCGGATGAATACTCGCGAACGGTTCCGCTGACGCCAGTGTTATCGCGGTGCGCTTCCAGGACCAGGTGACCATTCTCAACTCGAACGTTCTTCGTTCGGTCGGTGAAGATCTGCAGTTCCTGATTGCCACCGCCGAACGCGTTCTCTTGAACTCCCCATTTGGAATAATTTAGCGAGTCGCCGTCGAACTCGTCGCTCCAGACGAGCTTCATCTTTGGTACTGGAGCAACTGTTTGCTCCTGGGCGCGAGCAGAAATGAAATCAGAAAGGCAAAGCAACGTACAACATGCTGAGCAGACAAGTGAGTTCAATGACATTTGCTATTTCCGAACGACCGTTAAACAAAAGAAACCGGCAGCGAGAATGAATTTCTCACTGCCGGACATAACGTTTTAAGAATTCTCTCGCAGAATTCACGAAGGGAAACTAACACTTTGTCAGCGCTCAGTACAGAAACCATGGCCCAGCACAGAAACCAAGAAATGGTCTAAGGGCGGGTGATTGTGGCTTTCTCGCGGAGCTGGGAGATTAGTCCTGTCTGAAGCTTTCCCGAGAGTTCCTGAAAGATTTCGCCGCGAGCGTCTTCCAGACTCAGGTCCCCGGGAATGATCTCGGTGACTGTCAGGATGTGGACTCCGAAGGGAGTTTCGAACGGCTCGCTGATTTCTGCGGCCTTGAGACCGAACGCGACTTTCGTCAGAGCCTCAGGCATGCGGCCTCGGAAGGCGAACTGGCCAAGGTTGCCCCCGTCTTTACCGCTGG
>CALDJX010000047.1 GCA_937899075.1 uncultured Planctomyces sp. | reverse complement strand
CAGGAGGTAATCAGCAGGTGTTGTGGCGGATCCGGAACGTTAAACCTCCTGTCATTGCTCGGGCTTCAGATATCCGGGCTTGGTGCGACGGCGGTTTCTTCGGTGGGTGATCAGTCAGAAGCTCAGCGGGTTTATGCGAATGCGGTCAACACGGCTCGGTCAGGTCGAGACTCGGGTCAGCAGTTGACTCGGTCGATTTATGAATCAGGTTTCCTGGAGAAGCTCGACGATCTGTATTCGGACACAGCGGCGGGTGGGTTCCTGGACAGCACGTCGACGCCGACTCCGTGGCATCAGCATCGCGCGGATGTGACAGCGGCCGAGCAGGACGCCCGTGCTTTCGCCGCCAGAAACTCCCGAACCGCCAGTCTTCTGCCCGTTCGCACAGTGCGGCTCGCAGAGGATTACGTTCCACGTACCGCAGCACCGTCAGTAGATGGTCGTCGGCGACTTTCGATCGAGTACTTCCCCGAGGACGCGTTCGAAGGCGTGGTAGTTTCTCATCCTTTGAAATCCGTAAATATCATGGACGAAGAATTCAGGAACGCCCCAAAACGAGGTCAGGAGTACCCTTATCTTCGACCAGCAGGCAACCGGCCTGAGACGGCGGACCAGCACCGTCCAGGCGTCCGACAATCCAGACGTCCGACAGTCCAGCCACCTCGGAAGCCGTGTTGACCCGAAATGGCGGGCGGCGCTATTCTTCTGAACCCTTCCTTTGCCGGATTTGGTGGAGCGTTCTTTTCGTGAGCGTTCTGCACCGGTCGACACACTGCTTCGGTTATCGGCCGAAGTAAACACTTTCAGCGACTCCCATCCCTTTCGACGTGAATGCTGCTGATTCTGGCGGCGTGAAGTCATCCCACCTCGCAATTTATTCGGACGCCATCTCATGGCTGTGAACTCGTGCGCACGCGTGGCGTGTCTATGCTGGAACCGATCTGGGCTTCAGCGCCAAAACCAGAATCAACGCCGAAGTAAACAATCAGCCGTTGGCTGCGCGGGCTCTGTGCTGAGACGTTGCTCGACCGTGATTCTTGCCGGGCTGGCCGTTTCGCTGTTGCCGTTTTTGACCGGTTGTTCGCAGCTCGGGCTGGAGACTCCAGACTTTTCCAAGCTGGGTTCCAAGCTCAGCATGAGATCGCAGAGTCCCGAAAAAGAAGACCCGTCGGACGAGTTTGACGATGACCTGACCACCAAAGTTGCCGTGCCGATGGTCGGTGACTACACAACTTTCACCGGTTTACATCGAGTCGTGCTGGAAGGCGTCGGCCTGGTCGTCGGTTTGAACGGAACGGGCGGCGATCCTCCTCCGAGCACCTATCGCGAAGCCCTCGTCGATGACATGCGCCGCCGCAACATTCGTGAGTGGAAAGATATCATCCGCTCTCCGGATACGGCTCTGGTCGTCGTGCGAGCGTATCTGCCACCTCTGATTTCCAAGGGCGACAAGTTCGACGTCGACATCCGAATTCCTGGCGACACGGGAGCTTCCAGTCTGAACGGTGGACGGCTGATGGAGACCATCCTCAGCGAAACCGCTCTGGTGCCTGGTCAGGGAGTCATGAAAGGTCACGTCGTCGCGAAAGCTCGCGGCCCGATCATGATTTCTCCCGAAGAAGGCGAATCAAAAGACCTGGCCGGTGTGTTGAAACGCGGTCGAGTCCTCGGCGGCGGCGTCTCGCTGATCGAACGCGACATGGCACTTTACGTGCGGTCGAATTTCCGAACCTACCGAAACATCACGCGACTGGCCGACAAGATTGGCCAGCGATTCTTCGCGTACGACGAGTACGGCCTGCGAGAACCGCTCGCCAAAGCTCAGACCGATCAGCGAATCCTGCTGAAGGTTCATCCGAAGTACAAACACAATTATCCAAGGTTCCTGCAGGTCGTGCAGAACATTGCCTTCCGCGAAACGGCAGTCTCTCGCCGAGTTCGTCTGCAACGTCTTGAGCATGACCTGATGCAACCTGAAAAGGCACAACGAGCGGCTCTTCGCCTGGAAGCGATCGGCGACGAAGCCATCTCTGTTTTGAAAAGCGGCCTGAAGAGCAAGCACCTCGAATGTCGCTTCCATGCGGCTCACGCGCTGTCGTATCTTGAAGAGTCTGCCGGTGTGGATGTCCTCAAAGAAGCCGCTCAGCAGGAACGAGCCTTCCGAGTCTTCGCTTACGCCAGCCTGTCGATTCTCGACGACCCGGAAGCTCACATGGCACTGCGCGATCTGATGAACGTTCGCGTCGACGCCGACGGCAAAACGACCGACAGTGCCGAAACGCGCTACGGAGCCTTCCGAGCACTCTGGACTCTCGACCGAAAAGATCCGTTCATCGTGGGCGAGCAGCTTCACAAAGAGTTCTGGCTGCATCCGCTCGAAACAACCGGCGACCCGATGATTCATATCACCAACCGAAAACGCGCCGAAGTCGTGCTGTTCGGATCCAATCAGGAATTCATCACGCCGATGGCTGTCCGAGCCGGCAACCACATTCTGGTCACCTCGCGGCCGGGCAGCGAGACGATCACCATCAGCCGATTCATGCCTTACGGCGACGACAAACGAGAAGTCGTTTCGAAGAAAATCGAAGAAGTCATCCGAGTCGCTGCCGACTTTGGAGCCAGCTATCCGGACATCGCTCAGATGCTCGTCCAGGCCGATCGTCAGGGCAACCTGCAGGGCCGGTTCGAAATCGATGCACTGCCGCAGGCCGGTCGAGTCTTCTACCGCAACGGCAACCGCACACGCCTCGGACGAACCAGCCTGACACCAAACATGTATCAGCGACCTCGCGGCGAAGGCGAAGACCGTTCACCGGAAGAAGACTTCGGCAGCGAACCAGCCAGCTCGGTCGAAGACGCGGCGGATGATGCCATCAGCGATCAGCTCGCCGCAGAAGGTCTGAGCGACGTGCCGACAACGCTGTCGATGTCTGAACCGTCGACCGTCTCAGAAATCGCTGATTCACCGACAACAGCGGACTCAGAAGACCCCGCTGAATTTGCTCTGGCCGGACCGCAGGGCGAACCGGGCACGGCGTCGCTTGTCGATGTCCGCACTCCGAAACCGCCGTCTGAAAAATCGCCGTCTGAAAAATCGCCACCGCAAGGCGCAGGCCTTCGCAAGAAGCTCGACCCGTTTGGTCTGTTCACACTTTCGAAAAAGAAGGAGTGAGCCCGCCACTTCGACCTCACTTCAATTGAAAACTTCCGACGAACCGCGAGTACCCACTCGCGGTTTCGTCCGTTTCCTGGCCCTTGGGTTCGCGACGATTTTTCTCGCCTGAAACCCAACTTTCTGGACCTTTGACCCGTCAATGCTGAAGTCGCTGGAACTATTCGGCTTCAAAAGTTTTGCCGACCGAACGCGTTTTGACTTCTCACGTGGCATCACGTGCGTCGTCGGGCCGAACGGGAGCGGTAAGAGCAACGTCGTTGACGCAATGAAGTGGATCCTCGGCGACCAGAGTCCCAAAAGCCTTCGCGGCAAGGACATGACGGACGTCATTTTCAACGGCTCGGCCAACCGCAAAGGGAGTGCGTTCGCGGAAGCAACGCTGGCGTTTGACAACTCGCAACGCATGCTGCCGATCGAGGCCGACGAAGTCACGATCGGGCGACGGCTCTGGACAAACGGCGACTCCGAATACTTGATCAACGGAGCGACCGCCCGGCTGAAGGACATCAAAGATTCCTTCATGGGCACCGGAGCGAGCACCTCGGCTTACAGCATCATCGAACAGGGTCGCGTCAGTGAGATCCTGCAGTCCAACCCGCAGGCTCGCCGCCTGATCTTCGAAGAAGCCGCTGGCGTCAGCCGCTTCCGATCCCGCAAAACGGAAGCTCTTCGCAAACTCGAACGAGTCTCGCAAAACCTGCTCCGCCTGCAGGACATCGTCGACCAGTTCGAATCGCAGCTTAACTCGACTCGCAATCAGGCCACCAAAGCCGCGAAGTATCGCGAAGTTTCCAAAGAGCTTCAGTCAGCATGGTTCGGACTGGCTGCCGACGATTTTCGTTGGATGTCTGCCCGGCTGAGTTCTCTCGACTCAAAGCTGGGAGTAACCCAGGCCGAGATCGACGAGCTGACCGAGCAGCAGCAAGCGGTCGAGCTTCGGCTGAGTTCATTCGACGAAGAACTGGCCGTTGTCGATGACGGCTTGCGGAAAGCAGAACGCGAAGCCGGCACAACGCGAGAAGCCATCGTCAGCCAGGAAGCGACGATCCGCCACGAGACGGCGCGTCTGCGAGAATCAGAATCGGAAATCGTCCGGCTGCGTCGTCAGCAGGCGACGACACTTTCGCGACTCGGCGCGGTCAACAAAGAACTGACTGCTGCACAGTCGGAACTCGACCAGTTCGATGAAACTTTCCAGGCTCAGCAGCAGGAAGTCGAGGCTCACGAAGCTCACTCCGAACAACTGACCGCGCGCTACCAGGAAAGCCGGAACCGCATCGACGAGCGTCAGCAGGAACGCACTCAGCTTTCCGAACAGTCGTCGCAGGTGCGGCAGCAGATCGCGCTGCTGGAAGCTCAACTCGTCGCGCTGAACGAGACGCACGAAAAGACAATCGAACAACGCGACCGGCTGAAGTCTGAACTACGAACGGCGGAAACAGAACTCGCCACACGTCAGACCGCACTCGACGAAATCCTCGAACAGGCCAGCGAACTCGGCGACGCGCGGAAAGAAATTCGAGCGAAACAGAAGAAGCTGATCGCCGACCAGGAGGCCGAACAGGAAACGCTGGTCGAAGTGCGTGAACGTCGCAGTGGTGCCCAGGCTCGACTGACCGTGCTGGAAGATCTGGAGGTCAAGCAGGAAGGCGTCGGCATCGGCGTCCGCGAAATTCTGCAACGCGCAAAGACGTCCGACTTTCCCCCGTGGAACGGCATCATCGGCAGCGTCGCCGACCTGCTGGATGTCGATCTTGAAAACGCAGCACTGCTGGAAGTGGCTCTGGGAATCCGTGCTCAACTGATCGTGATGCACGACCTCGACCCGATGATCGATTACCTCAAACGAGGCAGTGCCCGCATCGATGGCCGCGTTGGTTTTCTCGGTCTCGACGAAGTGACAACCTCGGAATCCGCCGAGTCAGCGAGCAACGACGTCGACCTTTCGACGGATGTCGATGTCATCTTCCGAGCCGATCAGCTGGTTTCAACATCGTGCCAGCATCCAACGTTGGCTGCGAAACTTCTCGACACAACCTGGGTCGTGACAGACCTCGACGCCGCCAACCGACTAGCCGTTGCCGAAGGAGTCGGACATCGCTTCGTCACTCTGCAAGGCGAGCTGATCGATCCCGACGGCACGCTTTACGCGGGCACCGTCCGAGGCGAGACGTCGGTTCTGTCGCGCAAGAGCGAACTTCGCCGCCTGAAGAACGACCTCGTTCGAATGGGTCAGCAGATTGCGACCAGCGAAGCCAGAATCAAAGCCTTCGCGAAACAGTCGGTCGAGATCGAAGCCGAACTGACAGCCACCGCGGAGCAACGTGACGACGTCAACGAGCGGCTGACGCAGCGACGGTCCGCGTTCGAAAGTCAGCAACGAGTGATGACTCGGCTGTCTGAACAGCATGCGGCTGTCGAAGAAGGCTTCACCGCGACGACCGAACAGATTACTGAAAGCCAGTCCGAACTTTCGGCAGGTTTCGATGCGCTGAACGAGGTCGAGCAGACTCAGACCGAAGCCAACGACGAAGTCGCCCGACTGGAAGGCGAGCTGATCGAGATCGAGCAGGAACGCAACCAGCTGATGCAGGAGCAGACCGAAGCCAGACTGAAACTCGCACGTGCCGGAGAACGTCGCGAGAACCTCACCTCCGCCTGCAGCCGCCTGGGTGACGAATCATCAACGTTAAACAGCCAGATCGAAGACTCAACCCGGCGTCTGGACACGTTCGAAGACCGACGCCGCTCGTCCGTGCTTGGCGTCCTGAATGCCAACGGAAGTCTCGCCGAACTGGCCATCGTGGCGGAAACCAGCGCCGACGCAGTCGACAGACTGTCTCGCGAGAAGGAACAACTTCGCAGCGTCCGCGGTGGACTCGTCGAAGAAGAAACCGCCTTCCGCCGGCAACGACGAGCGATCGCCGACCGTCAGCACGAAGAGGAAATCGAAGCACGCGACATGCGACATCGCCTGTCAACCTACGGCGAACGTATCGAAGAAGAATATGGCCAGACGCTTGAAGAAGTTGTCGCATCAGGAGCGTCGGCGTTCCGCGACTATCTGATCGAACGAGGCCTGATTACCGACCCCGCTGCCCAAACAGACGAGAGCGACGAAACACCAGAAAAGTCCGACGAAGAAACAGACGTCGAAGTTGAAGACGCAGCCACCCCCGAAGACGAAGATGCCGACGATGAACTGGAAGACGAGGACGATGATCTCGACGACGAAGAGGACGAAGACGAGTCCGACGATGAAGAGTGGGACGACGACTCAGAGGATGAAGATTCCGAAGACGAAGAAGCGAATGAGGCTCCCGAGGAAACTGTAGAAGGCTCGCTCGACGACGACCTGAGTGGCGACGTAAGCGACGACTCATCCGAAGAAGTCGAGGAAATCGCCGACACGGTCGCCAACGAGGAAGTCCATCTGACGCTGCAGGAAATTGAAGGAACTCGCTACGAAGACATTCGCGAGGAACTTGAAGAACAGGTCAACCGACTGCGTCGGCGTATGAAGTCGATGGGTAATGTGAACACCGACTCGCTGAAGGACCTCGACGATCTGGAAGAAAAGTTCAACCACTTCAACAGCCAGCTTATGGACCTGACCGAGGCCAAAACGACGCTTGAAGAAATCATCCGCAAGATCAACGCAGAAAGCCGACGATTGTTTCTCGAATCGTTCACGAAGATTCAGATCGAATTCCGCGAACTCTTCCGCAAGCTCTTCGGCGGCGGCGATGGGGATCTCATTCTGGAAGATCCGGATGACGTGCTGGACTGCGGCATCGACATCGTGGCTCGTCCGCCTGGTAAAGAACTTCGCAGCATCTCGCTGCTCAGCGGTGGCGAAAAAACAATGACAGCCGTCGCGATGCTGCTTGCCATCTTCAAGAGCAACCCCAGCCCGTTCTGCATCCTGGACGAAGTCGACGCGGCTCTGGACGACGCCAACGTCGAACGCTACGCCGGGGTCGTTCACGAATTCAAAGAGATGACTCAGTTCATCATGATCAGCCACCGCAAACGAACGATGACCGTCGCGGACGTCATCTTCGGCGTGACCATGGAACAGTCCGGTGTCTCGAAACGCCTGACGATCAGCTTCGAAGACGTCGGCGAAGACGGCGAATTCCGAGTCAACGGCGGCTCGCAAGCCGCCTGACCGAATTCTCCGGTTGCACTCGGGTGGCTGGCGGTCGAGCCTCTGGCGAGCCCCCAGAACTTCAACTCACTGGAGACTCGCTGCGCTCGGCCGCCAGCCACCCGTGGTCGTTGCCAGTTAAATACGCCGAAGGCGTTACATCCAAAAGCCAGGGGTCAGCGGCAACGACGCGACACTCCTGGTTGGGATGACTCGATCACGGCTTACTCCGAAGGAGTTACACAGAGCGAGATCGGGCGACTTGTGGAACGCTTTCAGCGTACATCGACAAGCTCAGTCAACCAGGGGTGCGCCGCTACGCGGCGACCCCTGGCTGTTGGATACAACGCCTTCGGCGTAAACGCGATAGATCGCTGATGTTTGAAAAATGGCAATCGCTGTCTACGGCGCGTTTGCCACCACAACCTTCGCATCCTTCAACAGCTTCCGCATGGGCTTCCAGACTTCCCCATCGTGCGGCTTTGGCGAAACGGCGATCTTCAAAACGCAGCCTTTGATCGAGTTGTCGACGACTGACTCGATCTCCAGATTCAACGTCTGAGGCTTTTGCGTGGCGAAGGGTTCGACCCACGTCATGACCGCTCGTGACCTGGTTTTCGAATCTTTGACGGGCGTAATCTTCAACGTGAAAGACGCAGCCTTAACGTCGATGCCGCTGCGTCTGGTCACGGCGACCGCCAGGCCTCGGTAATACTTCAGCAGTTCTTCGGTCAGCGTCTTTTGAGTCGGCGGCGTCTGGTTCGGCAGGCAGAATACGAAGCAGTAAGTAAAAAAGTCTTCGGCGTCCGGGCTGAACATTCCTGGTGCAAAGCGAACCTCTTCGAAGCCAGTCAACTTCATGTCTTTCGCAAAGCCAGTCGGCAGACTGAGCGTTTCCGTTCGCCAGCCTTTCGGCGTCTCGATCTCAACCCGGATCGGCTCCTCAGCAACGGCGGCTTCCGACAATGCGGCCACCAAAAGGGCAAAGAAAAATACCGAGCAGGAGTACTTTCTGAACATGGCGAGGTCTTTATGATCCGGGCGAGTTGATTATTCAGAATCGATCTTCGATAACGCTACACACTCTGACCACGAAACTCCACGCGAGGCACGCCATGAGAACGTTGATCTTAACCGCCGCACTGCTGGCAAACTTTTCTTTCATCGCCGTCGGCCATGCAGACGAAACCGCCGCGCAAAAAGAATCGAAATATCTGAGCAACATTCATCAGGTCACGTCGGGACTTCCGCGAGCCGGCGAAGGCTACTTCTCTCCGGACGGCAAAAGCATCATCTATCAGGCCTACCCGGTCGGATATCCGTTCTACCAGATCTACGTGCAGGATCTCGAGAATGGTAAGCCTCGCCGAATCAGCCCCGGTCGAGGCCGCACGACGTGCAGCTACTACTCGGTCGATGGCAAAAGCCTGCTGTTTGCGTCGAGCCATACTGACCCTCAGCTCGACGTCACAGAGAAGAAAGCTCGCGACCTCGCCGCTCTGGGAGGCCGCCGCAAATACCAGTGGGACTTTGACCCGCACATGGATATCTACACGGTTGCACTCGACGGAACCGGATTGAAACGGCTGACCGACGCTCCCGGTTACGACGCTGAAGGCAGCTACTCGTCCGACGGAAAACAGATTGTCTTTACGTCTTCGCGAGACGGCGACCCGGATCTCTACATCATGGATGCCGACGGAACGAACGTCCGACAAATCACCAACAAAGACGGCTACGACGGCGGACCGTTCTTCTCGCCGGACAACAAATGGGTGATCTTCCGCAGCGACCGGCAGAAGGAACACATGCTGCAACTGTTCGCAGTTTCGGCCGACGGGAAAACCGAAGTCCAACTGACCGACAACCTGAATCAGGTCAACTGGTGCCCGTACTTCCACCCGAGCGGTGATTACCTGGTCTGGGCCGGTGCCGACTATTCCGAAGGGCCAGGGCCCAAGTCGAAATTCCAACTGTTTACGCTGGAACTGAACTGGAAGATTGACAACACCGTCACCGCTGGTGAGGTCACCCAGATCACCCACCAATCTTCTCAGGACGTGCTCCCAGTCTTCAGCCCGGACGGTACAAAGCTGATGTGGACGTCAACGCGTTCGGAAGACGAATCGAGCCAACTCTGGATCGCCGACTGGCTTCGTGGTCAGAAAAGTCCGAAGAAGTAGGGCATCGTCAAGCGAAGCGCCGGCGTGCCAGACAGTGGCGTCTCCTGAGAATGGTATGCCGGCGCTACGCTTGTCAGACCCTACGTGCTCGGTCCTGTTTCAGACCTAAAGCGTCTTGCCGTTGACGATGTTGCTGGGCGTGCTTGCCTGAAAGTTACGGATGTTGTCGGCCGTGACTTGCATCATGCGGCGGCGGGCGGCGAGGCTGGACCAGGCCATGTGCGGCGTGATCAGGCAGTTGCGGGCTGTCAGCAATGGGTTGTCGTCGGTGATTGGCTCGACCGAGGCGACGTCGACGGCGGCACCTGCCAGTTGGTCAGCGTTAAGGGCCTCGGCGAGTGCGGCTTCGTCGACCAGCGGGCCGCGCGAAGTGTTGAGGATGAACGCGGACGGTTTCATTCGCGATAGAAATTCGCGGTTGATCAAGCCCCTCGAATTTTCGTTCAGGCTGCAGTGCAGTGTGACGACGTCGGCTTGTGCGGCGATTTCGTCGGGAGTTGCCCACGCAAAGGGAATGTCGTCCGGGGCGTTCTGACGATGTCGGCTGGCCGCGAGGATCTGCATCCCGAAGGCGCTGCCGATTCTCGCGACCTTTTGACCAATTCGGCCGAAGCCGATCACGCCCAGCGTCAATCCCAGGAGTTCGATCTGCGGCGTTTTCCAGAATGAGAACGAGCCGCAACGTTGCCACTCGCCCGCGTGAACGGCTTCGTCGTGGAGGGCGACTTGGTGGCAGAGTTCGAGCAGCAGCGCAAACGTAAATTGAGCCACCGACGGAGTGCCGTACGTCGGGACGTTGGCGACAGGAATTCCTTGCTTTGCAGCAGCGACACTGTCGACGCAGTCGTGGCCGGTTGCCGAAACGGTGATGAACTTCAGATTCGGAAGCTGGCCGAGGATCTCTGCCGTGAGGCGGGCTTTGTTAGTAATCGCAACGTCGGCATCCCAGAGCCGATCGACGATCTCCGCAGGCTTGCTTGAGGCGTGAAGAGTCACGTCGCCCAGTTGTTCAATCGCTGTCCACGGATTGTCTCCGGGATTCAGCGTTGCTCCGTCGAGGATCACGATTCGGGATGCCATGCGTTCGTCCTTCGCGTTGCTATGACGTCGCGGTTTCTGAGTCGGCGGTCTCGGTGACGTCGGCACTGAGTTCGGCGAGCGATTCTTTCAATTCACGAACGGCTCCGACCGTGACCAGCAGCAGCAGGCCGATCATGCCCAGGACGCCGCCGATCAGCACGATTGTCCAGAGAGTCATCCAGGCATTCATGGGTTCGCTCCTTCGGCGGTTGCTGGTTGCGAATCATGCGGGCGATCATCGGGAAACAGCAGTGAGCCCACCACGAATCCCAGGAGAGAAAACGCGAACGTCATCAGCATCATGGCGTTGCCGCCGAGTGTGATGCCTGAGCCGATCTCAAGCAGCTGAGCGTTCAGAAACCGGATGCACGGATCAAGTCCAAGGATTCCGGTCAAACCGCCGAGCAAGGCGATGTACGCTCCGACGGAACTCGACCTCGACCAGTAAAGTCCGCCGACGACCACCGGAAAGACTCCCGCCAGGTAGACGGTCCCGGTGACGGCCATGTACTGCCACAGGTCGCTGGAAACTTCGTACCACAAACCCCACGTCAGCAGCATGACTCCGGTGGCGACGATCGCGACTCGAGTGATCAGAATTCGCTGCCTGTTGGTCAGGTCTTTTTTCAGGAGTGGAGCAACCACGTCCTGTGTAATCACGCCGCTCCAGCAAAGCAGATAGCTGTCGTGAGTCGACATGAATGCCGCGACCATGCCCGCCATCACCAGCCCGAGCAATCCCGAGGGAATAATCTTGGCGAGAAACAGCGGCATCGCGGCCTGGGTGTTGACGTCGCCGCCGGCCTGCATCGCATCCTGAAACTGAGCGTTGAGTTCGGGATGTGAATGGAAAAACGCAAACGCGCCGATCCCCCACAGCACGGGCGCGAGCGTCTGGCCAGAAACGGAATCGTGCTACAGAGGTAGAGCTTGCGGGCGATTTCGGGAGTCTTCACGGCGAGCGTTCTGGACGCGCCGGTCGGCCACAGCATTAACGCGACGACCAGCACGACGAACTGAGCCGTCAGCGTGACCGGTCCAATGCCGTCGTCAGGTTTTGCTGTCGACGGGTTGTCGGTCGACGTCGGGTCGAAGTATCCGTTCTGCACGGTGACGACTTCTGAAAAGCCATCAATGCCAACTTCGCTGACAACGAACAGCGTGACGACCACCATGCTCGTGCCGAGAATCACAAACTGAATCAGGTCGGTGATGACGACCGAAACCATCCCGCCGAGCACGGTGTAAAACAGGACGAGCAACAACAGCGAGGTCATGATCAGCTTGAGGCCGACGGGTTCGTGATAGTCGAAAGTGTCGACCATGAACTGCTGCAACCAATCGGGCTCGGTGAAGCCTGTCACGGAAACCAGAAACAGCGATCCGGCTTTCAGGAACAGCCCCATGTTGAGCACGCCGGAAAGCACCATCATGACGCCGCCCAGCACTCGAACTCCGCGCGAGTATCGTCTTTCGTAGTACTCGGGAATCGTCAGCACTCTGGACTGCCGCAGCCGATAGACGACAACTCCGGTCAAACCGATGAACAGCAGAATGATCAGTTCGTAAATGGCGAGATAAAGCGACGCGTATTGCTGCGTGAAGCCCAGTTCGGCCGAATACATCACGGTGACCAGGCCGATTTCCGTGCCGGTCATGGTCGCCAGCGCGAGCCTGATTCGCAGAGTTCGCCCGGCGACGAGATACCCGGCGATGTTGCCGACGTATCGGTTCGCCCAGATTCCGACGACGATCGAAACCACGAGATACGCAACGACGATACCCCAGTCGAGCGATGTGAAGTTCGTATCGAAAAGTTGCATGGCGAAGCCCAGGACGACGACTGAGTGCAGACTCAAGGTGTCGTGTCAGCATAGTCCCGGAGAGCTCCGACGTCAGGCTTAGCTGCGATTTCATAGTCGCCCCCGAAAAGACAGAGGGACGGCCAATCAAAACGAAAAACCCGATCCCTGCCGAAGCGGGAATCGGGTTTCAGTTTTTCGGTTCAACTTTTCTGAGCGATCAGCACGGTATCAGAAGACGTCCAGAAGGAAGTGGTGGCCTTTGTGATACGGGCGAGCCGTCGGATAGAAGTTGTGCCAGTTTTTGTTGTAAACCGGAACTCGCTGCTCGGGCGAGTACCGATGGTACATGTGGTCGTAGCTGCCCCGCTGCTGCTGGAAGTTGTGGGGGTAGTACACGTACGGGTAATAGTTGAAGCGGTTCCAGTCGGTCGGCTGGCCTCGTCCCGCGGCCTGAGCGTCGCTTGCGTTCCCAAGCATCGTCATCAGGGCGAACAGAACCAGCCCCGTCTGAGTGAGTCGTCGGAGCATTTGCTTCCCCTTCACTTCTGGTCTCGTACTAAGCGAAATCGAACGCGGTCGGCTGCACGAGCGAACTCGCCAGACCGATTCACATCCGCATGGTTTTGTCAGAAGTTCCCGTCATCAACATCCTTGTCGATCGGGGAACTCCTTAAGCAATTCGAGTCGTCCGTGACTCGCCGTTTCGCTAGCCAGAATGCCTCGCGCAAATCAGCGACGACACACACCGGCACGGTGTTCTGCATGTTTGATCGGCTTCGGCAGGACCGCTACGACAGGAGAAATCCGCAGAATCGGCAAAGTTCCGCGCGTTTGACGGTGGCTCCGTGGCTGAGAGATTCGTCTCGGACTACCATCGTCGACTCGATTCGGTCGAGCCGGATCACCTCATCGAATGCCGACTCAACCGCCCTGCATCTCTGCTTCTCAAGGAACGACCATGTTGTCACACGCGTTTCGAATGTTTCTGACAGTGGCCCTCTTCGCCGTTCTGGCCTGCCTGACGACGACATCGCAGGCTGCTGATTCGTCTCGGCCGAACGTCGTTTACATCCTGCTGGACGACGCCGGGTATGGTGACCTGAGCTGCTACGGGCAAAAACTTTTCGAGACGCCGAACATCGACCGCATGGCGGCGGAAGGTCTCAAGTTCACCGATCATTATTCGGGCAGCACGGTCTGCGCACCGACTCGGTGTTGCCTGATGACCGGGCTGCACACCGGGCACGCCGTCGTGAGAGGCAACCGCGAGATTCAGCCGGAAGGCCAGGCTCCGATGCCGGCGGACATTGTGACGCTGCCGCGACTGCTGCAGAAAGCCGGCTACCAGACGGGCATGTTCGGCAAGTGGGGACTCGGTTCTCCGGGCTCGGCCAGTGATCCGACGGAACATTTCAACAAGTTCTTCGGCTACAACTGCCAGCGTCAGGCTCATACTTACTACCCGGACTACCTCTGGCACGATCGCGAGAAGGTGCAGCTCGGCGGCAAGGTTTACTCCGGGTACCCGATCCAGGAAGCGACGCTGAACTTCATCAAAGCCAACAAGGACAAACCGTTCTTCTGCTACGTGCCGATGACGATTCCTCACGCGGCGATGCACGTTCCGGAAAAATACGCGGCTCCGTTCCGCAAAAAGTTTCCGCAATTCGAAGACAAAGTCGGCAAGTACAAAGGCCCGGAGATCAAGAATCCGGCTGCCTGTTTCGCCGGCATGATGACCATGATGGACGAGCAGGTTGGCGAGATTCTCGCCCTGCTGAAAGAGTTAAAGATCGACGACAACACGCTGGTCATGCTGACCTCGGACAACGGCCCGCATAAAGAAGGCGGCCACATGCCGGACTTTTTCGACAGCAACGGGCCGCTGCGAGGCCACAAACGCGACCTGACCGAAGGCGGCATCCGAGCACCGCTGATCGCTCGCTGGCCCGGAAAAATCTCAGCTGGAACAACAACCGCTCTCGTCTCGGCGCACTGGGATCTGCTGCCGACGGTTTGCGAACTTGCAAAAGCCTCAACGCCAAACAACGTCGACGGAATCTCGTACGTGCCGACGCTGCTTGGGAAGATTTCCGAACAGACACCGCACCAGTATCTCTACTGGGAATTTACGGAACGAGGCGGCAAGCAGGCCGTCCGCATGGGCCAGTGGAAAGGCGTTCGAGAAGACATCTTCAAGAGCCCTAAAGCCCCGCTGCAGCTGTACGATCTGAGCAAGGACATCGGCGAAGAAAACGACATCGCGAAGAGGCACCCGGAAAAGGTCGAGCAACTCGAAGACCTGCTCAAAGAAGCTCACGTCGAATCCGAAACCTTCCCCTTGTTCAACGTTGCGAATCGGAACAAGAAGAAAAAGTAATCTGAAAGGCTGGAACGGAAACCGGAACCCGACTCGCCATGCTCAAGAATTGGGAACGCTGATAGATGCTAATCTTCACTAATGTCAGGCAGAGGAATCTATTAGTGGGAATCAGCGTTTAGCAGCGATCCTCAACTCGCTCAGAACTGGCTTACAGCCGAAAGCAAACGTCATGGAATGGGGAATCGCACAACTTATTTATCTGGGGCAGTTGGCAATGCCAGTGGTCGGGGGAGCCATACTGATCATTCTGCTGGTCTCAATGGCGGACCGACATCCACGAAACGACAAGCCCGACAACGATCGCACGCCACCCAGTAAACCAGACGTGTAGATCGCCCAGTTGCGCAGAGCCGGTTCCTAACCGCCGAATGTTGCTTATCCGAATTCAAAACGGCCAGTGGAAACCGGCCCTCCGGATTTCAATTCGCAGCAGCCTTCGACGGTGGCAGGAGTTTTGCCAACGTAGCGTCGAGGTCTTTCGGAGCGATCGAGGTCGTCACTGCTTTTCCCTCGGCGTCGACCAGCCAGATTTGGGGAATGGTGGTCACTCCGTAGTGAACGGCGACCGGGTGGTTCCAGCCGCGGCGTTCTGGCGCGGTGTGGAAGACGGTTCGCCAGCCCATGTTGGATTTTTCCAGGAAGGCGTCGATGGCTGACTCGTCCATGTCGAGGTTCACGCCGATCACCTGCAAACCTTGTGCTTCGTACTTTTCAGTCGTCGCGATGATCGATGCCGCCTGCTCGACAAACGGAGCGGCCTGACTCGACCAGAAAACAACCAGCACGGGCGAGCCTTTGAAATCGGCGACGGAAATGAATCCACCGTCGAGGGTCGGGCCGCCAAGGTCGAGCGACTTTCCGATCAGGTTCAGACGTCGCAATGCTGGAATTGCCTGCTGGGCTTGTGGTGCGTCGGCAAACTTCTGGCGAAGCGTTTCAAAGCAGAGGATCGCTTCTTCGCGCATCCCGTGGAAATCGCACGTTGCAGCGGCGTCGTTCAGAAGTCCGACAGCACGCTCCTGCTCAGCCGGAAAACGTTCCGCGAACGACCGAGCCTGCCGAGAGAACTCCTGGAGATAACGAACGTCCTGCTGCCCTGAATACTGAGCGTTCTTGTGAGCGAATCGGGAGAGGATGTAAGCCGATTCCGACGCCGCTCGCGACTTCGGATCACGAGCGTAGAAAGAGTCCGCGAAACTGAATAAGGCATCGACACTGTCCTGGTCGCCCTGTAGCGACAGTTCAAGGTGCGATTCCATCAGCCGATGAACGGCCACATTGAAGACCGCTTCCAGCTCTGGTTCCTGGTGAGTTTTGGCGATCGCTTCTTCAGCAAGTTTGACGATCTCCTGGTTGCGCGATCGTCGAGCGGCGCGTTGCTTTTCGATGTCGTCGGTTTCTGGAAACGGCTGCATCCGCAGCTTGGTCATTTCAAGAACCAGCCAACGAGGCGAGCCTTTCTGGGCCGGGCCACTAGCTTCGCGCTGGTTGGCCGCCGCGGCAGCTTTCGCTTCGGGCGAATCCAGATCAGGAGTTGAAGCGGCGCCCGCAGAAATCGATGCCGTCGGGAGTCCTCCAGCTTCAGACGATGGCGCTGCCGGAGTCGTGACGGTCGCCCCGGAACCGGATTCCGCAGTCTGCGGCGACGTCGAATCTCCACCACAACCGCTGACGAATATGGCAAAAGCAGTTGCGAGCCCAACCAGGCTGTGACGAGCTGACAGCATCGTTCTCTCCATCCCTTGAGAGTCGCGGTTCAAACGCGATCCATCTTTTAATCGAGCAACCAGTCTCGTGCTCCCCACACAAAACCAGCAACCGATCGCCAGCATTCTCATTACAGAATGCTGAATTCATATCCGCAAAACAGCGACCGAGTCCGCGGACTTTCTCCGCGAATTCCGACCGGACACGGTTTGTAGCCCAATTCACGATCAGGGGACAAGACGGAGTCTGGAGCAAGTCAACACTCAGTTGAGTGCCGGTGGCGGCTTGGGACGATGAGCCTTCACGGTCATGCCTTCTCGAGCCGCGAACACCAGCGTGTCTGAACCGTCGCGTTTCAGTCGCTTGGCCGCATCGTCTGACATATTGCTGACCATCTGGTCGGTGCTCTGCGGATCGTGATGGCACATCGCCACCATGTCCGGCTTTACCTGATTGCATAGGTCGACAACGGTGGCAATTGAGTTGTGCCCCCAGCCGACTCGTTGCGGATAAACGCTGTCGGTATATTGCGTGTCGATTGCGATCAGATTGGCGCCCGCCAGAAAGTCGATCACTTCTGCCGGGTATTTGCGACTGGCCAAATGATTCTTCGCCAGCTCATCCTTATTGAGAGCAATCTGGTCGAACTCGGAATCGGTCGCCAGGACGAACACGGCACCGTCTGCCTCAACTCGATAACCCAGTGACCCGCCAGGGTGAGGCAACGGAAACGGCGTGATCTTGATTTTCCCGACTTCGAACGGGCCTTCGATCGTCTTGAACGTCAGTTTGGCCTGCATCGCGGACAGTTCGATCGGAAAATAGTAGCCGGTCATCTGCCCGGAAAGGAACTGCTCGACACCGGTCGATTCCCGTTCCTCGCCCCAGATCGTGAACGAATTCTGCGGCATGTATCCGCATGAAAAGAACGGGAAGCCCTGAATGTGATCCCAGTGCAAATGGGTAAACACGATCGAAGCATCGACGGGCTTCCCCGCGAATTCGTTCAGCCAGGACATGCCGAGTTCTCGAATCCCGCTGCCGGCGTCAAAGACCAGGAGCGTGTCCTCATGCCGAATTTCGAGGCACGTTGTGTTGCCACCGTATTTTTTCGTCTTCCGGCCGGGAGTCGGTATCGACCCTCGCGTACCCCAGAATCGAACCGTTAGATCGCTCATCCGTTGAACCTGTGTTGCTATCCTGAAAAGGCTTGCCCGCCGGAAAATTCAAAACACTCAACCGTTGCTGCCATCATCCACAACGTGCTCAAGCAAACGGTCGAACAGAAACAAAGAATGCCCAATCTGCACACTGTCTCCGCCGTGCAGGACACAGGAAACAATCGGGACTCCGTCAACATAAGTCCCATTACTGCTGCCCAGGTCTTCGATCACAAAATCCGTGTCGGTCTGATAAACGCGAGCATGTTGCCGCGAAACACCGCTGTCGGACAATACGATCTTCGACTTTGGGTCGCGACCGATAATGGCTTCAGATTCACTGATGACCAGCTTCTCGGTCGTGTGTCCGGCAATCGGAGTCAAGGCACCGACGATCCGCAGGCGAGCGTCGTAGCGCTGAAAGTCAGAGAGAGCAATGTCGCCGACGGTCTGTCTCGCCGACTCAAATATTGTGAATTCTTCTTCAGCCATCGGTCGTCCTTCGCTCTTATCAGCCTGTCGTGTCGAGAAGTCATCGATTTCGGTCGCGACTCTGTTTGTGCCCGATCTTCGAGAACCCGCACACGCTTGCCAGTGTCCGCTCCGGCCATGCCCGACCGCCGCTTTTGGACATGACATTTCAAAACAAAGTAACCACTTGTTGCCTATGTGGACACAGTGGCTTGTCAATGGCCTGCATCGGAAGTTTCGTCAGAATAGCCATTCCGTGGAATACGTACTTTCTGAATCTTCCCGCGGCGACGTAAAATTGTGCGAAACACATAAACAGGTTCGATGTCTGTCACAGATCAGACAGCAACGGTGAGCGGCCGAACCGGGGACCACAAGACTGGCATCATAAGAACTGACTCGAGGACTTTATGTCATCTGAAACACTTACGTTTACTGAGGGTCTTGAGTTTCAGAGTCAGGAGCAGATCCGGATTCTCTTCGGCTGCCAGGACCAGTATCTGCGAAAAATTCGCGATCGCCTGGGAATTCATGTCGTCATCCGCGGCGAGGAACTTCGACTCAGCGGCGAGCCTGCTCAGGTTGAAATCGGCCGTCGCGTATTTTCCGACTTGAAACGGATCGTCGAAAAGTACGGCGAACTGATTCCGTCGGAAATCGAGTCGACGCTCGATCGACACTGCCCGACTCCGGATCTGGACATGCCGTCCAGACCCGACAACTTGACGGCGATTTCCCAGTCGTCGGCCCCTTCGCCCGATGAAACACGGAATTCTGAAATACGAACTTCGAATCTCAATCGGTCAGGGAGCGGGCCGCGTAGTCACGGCACTTCTGGCCCAACGCAGAGTGACATGCCCGATCTGGGTGGCATCGATCTGTTCGAGAAAGCTCGACGAGTCAAACCACGAACGGAAGGCCAGGCTCGGTATGTCGAGGCGATTCGTGAACACGAGCTCGTCATTTGTCTCGGCCCGGCCGGCTGCGGAAAAACTTACCTGGCGGTCGCGATGGCTCTGAACGCGCTGCGGACAGAACTGGTCCGGAAGATCGTTCTGGTCCGACCGGCAGTCGAAGCTGGAGAAAAACTCGGATTTCTTCCAGGCGATCTGCTGGCGAAAGTGAATCCGTATCTGCGACCGTTGCTGGACGCGCTGGCCGACATCGTCAGCTTCGACCAGGTTAAGCGGTACATGGAAAACGACATTATCGAGATCGTCCCGCTGGCGTACATGCGTGGCCGAACTCTTAATGATACGTTCATAATTCTCGACGAAGCTCAGAACACAACGTCGACTCAGATGAAGATGTTTCTGACCAGAATGGGCGAGAATTCACGCATCGTCGTAACGGGCGACCCGACTCAGGATGACCTGCCGGACAACGTCAAATCGGGACTCATGGATGCAACTCGGCGACTGAAAGGGATACCTGGAGTTGAAGCGGTCGAGCTGTCTGGTCAGGATATCGTCCGTCACCGGCTCGTGCGTGACATTGTGCGAGCCTACGACGATTCGCTGCCGAAGGGTGATGCGACGCAGGGCAGAAAAAAGTAAGCCCTCGCTTCGGACAACGCCGCCCGACCGACGGTTTACACCAATCAAGAGAAACCATTGAAGCTCACAGCATCACGTCTTTCTCGTCCTTGTCTCACCGCAACAGGTCATTCTGACCGGACCGGCGCTTAACCATGGCGGTCATCGGGCAGAAGCATTCGAGACGCAAGCGTGCGTCTCGCCGCACTATCGGGACATCTCACGGCACTATTGCCCGTGCGATGAAGCCGCTGCGCGACCGCGGAGTTCTCGCGCGGCTGTCACTGTGCCTGCTGGCGATCATGATTCTTTCTCTCGTCGTTCAGGCCTGGAAGACGCCGTTCGCCTGGCGTCACGGAGACCGCCCAGCTCACGGGATCCTCGCCACGGTCGATTTTCAGAGAATCAACGCGAGAGAAACTGAACGACGGCGGGAACAAGTCGCCGCGCGTGTGCCTCTCCACTTTCGTCGGGAAGAACTTCAGACGGACACGCTGACAGATGAGCTGCGAGCTGACTTTCTCGCCATCACGGAAAGCACGTCTTTCGAAAGCCTGTCCGAAGATGTCAAGGAAGCTTTCGGACTGACGCCAGGCGGCAAAGCCAGCGCCGACGACAAAGCGACCGTCACGACTCCAGAAGAAAAATACAAGATCCTGTTTCGTCTCGTTCGTGCCGCCGATCAAACGACGGTCGGAGTCACTGAACAGTCGCGGATCGATCGAATTGCCGGCTTGCTCGCCGAGTTTCAGCAGCTACTTCACGTCCTGGACCGCCCCGGAATCATTGACCCCGAGGCTGTCGAGCGTCGTCAATTGATCCCTGGGCAAAGACTGGCTGTCGAAGCCGACGAATCGGCCCCGGCAATCATTGCGGGAGTCAGCGACGTCCACCTCCCAACCATGATGAAGCCAGGAGGAAGAATTTCTGCAACCTGGGAGTCAGTTCCTCTGCTGGCAACTATTCGGCCTTCCATCGAAGCATGGCTGACTTCCCATATTGAACCGACCCTGAATTATGACCGCCAGCAAACGGCGGAAACTTTGCGTGAAGCGAAAGACAACGTCGATGTCGTTTACGAAAAGTGGTATCAGGGCCAGGTTCTGGTCGGTCCGGGCGAGCTGATCGGCGAGCAGGAAGTGGAGCTGCTCCGTGCCGAGTACAACCAGGCGGAAAAACAGGTCCCGGTTTATTTACGGCTGATTCGAACCGGCACCGTCCTGCTGATGATGATCGTGCTGGCCGTGATCAACGGCGCGTACCTTGTCCGCAACGAATCCGGCCTGACGCACTCGTACTCGCGACTGGCCGTTTATCTGGGATCGATGATCCTGGCAGTCGGGCTCGCCTGCTGGTCGACGCAAACTCCGGTCCTTCGTGCTGAAGTCGTCCCTGTCGTTGTCATGGCGATGATTATTGCAGTCGCCTACAACCAGATCATGGGCGCGCTGACCGCCATGACGATCAGCCTTCTACTGACGCTGGCCACGTCCGGCGCGTTGACCGAGTTCGTCGTTCTGATCAGCGTCTCGGCGACGGCGGTCATCATGCTTTCGAGTGTGCCATCGCGATCAACTCTGATTAAAGTCGGATTCGTCACCGGCATCGCGTTCTTCGTCGTCGACTGCGGGATGGGCGTTCTGAACAGCCAGTCTCTGGACATCATCTGGTCGGACGGCCAACTGATTTCCGAAGCCTGCAAAGGAGCCGCCTGGTGCCTGGGTGCCGGCTTCCTTGTCGCCGGCAGCCTGCCGTTTATCGAGCGAGCGTTCGGCGTGGTGACAGACATCAGCCTGCTCGAGATGAGCGACATTTCGCATCCGCTGCTGCAGGAACTCGTCCGCCGCGCGCCGGGAACTTACAACCACTCAATCTCCGTCGCGACTATCGCCGAAACCGCCGCGGAATCGATCGGTGCCAATGGCCTGCTCGTCCGAGTCGGGGCGTACTTCCACGACATCGGAAAAATGCTCAAGCCTGAATACTTCATCGAGAACATGACCGAAGGCATGAAAAGCCGGCATGATGCGCTCGCACCGGCAATGAGCACTCTGATCATCATCGGACACGTCAAAGACGGAGTCGACCTGGCACTTGAGCATCACCTGCCTCGGCCCATGATCGACTTTATCGAGCAGCATCACGGCACAACGCTGGTTCAATACTTTTACCATGAGGCAAAGAAGCAGGCCGAAGCCGACTCTGACCATCGAACTGACGCAGAAGAATCGTCGTTCAGGTATCCCGGCCCAAAGCCGCAGACCAAAGAAGCCGGCGTCATGATGTTGTCAGACGCTGTCGAAAGTGCCAGCCGAACACTTAGCGAACCAACCCCTCGTCGCATTGCAACGCTCGTTCATAAAATCACCATGGACAAGCTTCTCGACGGGCAGTTTGAAGAAAGCCCGCTGACGCTCAGTGAGATTCGCACCATCGAAGAATCGCTGACACAATCTTTGATCGCGATTTACCATGGTCGGATCAAGTACCCGGACCAGCAACGCAGTGCGTGAGCATCTACTCCTTCCGCAACGCCTCGGCATGTACGAAATAGAAATTGCCAACAATCAGGAATGCCTGACGATTGACGAAGACTTCGTCAGGGCGATTGTGCGCCAGACTCTTCAGACCGAGCAGGTCTCGTCAGCAACGATCAGCGTGGCCATTGTCGACAACGCGCAGATTCACGAGCTGAACCGGCAGTACCTCAACCACGATTACGAAACCGATGTGTTGAGTTTTCTGCTCGAAGAATCAAGCGCCGAGACGTCCAACGAGAAAACTGTCACACCGCGAGGAGCCGGGAAAACGATCGACGGTGAGGTCATCGTCAGTTCGGAAATGGCCATCGAAATGGCGGCCGACTATTCGTGGGACGCGATCGACGAACTGACGCTTTACATCGTCCACGGCGTGCTGCACCTTTGCGGCTACGATGATCTGACTGCCGAAGAACTCCCCATCATGCGGGCGAGGGAATGCCACGTTTTTGAAATACTGGGTCGACCAGAACCGACTCGCGATGCGTCAGACCGTGGCCACGTTGACGAAGGAGTGCACGTTGACGAAGGAGTTCACGTCGAAGACGAGCCGCCTTCCGTGAAAGATTCCGTCAAAGGTGAAGAAAAGGCAGTGGCGGTCCCGCAGGGAGGGCAATCATGACATCCGTTGTCGCCCTGTCGCTCTGCGGAGCACTTCTGGCTTTGCTGTTTTACTCAGCGGTCGCGTGTTACAGCCTGCGAGGGTTCTCGCGAGCAGAACTCGACGAGCTTTGCAAAGAACGCGGCAAGGGCAACCGATTTCTGGACATCCTGAAAAACCGGGAAGCCGCACTGGTTGGATGCGAGGCTGTACTCATCCTCACATCGCTGGCTTACGTTTCAGTTGTGATGTTCCACTGGGACCTCCTGCTCCGGGCGGGCGGCATTCCCGCATCAGTCAGTAATTGGTTTGACTTTGTCATGCGATGGGTCGGGCTGATCGTGACGCTTCTGGCATTCGGAATTGTTTTCCCGAGGTCCGTCGCGCAGGTCTCCGGCGAACGATTCCTTTATCGAGCGTGGCCGCTGATCCAATCAGCAGTCACCGTGCTTCGACCGATCATCGCCATCACTTCGCGAATCGACACCATCTTTCATCGGCTGTACGGAGTCGAACAAACTGACCCGAACGATCCGGAGTCACTTACCGAAGAAATCCGAACAGTCGTCGACGCTGGCGAGAGAATGGGAGCGATCAACGCCAGCACCGGCTCGATGATCGATCAGGTGATGGACCTGAAAGATGCCGACGTCGCCTCGGTCATGACGCCTCGAACAGAAACACGATTCATTCGAGCCGACATGACGATCGCCGAAGCTCGCGCAGAGATTCTGGAATCCCGGCACACGAGAATTCCCGTGATCGGCGAATCGACCGACGATATCAAAGGCATTCTTTACGCCAAGGACCTGCTTCAGTACGTCGACTGCCCACCCGACGAAGTGCCGTCCATCTCTGAGATTTGCCGCGACGCGATGTACGTTCCGGAAACGACGGGCGTTGACCGGCTCCTCGAAACCATGAACCGAAAACGCGTCCACATGGCGATCGTGCTGGACGAATACGGCGGGGTCGCTGGCCTGGTCACGATGGAAGATCTGCTCGAAGAAATCGTCGGCGAGATCGTTGACGAAGACGACGAGGAAGAAGTCGACCCGGTCAATCGACTTTCGCCGACGATCAACGAAGTCGACGGCCGAGTCCACATCGATGACCTGGTCGAAGAATTCAACTACGACCTGCCCGAAGATCGAGACTTCGACACGATCGGCGGATTCGTATTCACGCAACTCGGTCGAATTCCCGAAGTGTCAGAAACGCTCGAGTATGGAAAGCTCCGCTTCACCATCCTTGAAGCCGACCCTCGCCGCATTCTGAAACTCAGAATCGAGTGCGACGATTCACTCGACCCAGTCGGCCGCGACGAATAGCCCCCGTCAGACGGCAGGGTGGTTGCAAATAACCACCCTGCGTCTGAATCTGGAGACGCTTCTACTTGCGAACCGGCAACTTCCAGTTCGAGTCAAACATCTCTGCCCAGACCGTCGTCGCTTTGGTCGGGTCGTTGACTCCGTCCGGAAATTTCTGCACGGCGATGTCTCCCAGTTTTGGAAACAGCCAGGAATTTGACGCTCGGAAATCTTTCTCGTGCATCGTGTGGCCTGAATTGATCACGACGTACCGACGGCGGTTCAACGGGTTCGGATAGATCATCGACAGAGTGTGCTTCTTTGAATCATAAGCCTGACCGTTGACCTCGAAGCCGTCCTTCGTCCAGCGAACCGGCAACCTGTCGAGCACTCTCGCCATGACCGCGTTCGAGCCGGGATCGCCGAAAAGGATGAGATTTGAATTCGCAATATGCTCGTCGGTCAGTTGGTCGTCCTTGATGACCGGCACACGACCTCGCAGCCACTTGTCGAACTCTTTTTCGAACAACTGCAACGTTGCATCAGCTCGAGCCTGAGTTTCGCTTGACCAGGGCTGGCCGCTCCCTCGAACACAGACGAATGACTCCATGAAAGCATCGTCAATCGGCCCCTGAAGATTGTGGCGTTTGTGAACTGCGGGATTGTCGGCGACCGAAACGGAATCTTCGTAGCCGAGCTGCTCCCAGTCGTCACCGACTCGTTCGAAGTAAACATCCGGCAGCAGATCATCGGCAGCGGAACGCAGCGGAAGATTCGCTCCGTCAATTTCGATTCGATTTGCAACGTCACGAGCGATCTTCAATACCGCGATATTCTTCGTCGTCAGACGCAGCACGCCGTCATCATCGACTCCCCCTTCGGCCAGCGTTTCTTCGTACGGTTGGATCATTTCTACGATGGTCAACCATTCGCACTGGTTGTACTTCAGTGTCCAGGTCACAAACCGGATCTGTTTTCGACCGGGGTATCGTGGTCTGCCCGCTTTCGATCGATTCGTGTGAAAGGCCATGAACTCCTTGTAGCTGTCTGGATGAAACTTGTGTCCCATTCCCGGTCCGACAATCAACTTAGCGTCGACTCCACGCTCCTTGCCGCGATCAATCATCTTGGTGCTGGCCACAAGTTGAGCGTCCAACTCTCCGCCGTACGTGCAGAACGGAACGTTGAACATGTTCAGGGCATAATCGACGGAATCGTAAATGTGCAGGCCGCGATGCTGGTGCGCCGGCAGAATCTCAGTTTGCTTCTGATATTTGTAGAAGTCGACAAAGCCCGCTCCCGGACCAACTGACGACCATTCCGAAGGATGATGCACGCCCAGGTGCCACGCTCCGGCGCCGCCCATTGAGAAGCCCCACAGCGTGATCCGTTTCGAATCGATCCGGTATCGACGACCGACGTCGGCCATGGCTTCGAAAACGTCGGTCTCACCGCTCCATCGATAGGCGTTGTCGGTGCGGCCGAAAACGTCGAGCTGAATCCAGTCCTGGCCGTCCTGCGGTTTCTTTCCCTGGTGCTCGTTGAAGAAACGAACCTCGTTGCGAGTTCCGCCGCGGCCATGCAGTTTGACATGCAGCGGAAATCGAAAACCGGACTTCGCTTTGTTGAAACCTGCGGGCAGCGATAAAGCGTACGGCTGCGTCGATCCATCGACTCGTGAAACGTAACCGCGAATCGACGACCCGACTTCGCCCGTCCACGGTCTTTGGCCAGTTGTTAAGTCGACAGCGCGTTGCAAGCCAGTTTCGATCGCCGTTTCGCAATACTTGATCCACGCGGACCGAACGTCGGGCTTCTTGTTGTTGGCGTAAAATTCGTCGTGACGCAGGCACCACTCGACACCTTTGGCGAAAACTTCGACGTCAGCAATGTCGCGTTGTTTAGCGTCCGATTTTCTGAGAGCAGCGATCTCACTGTTGAGTCTGGCCAGTCCGTCCTGCAAAGCCGTCGCTACATCGGCGGGAGCGGATTGGGCACGAACAAACTCTGCTGAGACGAAAGAAGTTGCAACAACCGTCACCGTCAGAATGATATTTCTCATTTCGGATTTTACCTGTCGAGAAGATTTCCTGGGCGATGCATCTTACTGCTCAAGCATCGCGACTGACTGAGATCGTGGCAGATCGTGAGTCTGCTGTCAGCTCAGCCGATTCCGATCAGAATTCTACGTACCGGCATCAGAGTCGCTTCGTACCAGAATTGATAAGTGATCGATAAGCGTCCGTAACAATCACGACAGTCCGGCCTCATCGACATGTTCGAATACAGGCCAAAATCAGCGTCAAGTGCTCAGCTTTCTGAACAGCGACCGATTCACAGTGTCAGCTAATCCGCACACCGAACGGCCAAAGATCGCATGCGCCTCGAAATTGGATGTCACGAGATTCGGGTTCGACAGGTTACCGCACACGAGTGAAGGGTGGACAACCCTCATGTCCGGTCCCACGCGCAGCAGCCTGTTCGAATAGTCGGTCGTAGCAGGTCAACGAAATCGAGTCCGGCATACTCATTGCGGGAGGTACGTTCGACTCATTTCTACCGTCGCGTTGCATTATCGAAACACCGGACGATGCAACCTGGCAACTCAGACAAAACATTTCCAACCGTCGAAGCTCTTGAGCGGCGATCGCAACCCTGGCGTTGTGATCGGCCTGGCCTCAGCCAAATCAATTGAGCTTCGAAATTCGATGTAAGTTCATCTCACATCCTCTCACAGAAAACGTCAGTCATGTCTGAATCAAATCGCTCAGGCCGAGCACTGGTTCTCACTCTGCTTGTTCTCGCCATCGTCGGCGTGATCGGCGGGTACTACTACTTTACCAGGCCCGTTGATCCCCTCGTCGAACTTAAACAAAGAATCGACAGGACGATCCTTTCCGGCAATCCGCAAGGGGCCATTGTTCTGCTGCGCCAGCTCGTGGAGATTCAGCCTGACAGTTATGCCGTTCACAAGGTTATCGCGGACACGTCGCGAGACATCGCCCGCGAAACAAATCCGAACGCTGGAGACACGCCGGAAGGAATCAAGCATCTGGTCGAAGCGTCGCGACTCCGACCTGACAACTCGGCGGTGCTGAGTCGCCTCTATGAATACTTCCTGATCCACGGCCAGGAGAGAAACGCTGGCGAAGCAGCTATGCGATTGGTGAAACTTGGAAACAAGAAGACCGACATGATCGCTCAGGCCGTTCGGCACGCGATCGAAATCAACGATCAGGACTTCATCAAATCGCAGGCAGGTGGTGTCTCTGGAGATTCCATCCAGGCCGACATCCTTAATCTGGCTGTCAGAATCGAACAAGAGGGCGAGCAGGCCGAAGACGAGACGTTCTGGGAAGCCGACCGCCTTGTGAACCGACTTCTGAACACCGCCAGTATCCGATTGCAATCGCTCGACAAATTCTATTTTCGCTACGTCGGCATCATCTTTGAAACGACCGTCCGGCACGCTCACTCAGGAGCAGAAGCTGACCGCAGACTGGCCCAGGCATTTTCGGTGATCTCACGCCTGGCCATCAGTGACGCAGGACGTGCCAACCGAGTTGAAGTCGTTGAGATGGCCGCTCGCCCTGTATCTGCCGCACTGCGATCGCGAGTTCGCGAAGGTCTCGACCTGACGGCGGTTCATAGCGAACGCACTGACCAGGCAGTACGACGAAAAGCACTGCAGCAGTTTGTCGATCTGGCGGAACCAATTTTCAAAATGGGAAGCGCATCGCCATTTGTCTACGAACAACTTTCGCGAGTTGCCCTGGAACTTGAAAACGACAAGCTCGCCATCCAGATGCTGCAACGAGGTTTCCAGCTTCACGCAAAGATGCCGGCTGGTCGGCAGAATGAACTGATGTCGGTACATGCTCAATCAGCCATGCGGCTGATCGGGCGTGGACAGTTCGAACCACTGCGCGACGACATCGCCGAACTGAGACAACACGAACACACAAAGGATCTTGGCGAATTGATGAGCGGTCTGCTGGCCTTTCAACAAGGACGGTTTGACGACGCTCACGACAGCCTGGCCGCGATCCCGCAAGACTCGCCGCACGCGGTGGCAGCTTCGGGATTACTCATGCGAATTCTGTTGCTCCAGCAACGGTGGGACGAGGCGTTAGACCTGATCTCTGCCATCGACAGGTTGTGGCCGACACTGCCCGAGGTCACCAGACACTGGCTGACCGCGGCGGCGGGCAGCCGCGACCGACTGAAGCTGCTCAAAGTCTGCTGCATGCTTCGCCTCGGTCAGGTTAAACCCGCGATCGAGGTTTTGTCGTATCTGGATAAAAGCCCGTTGCGATCCAAATCCCGGCTGATCCGACTCATCGAGCTGATGCGTTCCGGCAATTCGAAACGCAGTTGGGAGGTGCTTCGAGAAGCACGGAAAGATGATCCGCACGACTTCGACTTACTGCTCGGTGAATTCGGAATGCTGCTCCAGGATGGTGCGGCCGATGGTGCTGCGCGAGATCTCGCCTCTTTCGTTCAGCAGCATCCCGGACAGTCACATGCCGGCATCGCCTACGTTGAATGGCTGCGTGGTCAGCAGCAGACAACGGCCGCCCTGGCAGCCATGCAGCAAGTGCGGGGGACCGCTCCGGAAACGCTGCTGGTCTGGTTGCTGAGCGCCGACCTGCTGATGACCTAACAGCGTGCCACTGAAATCGGCTCGCTCGTCGCCGAGATGCAGCAGTACGAAACGGCGATCCCTCACATTCCGGTTGTGCATGCGTACTCGGTATTTAGAAACGAAGGGCTGGACGAATCTGCGGCAGCCATGCTCGAATCCAGTTTCGAGGCGCATCACAGCGAAGGATACACGACTACCGAAGCGATGGTTTCACTGGCAAAAGGAGATGGTGATTTTGCCTATCAACAGTTCGCTGCAGCCTTCAACCTGTCGACCGTCGCCAAACGCGATCGTGAGCGACTGCTTGATCGAATTGGCGAAGCCTTTGCAAACATCGATCCAGCGGCAATTTCGACACACGTCGATCGTGTCCTTGTCGACTTTCCGGCCGAGCCCGCGCTTCTGATCGCGGCGGCTGAACTGGCTATTCGAAAAGGAATCTACGAAACGGCAAACGCTCGGCTCGACCAGTTGCAGTCAGTAGACGCGGTGCCGGGCCGCGCGGGTTTTATGCGAGCTCGGCTGCTGTCAGCATCCGGAATTCCAAACAGAGCACTCGAAGAACTCGAAGAGGTCTTCAAAGTTGCCCCGCGACACGGACGCGCTCACCTGCTGGCGGCTCGGCTTGAATACGCCAATCGTGAATACGCCCGTGCGTTGATCGAACTCCGACAGGTGCCGTTTCCGTTGTCAGATTCAGAAGAAGCATCGCTTCTGATGGGTCGCACACTGACTCACTTGAACCGCGCCGACGAAGCGGCGACCAGTCTCACAGAACGAGTACAACGTGATCCGCAGCGTGTCGAACCATGGCTGGCTTTATCACTGGCTTACGCACGTCAGGATCGCGCCAGCGATGCCAAAGCAGTGCTCGAACAGGCTCTTCAGTTTCACGGGAACGAGCCACGAGTGCAGGACTCGCTGCTCAAACTGCACCTCGACCACAACGACAGCGAAACGGCGGGAACACTGGCCCAGACGTTTGGCGGAAAGTCACCGGACCTGTTGAGCTGCATTCGTTTCGCGCAAATTTTTCTGGAGCATGGCAAACCAGAAATTGCCTACAGCTGGATCAGCCGCGGTCACATGGTCCCGAATGCTGAATCCAACAACGACCTGGTTTACCTCGACGCGCTGCTGCTTCACGAGCGAGGCATCCAGAATCAGCGATGGGAACTTCTGCAGGCGGCACGGCGCAGGTACGAAACGCTGCTGCAACGGGAGCCCGGACACATCGCCGCACTCAATGGTCTGGCTCGACTTCTGATGCGTGACCTGCGAACGGCTGCCGAAGGCGTCGCGGTTGTTGAGCAAATTCGAACGGCGATGCCTCTTGACCGACTTCAGCCGGAAGTCCAGGCAACGGTCTCCGAAGCTTATCGTCGAGCTGGCCGGCCCAACGAAGCTCTGACAGTGATCAAACGAAGCATCAGTCAAAATCCAGACGCAGCCGTGTTGCGTCTGGAATTCGCCGCTGCACTGGTCGAGAGTTTCCCGGAAGACCCCGTGAAAGCACGACAGGCGAAAGTAGAACTTCAGCGGGCCGCCGAACTCCGCTTGCCGGCAAACCGGCTCACCGAGTTCAACGCGCTGTCAGCAAAGCTGGAAAACTCGTAAGCGGAAACTGGGCAACGCCGTTAAAGCATGGGCCTGAAATAAGTGTTCGATTCATGGTGAGTCGTAGGCTGGAACAAGCTCCGCGCAGTTCCGGCATTTCAGAATGGTCGTGCTGCCGGAACTGCGCGGAGCTTGTTCCAGCCTACTGGTCTGTTTCCAGGATTTCTGAGCAGCAATCTTTGCCACCAGCTTTAGCTGGTGCACACGTGGTGTTTTGTGGTCAACAGCCGGCCTTAGCCGGACTTTTCTTGTGGCTTCAGCCAGTTGATCAACCCCGCGGCAGTCATGCCGATTGTGCCGGCCACGTCACCGATGTCATGCGGGAGTGGCTGTTGAGTTTCGGTATCACAGTCGGCACATTCGGCAACATCCCTGCACGGTCAACACCGTCGACCGGAAAACCGGCCATGCTCGAATCGGTGTGCCGATTTAACCGACGAATCCAACCGTGCAGGCGTTACGGTTGATGCCGCGCTCTCTGAGTTTTGTGCTGCTGGTGTCACCCCGCAGGACGATAACTTGATTCGATGTCTTCGTAGACGCGCTGCGCAGTCTTTGCTCCGCATCCTCGAAACACGACGGACGTTCCCTTCACAATCTCGATTCAACTCACACTGGCCGATTACGACGCGGACTCCCGAGTGATCTCATGCTCGTGAGTTCTGCTGTCCGGTGATACGACCATGTGCGAGGACCATTCATGACTCGACTATCGACTCCGACAGAAACACTGGTCCGCATTCCGTTTACCGGGCTGACGGATTTCCAGCCTCTGGCACTGGCACCGGGATTGCCAATGCTGGACGTCAACAAGCTGACCTATCAGATCCTGCTTGGCTGGTTCGGCGACCTGTTGGCTGAGCCGGAACTCGACGACGAAGGCGCGATCTTCCACGCGCAGAAGGGCGGCAATCGGCAGCTCATTGTCGAACGCGCACTCGCCACGCCGGAAGAACTTCAAGGAGCGTTGCAGCCTCAGTACGAGAAGCTCAAGAATTCGCTCTTCGACGTTCGCCCCGTCAGTCCAAGCGAGCGACTGATCTTTAACCGCCTGCAGCCGCCGATCGGCAATCACGAAGGTTTCCTCTACCGAGTCCAGACCGAAACCGGTGACGAGCAACTTGTCTGGTGCTGGGGTTTCCAGCGTCGGACACAGTACGGCGACGCTCGGCTTTGCACGAACACCGAATGCTCGATGTTGTTCCTGCACGATCCGCTGGCTGACGCACAGTGTCCTCACTGCGGAACTTCGTTCGACCTGAGCACGGAAGTAAATCGGCTTGCGGGATCGAAGTTTCCAATCGGAAAAGTCTCTGCCGCGGCCGCCGTCCTGCTGCTTGCTGGCGGAGCGTTCTGGATCGGGTCAAACCGAACTGACCTCTCGGCCGAAACTGTTCCTGAGGTCGCAGCAGTTGAACCTGCAATCAGAGAATCAAACATCGCAGCATCGAACGCTGCCCCGTACGTCGACGTGCCCGCGACGGAAGTGGTAACGGTCGAAACTGAAAACGTGGTCGAAGAACCCGCCAGCTTGAAAATCGCCGACGCGGGACCAGCCAACGCGGGACCAGCCAATGCCGGACCGATAACTTCAACATCTGAAACGCCGGTGAATGAGCCACCGGAATTGTTCATCGGCTTCAGCGATCTTCCAGAAACTGACGATCCGAAAGCCGCTTCAACAACTGCCTTACCGGCTCTCGAATTCCGGGAACCGACTCCGCCATCAATCGTTTCACTGCCCGACCTGCCGACCACTGTGGAACCGGATTCTGCGAAGCCCGAATTGGTGGTTCCAAACCTTCCTGAATCGGTCGCAGATGTCGCGATCAAGGTCGTCGAGCCCGAACCGCCGCTTCCTGTCGTGAAAGCGGACAAATTTCCGCAGGACAAAACGAACGACGCTCCCGGCCTGCCGGATGTGCTGCCGGAGCCACTCGTTGCCCAAACCGATCCGGTAGCGCCGATCGAAACCGAGGATGCATCCACTGGCTCATCCACGACGTTGCCGGAGAACGGAACCGGACCGAAGTCAGACACTGACCCCGTAGCAAAGCCAAAGATTTCTAAACCCATCCTGGCCGATTCAGGTGACTCGATCACTCAACCCGAGACGGTCGAAGAACCGAAACCGGAAACTCCGGCGGAGTCGCTGGCGTGGCACAGCGACTATCTTGCTGCGTACGTCGAGGCGTCACAGGAAAAACGCTACCTGCTGATGCTCTTCCGGGATGCCGTTTTCGGCGGCGAGCCTCTCGCGGCTACCGACGCCGTCTTCGCCCCATCAATGCGGCCGATGCTTGAACAATTCAGCCGAGTCGAACTGCCACTGAACGCGGCGATGCCCATCCTTTCCGACAAGGATCATGAAGCGCAGAAAACAGGCCTGCCCAACCTGTTGTTGAAGCATCGATCGTTCAGACATCTTGGGATGCACCCTGGCATTGCCGTCATCGACCTGACCGACCCCGGTTCACCAAATCACGCCCGAGTCGTGACCGTCCTGCCACTGCCGGAAAGCGGCCAGTTCCAGGATGACACGCTGATGCTCGCGCTGAATCTGCCGCAGGGTGCCATCAGCCAGCGAACGCTGCTCTTTGCGATTCGCAGTACCGTTCCTGATTCCAGTCTTTCGATGCGTCAGTTCAACCCAACACTGGTCGAACTCGCCCATCGAAACTCGCGATACATGGCCAATGCCGGGCAGGCTGGCAGCTTTGATCAGAAAACACGTCAGCAAAGAATCGAGCAGGAATTCGGCCCGCAGGCTGAACTGAAAAAGCTCGTCTTCGCGACCGAGTCTGAAACTACGATCCACGACGCCGCTTTGCAGGCCGTCACCAGCTGGATCGAAACGTCAGAATCGTTCGAAGTGCTCGACGCTCCAGCGACCGCAATGGGCATGGACATGTTCCAGAATTCCGAATCCGGTCGGTGGTTTGTGACCTGCTTCGTCATCCGCTGATAACGCCGGAATCAGCCGCCGTCGTGGCAAGTCGGCGGCGGCTTTTCGTGCGAGTTGGTTTGCGTCAGACTGCCCCTCGCTGGAGCACAGCTGGCCGCGTCGAAAATCGTGCTCCTTCCAAAGAATATCGAGGAGCCGATTTGATGGCCGAAGTCCAAATATCGCAACGTGAAAAATGTCTCACGATGTCCGTCCTGATGACGCCCGACAAGGCGAACTTCTCGGGGAACGTGCACGGCGGCGAGATGATGAAAATGCTGGACGAGGTCGCCTACGCTTGCGCCTCTCGATACAGCGGCAATTATGTGGTCACACTGAGCGTCGATCAGGTTGTCTTTAAACAGCCCGTTCGCATCGGCGAGCTGGTCACGTTCCTGGCGACGGTCAATTTCACCGGACGAACGTCTCTGGAAGTCGGCGTGAAGGTCATTTCCGAAAACATCCAGAAGCGAAGTTGCCGACACACCAACTCGTGCTACTTCACGATGGTCGCAGTGGACGACGCCGGCAAACCCGTCCCCGTCGAACCGATCGTCCTGGACAGCGCAGAAGATCGACGCCGCCACGAAGGTGCCACGATGCGTCGCGAGTTTCGCCGCGAGATCCAGAAACGCAACGAAGAAATACGCGCGACCTGCGAAGAGTGTTGAACATCGCACATGCCGAACCAATGATTGTCGAGCCACGTCGTCGACGCTGACCCACTGACCAGATCATGCCGGAAGGAATCGAGTAATGATGCAACTGCTGGGCGATCCGGGAACAACGCAGTATGACCTGCGATTCTCCGTGCTGGGGATCCCCGTCCGCGTTCACCCGCTGTTCTGGCTGATCGGTCTGCTGCTCGGGTCTGCGAGGCCAGAACTCTCGCTCGTCACGATCTGGGTGGGATGCCTGTTTGTCTCGATCCTTGTCCACGAACTCGGTCACGCGCTGGTTGCTCGAAGCTACGGATGGCATCCCGACATCGTCCTGCACGGTTTCGGAGGCTTTGCACGCTACTCCCCCGGCCACGGCTACACGCGCAAACGTGCCATCTGGATTGCCTTTGCCGGACCACTCGCCGGTTTCGGGCTGTATGCCATTGTGCTTTGCGTGGATCTTTGGATTCGGGCAGGCCTGGTTGAAGATCAGGCATGGGCCAAAACGCTCATGTCCAGCAGCGCTGCTGGCGGCATTGTTTTTGCCATTCTTCAGCTCAAGTTCATCAACCTGTTCTGGGGACTGGTCAACCTGATGCCCGTCTTCCCGCTCGACGGGGGCAAGATCTGTTTCGAACTCTGCAATGGACGAGGCAGCTACTCCGGGCAATCCCGCGCGTATCAGATCGGCATGATGGCCGCCGGCCTGATGGCTCTCTACTTTGCGAACCTGCAGATGTACCTTGCCGCTCTCATGTTCGGCAGCCTCGCCTACCAGAACTACCAGTTCTACACCCAGGCAAAACGAGGCTACCAGCAGTAGGTCAGGCTCCGCCTGACGAAGTCCGCTTCGCAATTGAACCACCAACGCTCTCTGAATTCTTACCGCAAATCAGCCCGGAATCTGACGATGATCGCCAGCGAAATTCTCGACTTTCTTTCCGACTTCGCGCCGCCCGAACTGGCCGAAGACTGGGACAACACCGGTCTCCTGATCGGGCAGCGGGACGACGCCATCAGCTCGATCATGACCTGCCTGACGCTGACACCGGACGTCGCCGAAGAAGCTGTTTCCCGGGGAGCCAGCCTGGTCGTCGCTCATCATCCGATCCTCTTTCGAGCGGTGAAGAAACTAACGGACGACACCAGCGAAGGCCGCATGCTGCTTTCATTGATCCGAGCCGGCGTCGCGGTTTATTCCCCACACACGAGCTACGACAGCGCTTACGAAGGCGTGAATCGTCAGCTTGCTGCTTCGCTCAACTTGAGCAACGTGAAGCCAATCCGAACTCTCGCCGACGCGTCTGAGTCGGCAACCGATGACGAGTCGATCGGTGCGGGCCGGTTCGGGGATCTTTCGGCTGAAGTTTCGCTGGCCGAGTTTGTCGATCTGGTGAAGCAGGCGCTGAAGATCGACAACACCTGCTTCGTTGGCGAATCGTCGACAACAATCAAACGCGTCGGAATCGCGTGCGGCGCTGCGGCTGAGTTCATGAACGACGCGGCCCGTCACGGGTGCGACGTTCTGTTAACCGGCGAAGCAAGGTTTCACGCGTGCCTGGAAGCAAGAACTCACGGCATCGCCCTGGTTCTGCCCGGCCACTACCCGACCGAGAGACCGGCCATGGAAAACCTCGCCGAACGGCTACGCGACCAGTTTCCCGACCTGACTGTGTGGGCAAGCGATCTCGAAACCGATCCCGTACAGTGGGCCTGACGAAAAACACTACTACAGACTGTTAAAAAGAGTGCCACTGGCTCTGCCAGTGCTTTTCGAGGTCGGCGGCGACAGGTATTTCCGCACTGGCAGAGCCAGTGGCACACCAAAACTTGAATGGTCGATCATTTTCAACCGGCTGCTAACGAATTTATATTGCCGATCGTCGTCACGTCGCTGGAGTTTCTCAATGACTCAGGAACTCAAAAAACCGCCCGCCGGAGTCGGCATTCAGGTGGTTAAATCTTCGGACAGCCAACTGGTCATCGCCATCCCGCCGGGCGGCAAACGCGCTCGCAGCATCGGTTGTTTCGGTGTCGCCTGGCTTGGCATTACCGCGACGGTTTCGGGCGGATTTCTAGTCGCCGGTTTCGCCGAACAGAACGGTGACGACGCACCACCATTGTTCATCCTGATTCCGTTATTCGGAATCTTCTGGGCGGTCGGAATAGGAATGATCGTCGCCTGGGTTCGGATGCGGTTTACCCAGATTCTGCTTTCCGTCGAACGTGAACAGTTTGCGATTCAGAAAACGCTATTCGGAAAAAAGAAGCTGAAGAAGTTGCCGCTTGACGGGAACTCCCACGCAGAACTGGTCGAGTCGTACAGCGAAAACGACCAACCCGTTTACGCGATTCAGATGGAAGGCGTCAGCGAGACTGAAAAGTTCGCAACCGGTTTGAGCTACGAAGAAAAACGCTGGCTCGCCAGTTCGATCAACCAGTTCCTTGGCGTCAGTGGCCGATCAAAGCAGATAGGCGGCGGGACTGGTTCTCTGCCGAAGTACTGCGAAGATTGTGACAGCGAATTGATGATTGGTGACGGCAAGCGAGTCTGCCCTGACTGCGCCCGCGTTTATCTCGAAGACTCTGACGACGATTCAGATTCATCGTCGGACAACGACCTGTCGGACGACGACCTGTCGGATATGACGGACCCATCAGGCAGTCATGCTCGGATTCTCGAACGCCCGCCGGCACTCGATCCTTATGAGATTCCAGGGGACTCGAAAATCCGAATTGACCTCGACGACGGAGAAACGCTCACCTTCAGTTACGGAATCCAGGTGCCGCTCGTTCTGAAGATCTTCGTCGGAACTTTTCTGACGTTTTTCTGCAGCATCTGGTACGGAGCCGTGGGAACGTTCATCGCGACAGCAATTGGCGGCGACGACCCTCTGGCCATCAAACTTGGCATCCTCGCCTTCATGAGCCTTTTCGTGTTCGCTGGTCTGATGCCATTGGGAATGCTGCTCGCACTTTTCTTTGGCCGTGCCAGCATTCGCATGTCGCCTGAACAAATTGTCGGCGCAATCGGCGTTCTGTTTTTGAAAAAGAAAAAGTCGATCACGACCGAATCCGTTTCAGATGTCGGCCTCGCCGTCACGATGCTGTCCAGTCGGCGGTTCCGCCAGCGAGGAGTTCGACATTCAACGCGAACCCAGGGCCCTCTTTCGAGTCAGAAGGGAGCCATGCTCGAATCATCCGAATTCAACATGCCGCTGACGATGAGTTCGGATGCTCAATTCAACAAGCAGGTTGCAGGACTGGTCCGATTCCAGCTCGAACGCGTGGGAGTCCGACTTCGCAATGACTGAGTCCGATGAAAGGAGCATCGACTCCGACGGCTCCGCTTCGTCTCGGACCGACGCGCGACCAGTCGATGATCGCAGCGGTTCAGGTGTCACCGATCAGGCCGGCACTGGCAGCGTTCAGGACAGTCACCAGTTGACACAGTTTCTGACGGGAAACCCTCGCACAACAATTCTGTTTCTGGCGCTGCCCGTTCTGGCCGAGCAGTTTTTGAATTTCCTCGTCGGATTCGTCGACACAATTCTTTCAGGAAGAATCAGCACCGCCGCCACATCAGCGATCGGAACCGCGGCCTATGTCAACTGGCTGGCTGAGCTGATTTTTTCGCTCGTCGCGACCGGCACGACAGCCCTGGTTGCCCGACACTGGGGAGCGTTTCAACGAGACGCTGCCGGGCGAGTCGCCAGTTCATCCATTTCGCTGGCTCTGGGAATGGGTATCGCGGCTGCGGGATTTCTTTACGTGGCAGCTCCAGCCTTTGGAGAATTCCTCCAGCTTGAAGCAGGCAGTCAGGCTCTGCTCGTTCGATACCTTCGACTCTGCTGCTACGGCCACGCATTTTCGAGTGTCCTGCTGATCGGCTCGGCCGCGCTGCGAGGTTCTGGAAACATGCGGGCACCGATGTGGATCCTCGGTCTGGTCAGCATCCTGAACGTGATGTTTTCAAGCGTGCTCGCATTTGGAGCCGGCCCGCTGCCGGCCTACGGCATGGACGGCATCGCGGTCGGAACCGTCGCCGCCAGATTTGCCGGGTTCGTCCTGATGTTGTGGATGCTGGTTCGAGGGACGGCCGGATTCGTCGCCAAACCAGATTGGGCGTCCGCCACGGACCTCGCCACGATCGGCCGAGTCCTCCGCATCGGAATCCCCGCTGCCATCGACAGTTTTCTGATGTGGGGAGGACACTTTCTCTTTCTGAAAGTCGTCGCCGGGCTGGGCACCGGAGCCGCTGGCGAAGCCATCTTTGCCGCCCACATCGTGGGCATTCAGATTGAAGCGATCAATTACCTGCCCGCCTGGGCGTGGGGCACCGCCGCGGCCACCATGATCGGCCAGTGCCTGGGAGCGGGACGTCCCGACCGAGCACGACTCGGCGGACACGAAGCCGTACTTCAGTCATGCATCCTGGCGACCATCGTGACGATCACATTCTTCTGCGGTGCCGAATTGATTTATGCACTGATGCACGAGGACCCGATGGTTGCCGCAGTCGGAGTGCCCGCCATTCGACTGCTCGCACTCTTCGAGATCCCCTTGTCGATCGTCATTGTCTACGCCGTTGGACTTCGCGGAGCCGGTGAAACAATTCGACCAATGATGATCAACGTCTGCGCGGTCTTCCTGATTCGACTGCCGCTTGGTTACTGGCTGGGCATCGAAATGGGTTACGGCCTGCTGGGTGCCTGGGGAGGCATGGTCGCCGACATTACCGCAAGAGCCATCGCCGTCTCGCTCTACTTCCACTACGGAAAGTGGGATCAGAAGGGCATCTGACTCATTCGGTCGCGACGACTGTTTCAACGTTTGTCGCCATGGAACGTGCGGAAACAACTTCCCGATTTTTGATACGAGCGGGAATTTTCGTTCTTCCCGTGGCCAGCACGTTCACCCGCTCGCGAGGCCGACTCTCCCTCTGGCCACCGGTATCTACACAACTGTCGGAATTGAAAATTCACTCTCCCTGGGGATAGTCGAGCCCCAGCGAGGAGAGGGGACATGCGGGAATCCATGACTCGATTTGGGCAGTCTGCTCGATGAGTTCCCTTCTGCGCAAACTCGTTTGCGACTCTCTCCTCGGAGAGTGAATGAGCGATATCGGTCTGGCTGCGCAATTGAAACTGTTCGACGATCGACGAATTCATTAAGGCGGGAAAGCTGGTACCCAACGAGGTCGTGGT